>CAIKUF010000022.1 GCA_903830565.1 uncultured bacterium | reverse complement strand
TGGTATTGGCAGTATCGAAATCGATACCCCTCCTCAACTCACCCGCAGGGTGATCGGTTGTCAGGACCAACCCTGAGAGATTCGCCAATCAGATCAACAACTTGCAGGCGTCCGCGTTTGTAAGGCTCACGGATTCAGGGAGACGACCCGGCCAACCCCTACAACGGCCTGCAGCAGGTTCGCTTCGACGACGGCACGCTATGGGACCTCGCGGCGCTGACGGCGAGGCTCATGGCCGGAACCGATGGCAACGACCGCATTCGCGGCACCGTTGCGAACGATAGCCTATCGGGCGGCCTCGGCGACGACTACATCAGCGGCGCTGCTGGCAATGACATCATCGACGGCGGCGAGGGCAACGACGGTCTGAGCGGCGATGCGGGCGATGACACCCTCCTGGGCGGTGCGGGCAACGACGCGCTCAATGGCGGCAGCGGCAACAACACCTTCCTGTTCGGCAAGGGCGATGGGCAGGACGTGATCACGAGGACGGGCGACTTCGACGCGATCGTGGGTCGCTTTAACACGCTGCAGTTCACGGCCGGTGTCGCGCCCGCCGACGTGAGGCTCAAACAAGTCCGCGACACCGAAGTGGGCGACAGCAATGGCGCATTGGAACTCAGCATCGCCGGCACAACCGACAAAGTCACGGTCAACGGCTTCTTCTATCAGGACAACCCTGCCAATGCAAACAACGGCCTGCAGCAGGTGCGGTTCGATGACGGCACGGTGTGGGACCTGGCGGCGCTGACGGCACTGGCTCTGACCGCCACCGATGGCAACGACAACATACGCGGCACGAACGCCGACGATACGCTGACTGGCGGGCTGGGCGACGACACGCTGAGCGGTGCGGCAGGCAACGACATCATCGAGGGCGGTGCTGGCAACGACCTACTGGACGGCGGCGCAGGCGACGACACGCTGACTGGCGGGCTGGGCGACGACACGCTGAGCGGTGCGGCAGGCAACGACATCATCGGCGGCGGTGCAGGCAACGATCTGCTGGAAGGCGGAGCGGGCAATGACACGCTCAATGCGGGCAGCGGGAACAACATCTTCCTATTCGGTCGCGGTGACGGGCAGGATCGGCTGTACGACAACTACGACGCGACCGCGGGGCGCATCAACACGCTGCAGTTCAAGGCGGGTGTGACACCCGCCAACGTGACGCTCAAGCAGGCCTACGACAACTACTGGGGTACCAGCAACGGCGCGTTGGAGCTGAGCATCGTCGGCACGACCGACAAAGTCACGGTCAACGGCTTTTTCTATAACGATGACCCGGCCAATCCGTATAACGGCCTGCAGCAGGTACGCTTCGACAACGGCACGGTGTGGAACATCACTTCGCTCAAGGCGATGCTGTTTGCCGGCACCAGCGGCAACGACAACATACGTGGAACCAGCGGTGCCGATACGCTGACCGGTGGCCTGGGCGGCGACGCGCTCAACGGGGCTGGCGGCAACGATATCGTCGACGGCGGCGCGGGCAACGACATTCTGTACGGCGAGGCAGGCAACGACAGCTTGAGCGGGGGAGACGGTGCGGACGCTCTGGACGGCGGTGCGGGCAACGACACGCTCACCGGTGGCACGGGCAACAACACCTACCTGTTCGGCAAGGGCGACGGGCAGGACGTGATCTCAAGCACGGGCAACTACGACACCACCGCGGGCAAGCTCGGCACGGTGCAATTCAAGGCCGGGGTGGCGCCCTCGGAGGTGGTGGTCAAGCAGGTCAACGACAGCTACTGGGGTGCCAACAAAGCGCTGGAGCTGAGCATCGCGGGCACGACCGACAAGATCACGATCGGGGGCTTCTTCACGAGCGATGACCCGGCCAACGCCTACAACGGCGTGCAGCAGGTGCGCTTCGCCGATGGCACGGTGTGGAACATCGCGGCGCTCAACGCGATGCTGTTTGCCGGCACTGCCGGCAACGACAACCTGCGCGGCACCAGCGGCGCCGATACGCTAACCGGCGGGTTGGGCGACGACACGCTCAACGGTGCTGGCGGCAACGACATCGTTGATGGCAGTGCGGGCAACGACGTGCTGTACGGCGAGGCCGGCAACGACACGCTGCTGGGCGGCGCCGGCAATGACGCACTCGATGGTGGCGACGGCGCCGACGTGCTCGACGGCGGCGCGGGCAACGACACGCTCAATGGCGGCTCAGGCAACAACACCTACGCTTTCGGCATGGGTGACGGCCAGGACGTCGTTGCGAACGTGCTCGACAACACGAGCGGCAAGCTCAACACGCTTCGACTGAAAGCCGGCGTTACCGTTGACCAGATTGAATTCAAACAGATCTACACCGCCTTCTGGACCTGGCCTGCCGACCTTGAAGTCGACATCACCGGCACCAGCGACAAGATCACCTTCGGCGCCGGATGGCGCGGCGTCATCGGCGTCAACGACTATGCAACCTTGCAGCGCATCGAATTCGCCGATGGCACGGTGTGGGGATTGGAACAGATCAAGGCGAAGCACTTTGCTGGTTCAGCCGCAGCCGACTACATCAGCGGCACAGCCAATGCGGACACCATCAGCGGTCAGGCCGGAGCTGACAGCATCTATGGCAGCGATGGCAACGACGTCATCTACGGTGGCGCGGATGACGATTTGCTCAACGGCGGCGCCGGCCTGGATCAGTTGTTTGGCGACACGGGCAACGATACGCTCGAAGGCGGTGACGGTGCCGACGCGCTCGACGGCGGTGCGGGCAATGACACGCTCGATGCTGGATCTGGAAACAACATTGTTCTGTTCGGCGTCGGCGATGGGCAGGACACGCTGCTCAGGAGCCCGCTGGACACGTCCGTAGGCAAGCTCAACACCCTGCAGTTCAAGGCCGATGTGTTGCCGTCGCAAGTGGTCTTGAAGCGCGTCTACGACTCCGCCACGGGTTCAAACACCGCACTGGAAATCGGCATAGCCGGCACCACCGACAAGCTGACCGCGAGCTACTTCTACTACAACAACGATCCGCGCAACGGCTACAACCCGCTGCAACAACTGCGCTTCGCCGACGGCACCGTCTGGGGCCTCGATACCATCGTCGCCGAAACCGACAAGGGCGCCGGCATGGACCTGGAGTTGCCCGCGGTCAGCGTCGCGCCGGCCATTGGCAGCCAGATCCTGTCGGGCGCAAACATCGTCGTGCAATGGAGCACGCGCAATCGCGGCACGGTGGCGACTGCCGGCGACTTCGTCGAACGCATCAGCGTCGTCAACGCTGCCACAGGTGTGGTGTTGGTGCAGGGTGTGCTGCCCTTCGTCGAGGCCGCTGGCGGGGCGCTCCAGCCCGGGCAATCGGTTGTGCGCAGTCTCGAACTGAAGCTGCCCGACGGCGCAACCGGCGCCGGGGCACTGATCGCCAAAGTCGAGACTGACTCGACCAACACCCAGCGCGAGGGCGCCGCGGGCGAGGGCAACAACCTCGGCCAGGCGGCCTTCACGAGCCTGCGGGCCGAGTACGTCAACTACGTCAACTTGCAGGCCAGCAGCCTCGCCATCGAGCCGGCGGCCGATTGGAAAGCCGGCGACAGCGTTACCGTGCGCTGGGTCAGCGGCAACGCAGGCACCGTTGCGCCCGCTACTTCCTGGACGGAGCGTGTCGAACTCGTCAACCAGACGACGGGCGCCACCGTCGCGACGCTGTCGCAAACCGGAAACCCGGCCGAAATGCCAGCGGGCGCCAGCGTCGCGCGCAGCGCCAGCTTCGTCTGGCCGCAGGGCGTGAACGCCGCCGGCACGCTGCGTCTTCGCGTCACTGTCGACGCGGGCAGTGCGATTGCCGAGTTCAACGCCAGCGGCTCGCTGGAGGGCGACAACAGCGCGGAGAAGCAGCTCGTTGTCGGCTCCGATCTCTTGGTGCGCAACGTGCGCCTTGCCGAGACCGCGCCCAAGTCGGGTGACATCGTCACTCTGCAATGGGACGACCTCAACGCCGGCCGCGTGCCGACCAACCTGCCCTACCAAGACCGTGTCACGGTTCGCCAGCGCAATGCCGATGGAACCCCCGGGGCGGTGCTTGTCGACACCCTGGTTAGTTTCGCAGGCGCAGCCGGAACGCCGCTTGCCGCCGGGGAAACGCGCGGCCGCTCGTTCAGCTTTCTTCTCCCTGACGGCCAACGCGGTGCCGGCACTTTCGACGTCACCGTGGGTGCCGACCGCAACAGCGGCAGCGGCGTGCTGTTCGAGACGAATTCGAGCGCTAACGCGGAGAGCAACAACGACGGTCTCGCGAGTTTCGTCTCCACCGCGCTCAGCTACGCCGACTTGTCGGTGACTGCGCTCACGGTGCCGTCCAGCATCGCGTCAGGCGGCGATGCCGTGGTGAGCTGGAGCGTACGCAACGCCGGTGCCATCCCCACTGCCAGCGGCTGGGTCGACCGCATCGTGTTGTCGCAGGACGCGACCATCGGCAACTCGGACGACATCGTGCTGGCCAATGTCACCCGCGCCGACGCGCTTGCGGTGGGCGCCAGCTACGACCAAAGCGTCAGCGTACGTATTCCGAGCCGGCTACAGGGCAACTACCGCATCGCCGTCGTCGCCGACGCCGACGCCACGGTTCGCGAGCCCGATACACGCGCCGACAACGTGCGCCTGTCCGGCGTCGTGGCCGTCAGCCCGACCTACGCCGACCTCGCACTGACCCTTGGCACCGTTCCAACCGAGGTGTTCGCAAACCGCAGCACTCACGTGGACTGGTCCGTCCAGAACAATGGCACGCTGGCGACCGATGTAAGCCGCTGGACCGATGTGGTCTACCTTTCCAGCACACCCACGTTGAGCGCCAACGCGTTGCAGCTCGGGTCGATCACGCACGTCGGCACGCTCGAGGTCGGTGCCAGCTATGCCAGCGGCATGGACGTGCAGATCCCGCGCACCGCTTCCGGGCCGATGTACTTCATCGTCAAGACCGATGCCTTCGCTGCAACCTACGAATCGGGCCGCACGGCCAACAACGTCGGCGTGGCTGCGCAAGCCAGCCAGGTGCTGCCCGAGCCGAAGCCCAACCTCATCGTCGAAGGCTTGAGTGCTCCGGCCACCTGGCAGGTAGGACAGACGGTGCAGGTCAGCTTCGCCGTGCGCAACACCGGCAACGACCGCGTCGCTTCCTACACCAAGGAACTCGTTCGCCTGGTCGATCCGAATGGCGTCAATGCCGCCGTCGAACTGGCCAACTGGAGCAACTGGACCTACCGCTCGCTCGACGCTGGCGCATCGTTCACTCGCACCCTCAATCTCGCCGTGCCGGCACTTCCTAACGGAACCTGGCGCCTCGAAGTCCAGGCCGACAACGGCAACTACGTGGCCGAGTCTTCAGAGGGCGACAACACCGCCAGCACCAGCGTGGCCGTGGTCAGCCCCGATCTCGTCGTGAGCGGCTTGTCTACCACCGGATTGCTGCAGGGCGGCGAGCGTGTGACCTTGCGCTGGACCACTGCGAACAACGGCACCGCCGCGGCAACCAACGTGCTCGACACCGTCTACCTCTCGCGCGACGGTGTGGTCGGGACTGGCGACATCAAGCTGGGTGAAGTGATGCGTGGCGAAGTTGTGCCGGGCGCCAGCGTGCCGGGCCAACTTGCATTCACGCTGCCGGTCGATTTGGATGGCGACTGGCGTCTGCTCGTCGTGACCGACTCGGCCAACGCCAACAACGAAAACGGCGTGGGCGAGAACAACAACGCGGGCAGCGTTGCAGTGAACATTGCGCGCGACTACTTCGCGGATCTGGCAGTGCTTTCTGTCAGTGCACCGACGCGGGTGATCGACGACCCAGCCTCCGTGACCGTCGAATGGACAGTGTCCAACCGAGGCACCGGCGTCGGCCGCACGCTGAGTTGGACCGACCGCATCATCTACACCACCGATGCGACGATAGGAAACAGCGACGACATCGTGCTCGGCAATGTGGTGCACGACGGCGGGCTTGCGGCGGGCGATACCTACAACGGAAGCGCGACCTACCGTTTCGGCCCTGGGTTCAGCGGCCACGGCACAGTGATCGTACGCAGCGACGCCACCGGCGCGGTGTGGGAGAACAACCAGGAAGCCAACAACCAGGCCAGCGCTGCCGAAGCACTGGACGTGATGCCGATCCCGTACGCCGACCTGCGCGTTGAGTCCGTCGGCACACCCAGCGAAGCGTTGAGTGGTCGGCCGATCACGGTGGAGTGGACCGTAGCCAATCGCGGCATCGGCATCACCAATACCGGCTCATGGACCGACTCAGTTTGGCTCAGCAGCAATGTCGACGGCACGGGCACTCGCTACAACCTCGGCTCGGCGGGGCACCTCGACCAGATGGCGCCGGGCGACCAATACAGCCGCGCGATTCAGGTCGCGCTTCCCGATGGCATCTCGGGTACGTGGTACCTCAACGTGTCCACCGGTGGGCCGTTCGAGTTCATCTACGCGACTAACAATACCGGCCATTCGCTCGGCGTGCCGGTGCAACTGTCCCCGTCGCCGGACCTGGTCGTCGAGAGCATCGTCGCCCCGTCGGCCGCGCAAGAGGGCGCGCTGGTGGACGTCAATTGGACGGTACTCAACCAGGGCCTGGCGCACGCTGCCGGCCAGTGGCAGGACACCGTGCTGCTGGGTCCGGTCTCGGGGTCGGGCGCCGCAGTGGTGTTGGGCAACTTCGCATACTCGATCGGGCTGGATGCGGGCATCCGCTACACGCGCACCGAGCAGGTCCGCTTGCCGAGCAAGATCGAAGGCGCATACCGGATTCGGGTCGTCACCAACAGCCTGCTCGGCACGTCGTCGGCCGCGCAGGTTTACGAGTACGCAGACGCGCGCCTGAACAACACCACGACGTCCGGCGACGCGCTCGAGGTCAGCCTCAACGCTCGCCCCGATCTGCGAGTGACTGCAGTGACGACACCGGTGAGCGTCACCGCCGGCACCTCAGCCGCAGTGCACTTCACGGTGTCCAACAAAGGCCCGGAGGCCACCTCCGGCCAGTGGAGCGACTACATCTATCTCTCGCTCGACGGCACGCTTGACTCGACCGACGTGCTGGTGGGCCGCGTGGACAGCGGGTCTGCACTTGCGCCCGGTGAGAGCTACTCGACTGATTTCTCCGGCATCAACATCCCCATCCGCTATCGCGGCGATGCCTTCCTGATCGTCGCGGCCGACGCCACCAACCGCATCGACGAATATCCGAGCGAAGGCAACAACGTCAAGGCCGAACGCTTCCACATCGACCCGGTTCCCTTTGCCGACCTCGTGACCAGCGACGTGGCAGCGCCAGACCAAGTGGTGCACGGTTCCACGGTCGAGGTGCGCTACAAGGTAACGAACAAGGGGTCGGCCGCGACCTCGGGCGACAACGCCGCCGTCAACAGTTGGACGGACTCCGTCTGGCTGACGGTAGACAAGCGTCGGCCATCCGCGAGCAAAGGTGATGTGCTCCTCGGGCAGGTGATCCACAACGGCAATCTGGCCGTGAATGCGGACTATCTCGGCACGCTGAACGTGCAGATTCCTGACGGCACACGCTCGGGCCAGTACAACCTCACCGTCTGGAGCGACACCTACGACGCCATCCTGGAAGACACCTTGGCGTCGAACATCAACCCGGACGACGCCACCCAGATCGACAACAACAACTACAAGGCGCGCGCCGTCAACGTGCTCGGCATCTCGCCGCCCGATCTGGTGGTGAGCGCCGTCACCGGCACGCCGACGCTGACGGCCGCTGGCGATTACAGCTTCAGCTACAGCGTGCAGAACCGCGGCGACGCGTTTACGGGCGCGTGGACCGACAAGGTCTGGCTCGCCGACAACGCCGACCTCAGTAAAGCCAAGGTCAAGTGGCTGCTGGGTGAGTACCGGCAACAACGTACGCTGGGCCAGGGTGAGGCCTATGGCGCGACGCAGACCGTGGCATTGGCGCCTTCGATCAGCGCGGGCTTCATCGTCGTGCAGACCGATGCGCTGTACGGCAATGCCGTCAATGAAATTCGCGAGATCGACGAAACCAACAACTCGCGCAGCGCGGCCTCGGTGGTCGACAACCGCCCATCCGACCTGCGGGTGACGAACGTGAGCACAGTGCCGGAGAACTTCTCCGGTGAAGAGACCACCGTCACCTGGACCGTCGCCAACTTCGGCGCCGATGTCTGGAGCGGCACGCGCGGCTGGATAGACAACATCTACTTCAGCGCCGACCCGGAATTCATCCCCAGCCGCGCCACGCAGGTCGGGTCTGTCGTGCATGCCAACACGACTCCATTGGCCGGGGGGCAGAGTTACACCGCTAGCGCGACGGTGCGCCTTCCAGCGGGTACCGATGGCCCGTACTACATCTATGTCATCACCGACGCGCGGCACCGTCAGGGCGAGTTGGCGCCTTACTTCACCGATCTGGCCATCGATAAGCGCACCGAGACCGAAGCCTTGACCGGCGAGGCCAACGCAGGCGCACTTTCTCTGTACAGCGCCTCGGTCTACGAAGGCCAGCGCAACGACGACAACCTCGGGCAGGGCACGCTCAACGTCACCTACCGCGAGCCCGATCTGCAGGTCGACTCGATCACCGTTTCCAACCCGGTGCCATCCTCCGGTGACACGATCACGGCCACCTGGACGGTGACCAACCGCGGCACGCGGGCGACACGGGTCTCGGCCTGGTTCGACGGCATCTACCTGTCGCGCGACGCCACACTGGACCCGAGCGACTATCCGGTCGTAGACCGCGGTTCACTGGCCGAAACCCAGCTTCGCGTGCGGATGACCCAGCTCGTCGACGCCCAAGGCAAGCCGCGCTTCTTGCAGCCGGGCGAGTCGTACACGAACACCGCCACCTTCACGCTGCCCACGTCGATCAGCGGTGACTTCAAGCTTATCGTCAAGACCGACACCATCGAACTCAAGGACCCGTACAACTACACCGTGAGCACGGTGCGTGCCGGCTTGCCGGTGATTGACGACATCGGCTCGAACGCGGTGCAGGAGTTTGCCGACGAGGGCAACAACGCGGCCCAGATCGCGCTGCCGATCAGCCTGACGCCGCCGCCCGACTTGCAGGTTACCGCCGTCACCGCGCCAGACTCGGTGATCGCCGGCCAGGCCTTCGCCGTTGGCTTCACGGTCGAGAACAAGGGCGGCCGCACACCGTCGGACCAGGGCAGTTGGTACGACATGGTCTATCTCTCGAAAGACCGCTTCCTCGATGTCGACAAAGACCGCTACCTCGGCTACGTGCAACACACCGGCGGCCTGAGCGCAGCGGGCAGCTACAACGCCACCCTGAACTTCCCCGCGCCGCGCGATCTCGAGGGCTCGTACTACGTGTTCGTCGTCACCGACCCGGCGCGCGTCTGGGGCGCGGGCGAAACCGGCCGTGTTCTCGAGTTCGGCCATGACGACAACAACAACGCCGCCGCGGTGCAACCGCTGCGCATCGAAACGCCACCGCCGGCCGATCTGCAGGTCACGAACGTGACGGTGCCCGCTACTGCCCGCGTCGGCGACGCGGTGAGCATCGGCTTCACGGTCACCAATGCGTCGACCAACCCGGCCTACGGCCGCTGGACCGATGCGCTGTACCTCTCGTCAGACAACGCCTGGGACCTTGGCGACACGCTGCTCGGCAAAGTGACCCACACCGGCGATCTCGGTGCCAACGGCACTTACGGCGGCACGCTTCAAACCACGTTGCCGCCGCTCAAGGACGGCGCGTGGCGCATCGTCGTGCGCCCCGACCTCTACAACGAAGTCTTCGAAGGCCGCATCACCTATACCGACACGGGCCTCAACCTGCCGCCGGGCGAAGCCAACAACCGCGTTGCTTCGCCAGCCACCTTGAGCGTGACCGTGCCCACGCTCGGCGTCGGCGTGCCGCTCGCCACCACGCTGGCCACTAACGATGTGAAGCTCTACAAGCTCAGCGTCGCCGCCGGCGAGACGCTGCGCGTCAAGCTCGATTCCAGCGCCGCAGACGGCGCCAACGAGATCTTCATCCGCTGGGGCGACATTCCAACCGGCTACGCATTCGATGCCGCTTACACCGACCCGGTCGCTCCCGACCAGGAGGTGCTGATCCCCACCACGCAAGCGGGCGACTACTACGTGCTCGTGCGCTCGCGCCAGTCGCAAGCCGGCACCGCAGTCACGCTGCGCGCCGACCTGCTGCCGCTGGCCATCACCCGCGTCACTCCAGACCAGGGCGGCACCGGCGACGACGCTCACCGCTGGGTGACGATGGACATAGCAGGCGCACGCTTTGCCGCTGGGGCGCTGGTCAAGCTCAGCCGTCCGGGCGAGTTCGAGATCGAGCCCGAGCGCTGGCAGGTGCTGGACGCGACGCACATCCGCGCCGTGTTCGACCTGCGCTACGTCCCGCACGGGCTCTACGACGTCACGGTGATCAACCCCGACGGCCAGCGCATCACCGAACCCTACCGCTACCTCGTGGAGCGCGCTGTCGAGCCCGACGTCACCATCGGCATCGGCGGCGCACGCAGCATAGCGCCCGGGGATGCGGCGACCTACAGCGTCACCCTGCAAAGCCTGACCAACGTCGACACGCCCTACGTGCGCTTCGACATCGGCGCCTCCGACATGGGCAACAGCGACGATGTGCTGGAAGGCCTGAACCTGCCCTACGTCGTGTTCTCATCCAACGTCGGCGGCCAGCCCGACGGTGCCATCGCTCCCGGCTCCGGCAACACCCAGAGCTATGGCGCCACGCCGACGACGGGCGTGCGCGCCGACGTCCCGTGGGCATCGCTGGATGGCAGCACCAACACCGGCGGCTGGAATCTGGCGCCGGGCTATGCCTTCGACGTCGGGGCGAACGGCTTCGTCGGCCTCAGCTTCAACGTCCAGACTTACCCCGGCCTCGCCGAATGGAAGGCCTACGACTTCGACGGTCTGCGCAGCAAGCTCTACGCCATACGGCCGGATTGGAAGGCGCAGGGGTTGCTCGACGGCGGTGTTGGTGATCTGAACAAGATCGCCCAGGGGCTGGCCGCCAAGTTCCTGGACACCGACCCCAAGGTCCACATTACCGATCTTGAGTGGCTGGCCATGCCGTTCCGTTTCGATACCCTGGGCACAGCCACGCCGCTGACGCGCGACGAGTTCATTGCCGACCAGACGGCGCATGCCAAGCGCTTGCGTACCGCCATTCTTGCCGACGCCAGCGCTGCGGCCACGCTCGGCGTATTGGCGGCAGACGAAGCGCAGTGGGTGCAAGGCTGGCTGGCCGCGCTCGAAAGCGCGGGGCTGCTGCGCCCCGAAAACGATGCGCCGCCGATCCGCCAGGAGGCGAAGGTGCTCAGCCTGAACGCGACGCTGGCGACCGGCATCCTGATCGGCAGGGGTGGCGAGAGCTACCGCACACAGGCCGATCTGCTGGGCTTCTTCAGCAAGGTCCAGCAGTGGTATGGCGACACCGCGCGCTACGCGGGCGATACCCAGGCCGCGCATGCGCCGGTCGACTACACAGAGGAGCGCCGCTCCGACGCCGGCGTCGTGTACGTCCCCGTGCCAGTAGCTCCGAACCCGGCCGACTATGACCTGAACGCCAGGCAGGACACGCATTTCATCAGCTTCGACGTCTTTGCCGGCAGCCGCTCCGAGTTGGAATACCTGCGCCAGATCGGCGTCCTCGACGCCGAATTCAAACCCGTCGGCGCGCAGGCGCTGGACCTCACCCAGTACCTGCAGCAAGCCGCAGCGCGCGACAGCGCCGCATCGGCCACGGTGTCGGTGCGCGGTCCGCAGGGTTTGCCGAGCGCCAACGGCGCCAGCTTCGTGCCGGCCGACTATGCGCTGCCCTACAGCGTGTCGTTCACCAACCCGGGCGAGTCCGCAGTGGGAGAACTGCGCCTCGTCACCGAGATCGACCCCGGCCTCGATCCGCGCAGCCTGCGCCTCGGCGACCTCAAGATCGGCGACATCAACATCCACGTGCCCGCCGACCAGGCGGTGTTCCAGGGCGACTTCGACTTCAGCGGCAGCAAGGGCTACATCCTGCGCGTCTCCGCCGGCATCGATGCACAGACGCGCATCGCCACCTGGCTGATCCAGGCCATCGACCCCGACACCGGCGAAGTGCTGCGCGACCCCGCCCGCGGCCTGCTGCTCGCCTCCAGCGGCGGCCAACGCGGTGCCGGCTTGGTGAACTACACGATCCGCGCTCTTGACCTTGCCGCGACCGGCGACCACCTCGATGCCTCGGCGCGCGTGTTCTTCGGCGACGCGCCGCCCATCGACAGCGCACGCATCTCGCACACGCTGGATGCCGCCGCGCCAGCGACCGCACTCGTCGTGACCTCCGCCGGCAACGATACCCAGGGCCAGCCGACCTTCAGCGTCGCCTGGAAGGCCACCGACGACGCCAGCGGCGTCAAGCACGTCACCGTCTATGTGTCCGAGGACGGCGGCGACTTCCGCATCTGGAACAAGCAGGTGGCCGGCGCCGAAGGGCAGGCCCAGTTCACCGGCCAGGCCGGCAAGCGCTACGAGTTCCTGGCCGTCGCCACCGACAACGCCGGCAACCGCGAAGCGGCCGTGATCGCCAATGCCGTGCTGCCCGACGACGGCAGCCGCCAAGACGCCCAGCAGGCGCTTGGCGTCAACGACGCGCTCACTGGTACCGCAGAGCTTCCAGCGGCCACGCCCGATCGCAGCTATGCGGCGAACGATCTCTTCCAGCAGGCCACGCTGCGCCTGCCCGGCTTCGTGGTGCCGGTCGAGCCCGGTGACCTCAGCAGCGTTCTCGCCCCGTTGCAGGTCCGCGGCTTCGGCAGCGGCTTTGCCGGCAGCGACGCCGACATCGGCGCGCTCGCGATGGTGGAACTGGCCGACGGTTCGGTGCTCGCCAGCGCCGGCAGCCAGCGCAACGAGGTCTTCCGCTTCGCCAAGGAAGGCGGCCGCTCGACCACGCCGCTGTTCACCCTCGACGCCGCCGTGCTCGACATGGCGGTCGATGCGCTCGGCCAGCTCTGGGTCATGACGGGCAAGGAGTTGCTACTCGTCGACGCCGCGAGCGGCGCCGTGATCCAGCGCCAGACCGGCCCCGGCCAAGACCCGTTGACGCATGCACTCGCGATCGACCCGGCGTCTGGCCTGATCTACGTGTCGTCCGGCAACGGCGTCGAAATCTTCAACCCGCATGCGAGCGACCCTGCGCTCGCCTGGCGGCACTTCTCGAACACCCGTGTCGGCGATCTGGCCTTCGGCCCCGACGGCCGGCTCTGGGGCGTGCGCTGGACGGGCACCGATGTGAACGGCGCCGTGCCCGACGCCAGCACCGAGATCATCAGCTTCCCGATGAGCGGGCGCTCCAAAGGCCGTGCGGAAGTCGAATACCGTCTTTCCGGCCTGATCGACAGCATCGCCTTCGGCCAGGCCGGCTCGCCGCTGGCGGGCCTGCTGCTGGCCAGCAGCAATCTGGCGCAGCGCCCGGTCACGGGTTCGGGCAGCAGTGCGCCTCACGCCGCCAGCGTCTGGGCGATCGAGCTGCAGTCCCACCGCACGCTGCAAATCGCCAGCGGTGGCACCCGCGGCGAGAGCATCCTCACCACCGCCGATGGCCGCGTACTGGTCGCGCAAAGCACCCATATCGACGAGATCGCGCCGATCAGGGCACCGCACGTGCTCGTCTCCACCATTGCCGATGGCGCCTTGCTGCCGCTGCCGCTGACCCAAGTCGCCGTGACATTCGACCAGCCCATGTGGACCGGCAGCTCCGGCCAGGACGCGAGCGATCTCTCCAGCGTGCTCAACCCGGCCAACTACAGCCTCGTCGCCACCGGCGCCAACAGCAGTCTCGTGCTGCAGCCGCAAAGCGTGCGCTGGGACGCCGGCTCGCGCTCGGCCGTGCTCACCCTGCCCAACCTGGAAGCCGGCGCGTGGCGGCTGGAAGTGTCGCCCGCGATCCGCAGTGCGGCCCAGGTGCGCCTGGCCGAAGGCTTCGTGGTCGCCTTCACCGCGGTGGCCGACCTGACGAGCAGCCTGCGCCTCGTCTTCACCGACACCCGCGCCGACCGGCTGACGGGCGAGGTGAGTTACGAAGTTGCGATCACCAACATCGGCGAGGACGACCTGCTGGCGCCGATGGCGCTGCTGCTCGACCCCGGCCGCTATTTCGGCGCCGAGGTCGTGGGTGGCGAACAGGGCGGCGGCAACCAGGCCGACCTGTGGATCATCGACCTCAACGCTGGCTTGCAGGCAGCCGGCGGCCGTCTGGCCGCGGGTGCGACGCTGCAGCGGCAGACCGTCACTGTGCGCTCGGCCAGCGACTTCGGCACCGCGCCGGGGACGAGCAACCTCGTCAAGTTCAACCTCGGCCACGGCATCTATGCCGTGCCCTACGACAACCTGCCGCCCACGCTGGCCGTCGCGGGTGCGCTGGACCCCGAGTCCAACGCGCTGCTGGGCGCAACTGCCGGCCAGCCGTGGACGACGACGCTGCAGGCGCTGGACGCCGACGGCCGGCTCTTCTATTGGGAACTCGTGCAAGCGCCCAAGGGTGTGGTGCTGACGCAGGCCGCCCTCGTCGAGAGCGGGGCCACCGGCTACGGCAACCAGGCCACGCTGAGCTGGACGCCCACCACCACCGACCGCGCCGACAGCGAAGTGCTGGTCCGTGTGGTCGACAGCCGCGGCGGCGTCGCGCTGCGCCGCTTCACGATCGCCGTTGCTGGAGCCAACCACCTGCCGCTGATCGATTCCATCGGCGACGTCACGCTGGCCGAAGGCGAAACACTCGCCTTGCCGCTCATCGCCGCGGATGCCGACGGCGACCCCGTCACCGTCACGCTGCGCAACCTTCCGCCGGGGGCGCGCTTCGACGCCGCCACCGGCATCCTCGCGTGGACGCCGAACTACGACCAGGCAGGCGACTACAACAACATCGCCATCGTCGCCAGCGACGGCAAGAGCACCGTCGTCGAACGCTTCAACCTGCACGTCGAGCAGGGTTACGCCCAGCCCGTGCTCGGCGTCGTTCCGCAGCAGACGCTGCGCGAAGGCGAGCGCTACGCACTGCAGCTTGCGGGCTCCGTGCCCGGCGGCCTCGTGCAGGCTGACGGCACCACCATCACGCTCGAATACTCCAGCCCCTGGCTGCCCGGCGGTGCCACGCTGAACAGCGAAACCGGCTGGTTCGAGTGGACGCCAGGCTACGCGCAGGCCGGCACGCTGCGCCTGCCCGTCACGCTGAGCGCCACCTACACGCCGGCCGACGGCAGCGACCCGGTCACGACCCGCGTCACGCGCGAAGCCGTGCTGGGTGTGCTCAACGCCAACGGCGCACCGGTGTTCGACGCCGCCGAGACCTGGAACGTGCTCGAAGGCCAGGCGCTGCGCATCAGCGTCTTCGCCTTTGATCCGGACAACCCGAGCTTCGAGCCCAAGGTCCGCCTCACGCCCACCGGCCCCGCAACGGGCGGCGAAGGCACGCCTGCCAGCGTGAGCTACGGCGTCAGCGGCCTGCCCGCGGGCGCGAGCTTCGACGCGGAAACGCTCGAACTCGTCTGGACGCCCGGCTACGCGCAGGCCGGCACCTACCACGTCACCGTCACCGCCACCGACGACGGCGACGGCACCGGCACGCCCGCCGTGAGCCAGGTGACGCTGCCTATCGTCGTCGCCAACACCAACCGCGCGCCGGAGATCGGCGACGTGGCCAACGCCTTCGTCGACCGCGGCGCCGTGCTCGAGATCCCGGTCAGCGCGATGGACGCCGACGGCAACCCGCTCACGCTGACGCTCTACGGCCTGCCCGCGTTCGCCACCTACACCCAGACCAGCGCCCCCGGCAGCAGCGTGACCGGCATCATCCGCTTCGCGCCGGGCGCCGGCCAGCGCGGCGACTACACCGTCACCGTCGTCGCGCAAGACAACGGCGGCGGCGACGTGAACCAGACCGCCGCCCAGGCCAAGAGCTTCGTCGTCACCGTGGTCAGCCCGAGTGAGGCGCCGGTGATCAGCGTCGCGCGCCAGGTCGTGGCCGTTGCCGGCCAGGAAATCCGCATTCCGATCAACGTGCGCGACCTCGACCAAGACGCGCTCACCTTCGCCGCCCAAGGCCTGCCTGCCGGCGCGACCCTCGTCACCGAGCCGCAGTACGGCAGCGCTACCATCCTGTGGACGCCGAGCGCGGAGCAATCCGGCGCGTACGACCTGAGCCTGGCAGTCACCGACAGCGGCCTGCCCCCGGCCAACGCCGGCTATGTGCTTGACCCGGCCAATCCTCCGGTGCCGAACACCACGGTCGCCGATCTGCGCATCGTCGTGCGGGGCGCCAACGCGTCGCCCGAGCTGATCGCCGTTGCCGCCAGCGGCGCAACCCTTGCCGCCGACCCGCTGGCCGGCAGCCTCACCACCGTCACCGCGTCCGAAGGCGTAGCGCTGGAATTGAACCTTTCGGCCCGCGAGCCCGACTTCGACTTCGTGAACTGGACGGTCACAGGCGCCCCCGCCGGCATGACCGTCGAGACCAGCGAGGGCACCGGTGGCCAGACGCGCCTCACCCTGCGCTGGACGCCCGGCCTCTTTGCCGCGCAGGACGACAACACCAACGGCGCCACGCCCGGCCACTACCGCCTGACCGTGACGGCCGGCGACGGCAGCGCTGCCGTCACGCGCCAGATCGACCTCGCCGTCGCCAACGTCAACCAGGCACCGCGCCTGTTGACTATGCCGGTGCAGCTCGTGCAAGAAGGGCAGACCCTGTCCTTCACGATGATCGCCGCCGACGGCGACAACGACGCCACCCGCCTCGCGCTCATCTACGACGAGAACACCCCCGAGGGCGTGCTCTTCGACGCCAACACCGGCACCCTTGAGTGGACGCCGGGGGCCGATGCGGTCGACAACGCCAGCGCCGATTCGCGCGCCTTCAAGCTCACCTTCAGCGCCAGTGACGGCACCGCCACCACGCTGCGCACGGTGCAGGTGCGCGTGTTCGACGTCAACCGCGAGCCGCAGATCGCCACCGCCAGCCACGCACTGCTCGTCGGGCAGAGCTTCAGCCTGCCGGTCGTGCGGGCCGCGACAGCCCCGGCCGGCGCGCTGCGCGTGAGCGATGCCGATGGCGCCGTGCAGACGCAGGGCCTCGTGCTCAGCTTCAGCAACCTGCCCGAGGGCGCGCACTACGACGCCGAGGCCGGGCGCTTGCTGTGGACCCCCGGCCCCGGCCAAGTGGGCGACTTCGTCGTGCTGGCCAACGTTACCGACGGCCGCAACACGAGGGCGCAAAGCTTCACGCTGCGCGTCGTCGCCGAAGCCTCGGCCAATGCGCCCAAGGTGCTGGTCAACCTTACCCCCAGCACCCCGGTGCTGCCCGGCCAGACGGTGCTCGCCACGGTGCGCGCCGAGAGCTTCAGCCCCATCGCCAGCATCAGCGTCGCCATGCGCGGCGCCGCCGCCGGCGTGGCCGACTGGGCGCCCGTCACCCTCGACAGCCTGGGGCGCCTGCGCATCGCGCCGGTCGCACCCGGCCTCGTCGAGCTGCGCGTCATCGCCACCGATGCCGATGGCTTCAGCGCCACCCAGACCCAGACCGTTCGCGTGCGCGACCCGCAAGACACTGTGGCACCGCAACTCGCCTGGGGTGGGGCGCTGAGCCCCGCCAGCGCCGGCCTGGCGCCCGCCACATTCAGCCAGCCGACGCTGCTGCAGGCGCAGCTCACCGAGGCGCAACTGATGCGCTGGACGCTAGCAGCCGCGCCTTCAAACGGCGACATCGTCGACGACAGCGCCTGGCGCACGCTCGCCGAACAGAGCCTGCCGGCCAGCCGCAGCAATGCGCTGCTCGACCTGGCGACGCTGGACCCTGCCGAATGGGCCAACAGCGTTTACCAACTGCGCCTGCGCGCCTGGGACTTGAGCGGCCGCGAGACCGAAATCGTGAGCCGCATCCTCGTCGATTCGAGCGCCAAGACGCTGACCCAGGCCACCTCCACCGACGCCGTGTTCCAACTCGGCGCGCACGAGCTCGCCCTCACGCGCAGCCTTGCCGCACAGGCCGGGCCGGCCGCTCCAGCCAGTGATCTCGGCAACTGGAGCCTGCCGCTGCTGGGTACCCAGCTCACGAACGACCAAGGCGGCCTGACCGCTCTGGGCACCGTGGAGCCCTGGCTGCAGGGCGCACGCGTCTGGCTGCAAGTGCCGGCCAGCCCGTCCGCGCCAGGTGCGGCAACCGAGTACCTCGCCTTCACGCTCGCCACCACCGCCGAGCCACTGGCGAACCAGCCCGGCTCGCCCGTCGTGCTGCGCCCGGTGTTTAGCGCCAGCCACGGCTGGACGTTGCAGGCCAACGATGGCGACGAAACGCAACCCGTGGCGCTGCAGCGCCAGGGCCAGCGCCTCTATGACCAGACCAGCGGCCTGCCCTGGGTACCGCAAGGCTACGTGCTCAGCGCGCCAGACGGCACCCGCTACAGCCTGGACGCGCAAGGCAAGGTGCAGGCGATACGCTACGCCGATGGCCAGCAATGGCTGGTCAGCGACGCCGGCATCGCCCTCGTCGGCGCGAGCGACCCCACCCAGCGCATCGAATTCCTGCGCGACCCCCAAGGCCGCATTACCCGCGTGACCGGCCCAACTCCCTCTCCCGCCGGGGCGGGAGAGGGAGCCGGGATACCCCCTCTCCCGCTGGCGGGAGATGGAACCGGGGTTCCCCCTCTCCCGCTTGCGGGAGAGGGTTGGGGTGAGGGTGGCGACACCACCATCGCCATCGCCTACCGCTACGACGCCCAAGGCCGCCTCGCCATCGCCCGCAGCCTCTACGGCAGCACCGGCGAAGCCACCCTCGGCTACCACGCCGACGGCAGCCTCATCACCGACCCCATCGCCGCCAACCTCGGCGCCGCCGTGAGCTGGCTGGCCGATGCCGCCGCGCCCAGCAACGTCTGGAGCGGCAGTCTCAGCACTGGCACGCCCGTCAACCTCAGCTTCACCGTGCGCGAGAGCGAACTCGCCTCCACCGTGAAGACTCCTGGCGCTGCCGGCGCGGTGATCATCGCCGTGCAAACCACCGGCGCCGTGCAGATCAGCGCCGAAGGCGCCACCGTGCTCGGCCAGGCCAGCAGCGGCGGCGCCGCCGTCACGCTGCTGCGCGTCACCGAGGCCGGCCTCAAGCTCCTCACCCTGCAAGGCAGCGGCGCCGCCACCCTGCGCGTGAGCCTGGCCGGCGACATCGACCGCGACGGCAAGGTCGACGGCAGCGACAGCGCCGCCTGGGAGACGGCCGCACTTGCTAACCCGGCCAGTGCTGACCTGAACGGCGACGGCAGCGCAGACGCCACCGACCGCCAGGTGCTCTACGCCAACTACGGCTGGCGCGCCAACCGCGCCCCGGTGGCCGTGCCCCAAGCCGCAGGCGCTGCGCTCACCACGCACACCGACCTCGCAACCCGCAGCGCCCTCGCCGCCATCGCGCAAGACCAGGAAGGCGACCCGCTCTTCTGGCGCGTGCTCGCCGCCAGCCACGGCACCGCGCGACTCGCCGGCGACGGCCAGAGCCTGCTCTACACCCCCGACGCCGGCTACGCCGGCCAGGCCACCATCACCGTGCAGGCCGACGACGGCTACGCCGCAGGTGCGCCCATAGCCCTAACCGTCAATGTCAGTGGCGCGAAGCTGCTCGCCATCCGCCTGCAAGCGCTGCCCAGCCTGATGGCCGGGCAGAGCGCCTTGCTCAAGGCGGTGGGCGACTTCGAAGACCAGACCGGCGTCGACCTGAGCGCCAGCCCGGCCTACCTCACGCTCACCGCGCAAGACCTGAGTGCGCTCGGCGCGCTGGGCGCCGCCGCCGTCAGCGTGGACGACAGCCGCGACCTCGTTCGCGCCCTGGCCGCCGGCCCGGCGCTCATCGTTGCCAGCCGCATCGACGCCGATGGCCGCACCGTGCGCGCCGTGGCCTCGCTCAACGTGGCCGAGGTGCCGGTGCCCGTGCGTTACGACCCGAACGCCGTCGATTACGGCGACACGGGGGCGGCCGACCCGTTCACCGTGCAGCCCGACGTGTACCCGGGCAGCCTGACCTTGCTGCCCGACGGCACGCGCCAGCTCAAGGTGCAGCGCATAGACGCCGACACCGGCGAGGCCATCGACATCCACCTCGCACGGCCGGACGCCCTGAGCGGCACGCGCTACATCAGCAGCGACGATAGCGTCGCCACCGTCAGCGCCGACGGCCTGATCACCGCGCACCGCGAAGGGCGCGTCGTCATCAGCGTGGTCTACCTCGACACGCAGGTGCAGGCTGTGTACGACGCCGACGGCAACGTCATCGGCGCCGAGCTGGTCGCGCAAGCCATCGGCCAGAGCGACATCGCGCTCACCGTTCGCGCAGCGCAAATCACCGACGACGACGCCGCCACGCCCGCGCCGCGCAGCGTGGTGCTGGCGGCCGACGTAGGCGGCGCCGTCAGCAGCGCGACCGGCGAAACGGTGCTGATCGGCGCCGGTGCGCTACAGCACGACACGCCGGTCGGCATCCAGCGCCTAGCGCTCGCAGACTTGCAGGCCCAAGTGGGCCTGCCATCACCAGCCCCGTCCGTGCTTGAGGCCGTGGGAGCCTTCAAGCTCGACCTTGGCGACTCGCCCGCAGCCTACCCGGTTCAACTCGCCATTCCCATTCAAGGCAACATCGCCGCCCAGGCTGGAGACGAAGTGCTGTTCTTCCGCAAGGGCCAGGTGCTGCAACCTGACGGGCAGTGGCACGACACCTGGTGGCTGGTCGACAACGGCTTCGTCGGCGCCGACGGCATCGCTCGCACCGCAAGCCCGCCTTACTCGGGCATCGACAGCTCGGGCGAATACGTCGTCTGCAAGCGCTTGCCTGGCGTCATCGGCAGCATGTTCGATCTGGGCATCGGCGCAGGCTCCTGGGGCAGCTTCGGCGATTTCTGCATCGGCGGCGGCCTCGCGGGCGTCAACATCGCCTCGGAAGTGATCGGCATCCTCGCCAGCATGGCCACGCCCATGAGTGCCGGCAGCTACCACTTCGGGGTGCCGCAGTTTGCCGATATCCCGCTCCCGGTAGTGCAGCCGGATGGCCGCTACCGCCTCAACATCGACGACCTTCTCCCGCAAGTCTCCACCCCGTGGGGCAACGTCTCCTTGCCCAATATCACCGCTGCCAGCGTCACGACCGACGGCAAGATTGAATTCACGGTCTCGGCCGCCGCAGCGCCAAACCCGGCAACCTACACCAGTACCTTGGGTGTACGCGCCGTGTTCGCCAGTGGCGGCCATCGCGACGTCCAGACCCTGCCTGGCGACGCCACAGGAACGATCACCGTCACGCCGCCTGCGGACCTCGCCATCGGCAGCGTCGGCTGGCAATTGGTGCGCTTGATTCCCACCTCCACCGTCGGCGCAAACGGCGAACTCATCGCCGGTGAACCGCTCGAATTTGGCGGCAACACCGCGCGGCTGAGCGCCATCCCCGACATGGCTGCGGTGCTCACCCGCACCGGGCTGACCATCGTGCGGCAAGCCGACGAGATCAACATCAACCTGCTCGACATGATCAAGGAGCCCGGGCAGGGGCAGAGCGACTTCGGCGCCTACCTGACCGGCAGCAAGGTCCAGCCGGTCGACTTCAGCGCCGATCTGAGCCGCATCTACGTCGGCGGCAATGGCGTCGTCTACGTCGTCGACACCTTGAGCCTGAAGAAGATCGCCACCGTTGCCATTCCCGGTGGACGCAACATCACCAGCGTGGTGACCATCGGCAACCTGTTGCTGATCGGCGAGGGGCAGGCCGGCGGCGGCAACCGCCTGCTGGCGATGGACATCGACCCCGGGAGTTCGCGTTACCACCAGATTACCAGCCTGCAGGGCACCGGAATCGAATCGTCGGCCTACGGCGTCGGCGACATGACCGTCGGCCCGGACGGCAAGACCTTGGTCGTTTCCGTTCCGCGGCAAATGCCCGGCACCAGTCTAGGCAACGTCAACAAGCGCGGCGACATCCTGATCCTCGATCTGGCAACGCTCGACTTGGGCACGGGCCACATCGATGCCCCCGTCGCCGCAAGCCTGCCAGGCGGCATCGGCGGCAAGGCGCCGCAGATCGTCACTGCCGTTGACTCCGACCGCTATCTCGTCGCCAGCCCCGGCGACTACAACCGTGGCCTCGCCACGCTCACCATCACTCGCGGCTCCGATGGCCGCCCGACGAGCGCGGCGATGAACGCCATCGACTTGAGCCAGCCGGGCGACACCGTGCGCATCGACCGCCTCGATATCCAGCGCGCGCAAAGTGCGGTGCTGGTGACCGACGCCAACGGCACCGAATACGCCATCGTCGCCGACGACAACTACAACTTCCTCGACCCGTACTGGCGCGCCATGTTCGAGGCGCCGATGTTCAGCTTCCTGAGCCCCGGTGGCCCGCCGACCGCGATCGGCGGCAGCGCCAGCGCCAAGAAGGTCGCCGTAGGTGGCAAGCTGGGCATCGTGCAGGACCCGTTCGGCATCAACGGCGCACCGGTCTACCTGGGCGCTACCCTGCCGCTGGACGGCTACGGCATCGCCAACCTGGCGCTGTCTCAGGACGGCAAGGTCCTCATCGGCCAACTCAAGGGCGGCTACGGTACGGCCGACCAATACACGCAAAAGCCCAACCAGAGCCACGCGTGGGACGTGCAGGCGCTCATCGCCGCAGCGCTGGCGCAGCCTGAGAACGACCGGCTGGCCAAGCACATCAAGCTGCCCACCGACGCCGAGCAACTGATACCGACCAACGGCTATGCGCCGGCCGGCACGATGTTCGATCC
>CAIKUF010000021.1 GCA_903830565.1 uncultured bacterium | reverse complement strand
GCGGCGAACGAGGCAACCAGGCGGGTGCTCGCCGAACTTGCAGCGTTCTGCGCCCTTGAAGCCTCGCGCTGACAAAGAGGAGCGCGCCGATGAGCACGATCGACTCCAGAGTCGTCAATCTCGACCAGCTCAAGCTTGAGCACTTCGAGAACGGCGACAAGTTCGCGTGCGAAGCAGCGCGCATCGGCCCGCTCCTCGGAGCGAAGGACCTCGGCTATTCGTACGACGTGGTTCCCCCCGGCAAGCGTTCGTGCCCGTTCCACAGCCATCGCGCGGAAGAGGAGATGTTCTTCATCGTCAAGGGGCAAGGCACGCTGCGCTACGGCGAGGAGACACGCCCGATCCGCGCGGGCGACGTGATCTGCTGCCCGACGGGTGGCCCGCACACCGCGCACCAGATCGTCAACGACTCCGACGCCGAACTCGCCTATCTGTCGGTCAGCACGATGATGCCGGCCGAGGTCTGCGAGTACCCCGATTCGAAGAAGATCGGCGCTTTCGGCGACGGCCTTCGACACATGACGCGCGCCGACGACGCCCTCGACTACTGGGCCGACGAGGTCTGAGCGCGAGCGCCTCGGCGCGCTATGCCGACGGCGGGATGTGGTCGCCGACGTTGGCGCCGAAGGCCTGCTCGCGCAGCAGCGCAAGCTGGTCGCGTACCCGCGCTGCCTTCTCGAACTCGAGGTTGCGCGCGTGTTCGAGCATCTGCTTTTCGAGCTGCTTGACGCGCTTGCCGAGGCCCTTCTCGCTCAGCACCTCGATCTGCGCGGCATCGCGCGCCGCCTTCAGGTCGTCCTTGGCGCCGTTCGGGTTGTAGACGCCGTCGATCAAGTCACGCACTTCCTTCATCACGCTGTGCGGCGTGATGCCGTGCTCGAGGTTGAACGCGACCTGGCGCGCACGCCGGCGCTCGGTCTCGCCGATCGCGGCCGCCATCGAATCGGTGATGCGGTCGGCGTAGAGGATGGCCTTGCCGTTCAGGTTGCGCGCCGCGCGGCCTATGGTCTGGATCAGGCTGCGCGTCGAGCGCAGGAAGCCCTCCTTGTCGGCGTCGAGGATCGCCACCAGCGAGACCTCGGGGATGTCCAGCCCCTCGCGCAAGAGGTTGATGCCGACCAGCACGTCGAAGGTTCCGAGGCGCAGGTCGCGCAGGATCTCGACGCGCTCGACGGTGTCGACGTCGCTGTGCAGATAGCGCACCTTGACGCCGTTGTCGGCCAGGTAGTCGGTGAGCTGCTCGGCCATGCGCTTGGTCAGTGTCGTGATCAGCACGCGCTCGCCGGCCGTCACTCGCTGGCGGATCTCCTGCAGCACGTCGTCCACCTGATGCACCGCCGGGCGCACCTCGACCTGCGGGTCGACGAGGCCGGTCGGGCGCACGAGCTGCTCGACGACCTGGCTCGCAGTGCGCTTCTCGTAGTCGGCGGGTGTGGCCGAGACGAACACCGCCTGGCGCATCTTGCGCTCGAACTCCTCGAACTTGAGCGGCCGGTTGTCGAGCGCGCTCGGCAGCCGAAAGCCGTATTCGACCAGCGTCGTCTTGCGCGCGCGGTCGCCGTTGTACATGGCGCTGAGCTGGCCCATCATCACGTGGCTCTCGTCGAGGAACATCACGGCGTCGGCCGGCATGTAGTCCACGAGCGTCGACGGCGGCTCGCCCGGCGCCGCGCCGGAGAGGTGCCGCGTGTAGTTCTCGATGCCCTTGCAGTGGCCGATCTCCTGCAGCATCTCGAGGTCGAAGCGCGTGCGCTGCTCGATGCGCTGCGCCTCGACGAGCTTGCCGATGCCGACGAACTCGGCGACGCGGCTGCGCAGCTCGTCCTTGATCGTCGCGATCGCGTTCACGACCTGCTCGCGCGGCGTCACATAGTGACTGCTCGGGTAGACCGTGAAGCGCGGGATCTTCTGCCGGATCTTGCCGGTCAGCGGGTCGAAGAGCTGCAGCGACTCGACCTCGTCGTCGAAGAGCTCGATGCGTATCGCCAGCTCCGAGTGCTCGGCCGGAAAGACGTCGATGGTGTCGCCGCGAACGCGGAAGGTGCCGCGCGAGAAGTCGGTCTCGTTGCGCTGGTACTGCATGCGGATGAGCTGCGCGATCACGTCGCGCTGGCCCAGCTTGTCGTGCACGCGCAGCGTCATCACCATCTTGTGATACGCCTGCGGCTCGCCGATGCCGTAAATCGCCGACACGCTGGCGACGATGATCACGTCGCGCCGCTCGAGCAGGCTCTTGGTCGCCGACAGGCGCATCTGCTCGATGTGCTCGTTGATTGCGCTGTCCTTCTCGATGAACAGGTCGCGCTGCGGCACGTAGGCCTCGGGCTGGTAGTAGTCGTAGTAGCTGACGAAGTACTCGACGGCGTTCTTCGGGAAGAACTCGCGGAACTCGGCATAGAGCTGCGCGGCGAGCGTCTTGTTCGGCGCGAATACCAGCGCCGGGCGGCCGACGCGGGCGATCACATTGGCCATCGTGAAGGTCTTACCGGACCCGGTGACGCCGAGCAGCGTCTGAAAGCTGAGCCCGTCGTTGATGCCCTCGACCAGTTGCGCGATCGCCTGCGGCTGGTCACCGGCCGGCGGATAGGGTTGGTAGAGATGGAACGGCGAACCCTCGAAGCTAACGAACTCGCCCGCGGGCGGCGGCGAAGACTCGGCTTCCTCAATGGCGGACAGAGCCAGTGAAGTGATACGCTGCGACATTAGGGTGAACCCTCAGACAACGACTAAAATCGACATGATCCCCGCACGCGGTCAGGCCAAACGCACAGCAAGCAAGCGACAAGCCTAACCGACTTCCCCCCGCGTGCGCTGACAACAGCGCACGCCACCGAAAGCAAGCCATGTCTCTCTTCTCCTCCGTCGAACTCGCCCCGCGCGACCCCATCCTCGGCCTGACCGAGCAGTTCAACGTCGACCCCAACCCGGCCAAGGTCAACCTTGGCGTCGGGGTCTACTTCAACGCCGAAGGCAAGCTGCCGCTGCTAGAGTGCGTGGCCCAGGCCGAGGCGCAGATGCAGGCTGCCCCCAAGCCGCACGGCTACCTGCCCATCGACGGCATCGCCGCCTACGACAAGGCGGTGCAGGGCCTGGTCTTCGGCGCCGACAGCGAGGCCGTCACGGGCGGGCGCATCGCCACCATCCAGGCCCTGGGTGGCACCGGCGGATTGAAGGTCGGCGCCGACTTCCTGCGCAAGATGAAGCCGGAGTCCAAGGTGCTGCTCAGCGACCCGAGCTGGGAAAACCACCGCGCGCTCTTCAGCGGCGCCGGGTTCGAGGTCGGCAACTACCCGTACTTCGACGCCGCGGCGAATGGCGTCGACTTCCCCGGCATGCTCGCCGCGCTGCAGGCCGCCGAGGCGGACACCATCGTTGTGCTCCATGCTTGTTGCCACAACCCGACCGGCTACGACCTGACGCCCGCGCAATGGGCGCAGGTGGTGCAGGTCGTGAAGGCGCGTGGACTCGTGGCCTTCCTCGATATGGCCTACCAGGGCTTCGGGCAGGGCATCGTCGAGGACGGCGCGGTGATCGGCCAGTTCCTCGGCGCCGGCATCGACTTCTTTGTCGCCACCAGCTTCAGCAAGAGCTTCTCGCTCTACGGCGAGCGCGTCGGCGCGCTGAGCGTCGTCTGCGAGAGCCGCGACGAAGCGGCGCGCGTGCTCAGCCAGCTCAAGATCGTGATCCGCGCCAACTATTCGAACCCGCCGACGCACGGCGCGCAGATCGTCACCACCGTGCTGACGACGCCGGCGCTGCGTGCGCTGTGGGAGAAGGAACTCGGCGGCATGCGCGATCGCATCCGCCTGATGCGCGCCGCGTTGCAGGACAAGCTGCGCGCCGCGGGCGTCAAGCGCGACATGAGCTTCATCACCCGCCAGCAAGGCATGTTCAGTTACTCCGGGCTCAGCAAGGAGCAGATGCAGCGCCTGCGCAGCGAGTTCGGCGTCTACGGCGTCGATTCGGGCCGCATCTGCGTCGCCGCGCTGAACGACCGCAACATCGATGCAGTCGTGAAGGCGATCGCCGCGGTGTCCTGATCGACTGCAAGTTCGTCACGCTTCTACGCGGACCGGCTGTCGCCGACGCGACAGCCGGTCCCGTGGGCGTGCGAAACAGCCGCCAAGTCCGGGTTTTCATGGGTTTTCGACGCACCACGTCGGCCTCAGTGCACCTAGAATGGTGCAGCGCACAACGATGGCGTCTTCGACGACGCTGGAGCGGTCGGGTGCGTGCGCGGTGTCGAGCCTCGACCCCGCGAACCGAAGCGAGAAGGAAGCCCGATGCTGTATCAAATCTATGAGACCCAGCGCGCCCTGCTGAGCCCGTTCTCGGAGTTCGCCTACACGTCGGCCAAGCTGTACAGCCATCCGCTGTCGCCGTTCTCGCATTCGCCGCTGGCACCGCGCGTTTCGGCGGGCCTTGGCTTGATGCACCGCCTGGCCAAGGAATACGAAAAGCCCGAGTTCAACATCCACTCGGTCGACATCGGCGGCGTCGAAGTTGCCGTCCAGCAGCGCGTCGCGCTCGCCAAGCCGTTCTGCCGCCTGCTGCGCTTCAAGCGCTTCACCGACAACTCGCCGGTGCTCGCGCAGATGAAGGACCAGCCGACGGTGCTCGTCGTCGCCCCCTTGTCGGGCCACCACTCGACGCTGCTGCGCGACACGGTTCGCGTGCTGCTGCGGGACCACAAGGTCTACATCACCGACTGGACGGATGCCCGCATGGTGCCCGCCGAGGCGGGGCCGTTCCACCTCGACGACTACGTGCACTACGTGCAGGAGTTCATCCGCCACGTCGGCCCCGGCGTGCACGTGATCTCGGTCTGCCAGCCGACGGTGCCTGTGCTGGCCGCTGTCTCGCTGATGGCCAGCCACGGCGAGGCGACGCCGCGCACGCTGACGATGATGGGCGGGCCCATCGACGCCCGCATGAGCCCGACCGCCGTCAACAACCTGGCAATGAACAAGCCGCACAGCTGGTTCGAGAACAACGTGATCTACCGCGTGCCGCAGAACTATCCGGGCATGGGTCGGCGCGTCTATCCGGGCTTCCTGCAGCACAGCGGGTTCATCGCGATGAACCCGGACCGCCACCTGAAGTCGCACTACGATTACTTTCTCGACCTCGTCCGCGGCGACGGCGACAACGCGGACTCGCACCGCGAGTTCTACGACGAGTACAACGCCGTGCTCGACATGCCGGCCGAGTACTACCTCGACACCATCAAGACCGTGTTCCAGGACTTTGCCCTTGTCAACGGCACGTGGAAGGTGGGCGGTGACCTCGTTCGTCCGCAGGACATCACCGGCAGCGCGTTGCTGACGGTGGAAGGCGATCTCGACGACATCTCGGGCGCGGGCCAGACGCGCGCCGCGCACGGACTGTGTACCGGCGTCGCCAAGGCGCACCAGTTCCACTACGACGCCAAGGGCGCCGGGCACTACGGCATCTTCTCGGGCCGGCGCTGGCGCGAGAATGTGTACCCCGAGGTACGCCGCTTCATCGCCATGTACGACGCCAACCCTGTCGTGGCGGCTGCGCCAAAGCGAGCCGCGCGCACTCCCGTGGCCGCACTCGCGCGCACGACCAAGTCCACCACCGCAAAGCCGGTTTCGACGCGCCGCCGATAATCCGGCGGTGACCCCCGCCGACCTTGCCGAGCGTCTGCACGACGCCTTGCCACAGACGCAGTGCACGCGCTGCGGCTACCCCGACTGCCGCGCCTACGCGCAGGCCATCGCCACCGGCGAGGCGGGCATCAACCAATGCCCGCCGGGCGGCGCCGAAGGCATACGCCGCCTGTCCGCGATCAGCGGGCGACCGGTCATTCCGCTCAACCCTGACAACGGCAAGGAAGGGCCGCTGCGCTTGGCGCTGATCGACGAGGACTGGTGCATCGGCTGCACGCTGTGCATGAAGGCCTGCCCGGTCGACTGCATCATCGGCGCGTCCAAGCTGATGCACACCGTCGTCGCCGAGCAGTGCACTGGCTGCGAGCTGTGCGTCCCGGCCTGCCCGGTCGACTGCATCGCGATGGTGGCCGTGGGCAGCCCGCTGACCGGCTGGGCCGCGTGGATCCCCGAGCAGGCCGCCCAGGCACGCGAGCGCTATGCCTGGCGCCAGCAGCGCCTGCAGCGCGACAAGCTCGAACACGACGAGCGGCTCGCCGCCAAGGCGCAGGCGGGGCTCGACGAGCTCGCCTCGGCCGGCGCCGACCCGCAGGCGATCGCTAGCAAGCGCGCGATCGTCGAAGCGGCACTGGCGCGCGCACGCAAGCAGCGCGAGCCCTGATTGCAAAGCACGCCAGAACATGACGCCCGCCGACATCGAGACCTTCTTCGCAACGCTCAAGGCCGCCAACCCGCAGCCCGAGTCCGAGCTCGAATACACGAGCGTGTTCGAGCTTCTGGCGGCCGTGCTGCTGTCGGCGCAGGCGACGGACGTGAGCGTCAACAAGGCGACGCGGCGTCTGTTCGCCGTCGCCGACACGCCGCGCAAGATGCTCGCCCTCGGCGAGGAGGGGCTGATCGGCTATATCGCGAGCATCGGCCTCTTTCGCGCCAAGGCGCGCCACCTGATCGCCACCTGCCGCATCCTCGCCCTACGCCATGGCGGGCAGGTGCCGCGAACGCGCGAGGAGTTGCAAGCGCTTCCCGGCGTCGGCCGCAAGACGGCCAACGTCGTGCTCAACGTGGCCTTCGGCGAGCCGACGATGGCGGTCGACACGCACGTCTTCCGCGTCGCCAACCGCACCGGCCTCGCGCCGGGCAAGGACCCGCTCGCCGTCGAATTGCGGCTGCTCGAACGCGTTCCCGCGGCCTACCTCACCGATGCGCACCACTGGCTGATCCTGCACGGCCGCTACGTCTGCCAGGCGCGCAAGCCGCAGTGCCCACAGTGCCAGGTCGCGAAGTGGTGCGACTTCGAGCCGAAGGCGACCCGGTGATTCGCCACCGCGTGCTGCTCGCGCTCGCGCTGTGCCTCGTCACCCACACGGCTGCGGCGCAGCCGGTCAGCGTCACCGACGATCGCGGCCAGACGATCACCCTCGCGCAGCCGGCACAGCGCGTCATCGCTCTGGCGCCCAATCTGACCGAGCTCGTCTTCGCCGCCGGTGGCGGCAGCAAGCTCGTCGGCGCAATCCGCTTTAGCGACTACCCCGCCGCGGCGCGCGCGCTGCCGCTGGTCGGCGACGCGTTCGCGCTCAATCTCGAGCGCATCGCGCAACTGAGGCCCGACCTTGTGCTGGTCTGGCAAACCGGCCTCGGCGAACGCCAGCTCGACCAATTGCGCGCGCTCAAGCTCCCGATCTACCGCAGCGAGATCCGGCGCGTCGAAGACATCGCGTCGACGCTGCGCCGCCTGGGTACGCTGCTCGGCACGCAGGCGAGCGCCGACGCCGCCGCGGCCACGCTGCTGCAGCGCTGGAGCGTGCTGCAGGCGCGCTATGCCGGCCGCGCGCCAGTGCGCGTGTTCCATCAACTGTGGCACCAGCCGTTGATGACGATCAACGGCGAGCACCTGATCTCTCAGGCCATCGCGGCCTGCGGCGGCGTCAATGCGTTTGCCAGCCTGCCCGCCCTAACGCCCATCATCAGTTGGGAGGCTGCGGCACAATCCAACCCCCAAATCGTCGCCAGCGCCGCAGTTGACCGCACGAACGCGCCACAGGGCCGGTGGGGCGAGCTGACGCAGGTCGACGCCGTGAAGTACCAGCGCTACGCGATGCTGCCGCCCGATCTGCTCGACCGCATGGGGCCGCGCTTCGTCGATGGCGCGCAGTTGCTGTGCGAGGCGATCGACAAGGCGCGGCGCGAGTAGCGACGACCGTCAGCCACGTCGCCACCCCGCGCCTGGTCGCGCGCGCACAACGCTCCCTCTCCCGCTCGCGGGAGAGGGCCGGGGTGAGGGCTCGGGCCTGCAATGACCGCCCTTTATCGCACGACAGAGCGCGCGCCGATGCGCTGCGCGCTCGCGGCGACAATGCCGGTATGAGCCACCTGTTTCAGGCACTTTCACCGCGCGTCGACGAGTGGCGCGCGGCCGGCTACCCCTGCGCCCCGCACCCGGCTATCCGCGAAGTGCTCGAATTCGCGTTGGAGGATGCGGACAGCGCGCACTTGCGCTTTCTTCGCCGCGCGCAGTTGCGTGCGCTGGAAACCTACTGGTACCTGCGGCTGGTTCTAAACACGCCGGCCGTGCCCGACCTCTATCTCACGCTGTTCCCCAAGCCAAAGGACAGGCGCGAGGCGATGGGCCTGACTTCACGGGCCATCGTCGATCTGATCGCCGACGACGGCCTCGACGCCGTGTTGGCCCGCTTGCAGACCGACGCCGCTTTCGTCAAGGCGCATGGCCTGGAGTCCCTGCGCGAGACTTTCAGCCTTGCCTACCCGAGCTACATCCTGGCGCTGGCTATGGGCGCGGGCAAGACCATCCTGATGGGCGCGATCGTCGCCACCGAGTTCGCGCTCGCCCTGGAATACCCGGACGGCCCGTTCGTGCAGAACGCACTCATCTTCGCGCCGGGCAAGACCATTCTCGGCGCGCTGCGCGAGTTGGCCGACGTGCCCTACGAGCGCCTGCTGCCGCCGCGCCTGCACAAGCCGTTTGCCGCCAGCTTCAAGCTCACCTTCACGCGCGACGGCGACAAGAGCCTGCCCGTCGCCTGGGGCAGCCTGTTCAACGTCATCGTCACCAACACCGAGAAAATCCGCATTCAAAAACCGACCGTGCGCAACCCCGGCCAAGGCCGGTTGCTCGCCGGTACCCGCCTGGAGGAAGCCACCGAACTGGCCAACTTGCGCCTGCAGGCCATTGCCTCGCTGGCGCATCTTGCCGTGTTCTCGGACGAAGCGCACCACACCTATGGGCAGAAGCTGCTCGGCCGGTGGGAGCGCGACCGCGAAACGGGCGATCTGTTCTTCAAGGACGACGGCATCAAGAAGGTGCGCCGCACCATCGACTACCTGGCGCAGGAAACCAACCTGATCGTCGTCGTCAATGCCACGGGCACGCCGTTCTTCGAGCGCCAGCCCTTGCGCGATGTGGTCGTGTGGTACGGGCTGGGCGAGGGCATCCGCGACGGCGTACTCAAGGAACTGGCGGGCAACATCAAGGTGTTCGACCTCGCCGACGGGCAAAGCGAGCAACTCGTCGCCGAAGTGGTGGACGACTTCTTCGCCACCTACGGCGACGTCGTGCTGCCCGAAGGCCCGCTCAAGGGCGCACCCGCTCGGCTGGCGATCTACTTCCCGAACCTCGAAACGCGCGATGCCCTGCGCCCGGCGGTCGACTCGGCGCTGGCCCTGCACGGCCTGGGCGCCGATACCGTGCTGGCGGTCGACAACAAGAGCGGCGAGGCGGTGCGGCGCGCCTTCGAAGCGGTGGCACGCGACCCCGCGGCGCCGCAGCGCGTGCTGCTGCTCGTCAACATGGGCACCGAGGGCTGGAACTGCCCCAGCCTGTTCGCCTGCGCACTGGTGCGACAACTCGCGAGCAGCAACAACTTCGTCTTGCAGGCCGCCACCCGCTGCCTGCGCCAGGTGCCCGGCAACCGCCATCCGGCGCGGGTCTACCTCACGCCCACCAACCGGCGCACGCTCGAAGCCCAGTTGGCGGAAACCTTCGGCACCAGCCTGATGGAACTCGACCGCCAAACAGCCGACCGCATCGAACGCCAGATCGTGCTGCGCAAGCCCGAGCTGGCGCCGCTGTTGGTTCGCCAGCGCGTGCTGCGCATTCAGCGCAAGACCGATGCACAAGGGCCGGCACCCCTGCGCCTGAGCGTACCCGAGCTGCCGGCGCCCAGCGCCGCGACCGTGCAAAGCTACACGCTGGTTGAGACCGCCGGCGGTGGCGCGCGGATGCAGCGCATCGATGCCGGCGAGCAGCTCGCCGGTTATGGCGAACCGCCGCACACCGCCTATGCGGCCGCCGCGCAACTGGCCGCCAACTACCACCTGCCCACCGCCGACCTGCTCGCGGCTCTGCGTGCGGCTTATGGCGCCGAGCCGGTGCCCGCGTACCACCTCGAAGCGCTGGGCCGGCAGATCGAGGCCCAGAGGTCGGACTACGAGCAAACGCACGAGGACATCGACGTTGCCGTCGCGCTCGTGCGCTGCGAGGGCTTCGACCGCGAGAGCGGAACCGACCCGCCCGTCTACACCGCGCGAATCGGCTTCGCCAAGGAGCGCGAGCACCTTTACGTCACCGCCCAGCAGACCACCGATCCCGCGCTGGCGCGCGAGCGCAGCTTCCACTACGAGGGCTACAACTTCGACTCGCTGCCCGAGCGTGAATTTCTGGACTGGGCGCTGGAGCTGCTGCGCACGAACGCGCACCGCATCGAAGGCCTGTGGTTTACCGGCGGCCTGACCGACCCCGCCAAGACCGATCTCTACGCCGAGTATCTGGGCGAGGACGACCGCTGGCACCGCTACACGCCCGACTTCGTCATCCAGCGCGCCGACGGCAAGCATCTCGTCGTCGAAGTAAAGAAGGACACCTTCAGCCCGGACATCGCCGCCGACCGGCAGCGCGCGGCGGCTGGCGAGGCGCCGCGAACCGCCGAGGGGCGCAAGGTCGTGGCCATGCAGCGCTGGGCCGATCTGAACCCCGACCGGCTGAGCTACCAGCTGCTGTTCGCCGACAGCGCCTTGCACGACGAGGGCAAGCAGGCGGTGCGCGACTTCCTGCTCGGGGCAGCATGAGACCTGAACGACCAATGACAAGCCCCACTCGCGACAACCGCGGAGGCTCACGATGACCGCCCGAAGCCAAGCCCCCGGTACACCAGTGAGCATCGACACCTTGGCCCAGACCATTCACTTGGTGCGTGGGCACAAGGTCATGCTCGACGCCGACCTCGCAGCCCTTTACGGCGTCCAGACCAAGCGCCTGAACGAGCAGGTGCGGCGAAACGCCGAACGCTTCCCGGCAGACTTCATGCTCCAACTCACGGCCACTGAAACCGCGGCTTTGAGGTCGCAATTTGCGACCTCAAACGCTGGCCGCGGCGGACGCCGCTACTTGCCGCTTGCTTTCACCGAGCACGGCGCGCTGATGGCTGCCACCGTGCTCAGTTCGCCCCGCGCCATCGACATGAGCGTGTTCGTGGTGCGCGCATTCGTTCAATTGCGAGAACTGCTCGGCTCCACGCACGAACTGGCTGCCAAGCTCGACGAGCTGGAGCGCAGGCTCGCCACGCACGACCAAGCCATCGCCGGGCTGATCGACGCCATCCGCGCATTGACCGCCGCGCCAGTGCGGACCGGCCGGCCGATCGGCTTCACGGCCGACCTGTCGCGGCGCTGACAATTCGGCCTGCCCCAACCCGTGCCGCACCCAGCGATGAACCCCGAAGCCGACCTGCCCAACCCCGCGCTCGATCTGGCGCAATACCGAACGCTGCGCCAGGCCGTGAACCGGGTTCACGATCTCGTGCTGAACCTGGCTACCAAGGCCGATTTCACCGGCGCCGCGCGCCAGCTCGGCTTGCTCAGCGGCAAGGCGATCGCGTTCGAGAACGACAGCGAGCAAAACGTGCTCGCCGACTTCATCGTCTACGCCTGGCGGCCCAACGGCGTCAGCATGATCGAGATCTACCGCCGCCTCAACGCGGCACGCGCGGACGACTCGACGCGCGAGCTGTTGGGCCGCATGGCGCAGGCGCGCTATCGCCTGCTGCGCATCGAGTCCACCCACGACCAGGGCCAGCTCTGGGCATTCGACCTGCTGGCGCAACAACGCCTGGTGCTGGTCGACCGCGCGCTGGCCGAGTCCGTCGAGGCGGGCAACGGCCTGGCCGGCCACGTGATCGAGTTCGACCGCTTTTGCATCCTCACCGGCGCCGCGCTGCCGGTAGCGCGGCCAGCGATCGAGCAGGACGACATCTTGCAAGCGCTGGCCGCCCAGCCGAGCCGCAAAGCCAGCGCCGCCATGCTCAACGCCAAGTGCGCCCGCTTGATCACGGCCGCATTGATCCGTGCCGGCTATGCCAGCCGCGTCGCTTTCGATGGCTGAGCGCGGCCCGGACCGCGAGCTTGCGCACGCCACCCTCTTTTGAATGGCCTTCACCATGACCGAACCGCAGCCGCAAGCCCCCAAAGTGAGCGTCGCCAAGGCCAAGGGCCGGCCGATGCTGAGCTGGGTCGGCAAGCGGCCGCTCGGCCGCGTGACCGCCTATCCGGCGCAGCGCATCGAGCGCTTCGCGGTTGACGGGCCGGCGCATTTCAGCGCGGGCGTCGACGGGTCGGGCTGGCCCGCCGCCTTTGAACGCGGCGGGCTGCTGTTCCACGGCGACAACAAAGACGTGCTGGCGCACCTGCTGGCCAACGGCTTTCGCGGCAAGGTGCGGCTGATCTACATCGACCCGCCGTTCGACAGCGGCGCCGACTACGTGCGCAAGGTGCAACTGCGCGGCCCCAAGGCGAGCGTGAAGATCGACGGCGAAGACTACGGGCTCGGCGAGCAGGTGCAGTACACCGACATCTGGAGCAACGACAACTACCTGCAGTTCATCTACGAGCGCTTGTTGATGCTGAAGATGCTGCTGGCCGAAGACGGAGCCATCTACCTGCATTGCGACCCGTCACGCAACAGCTACTTGCGTGTGTTGATGGACGAGGTGTTTGGAGCCGATGCATTCATCAATGAGATCGTTTGGCAGCGGCTGAGCGCCCACAACGATGCAGGCCGGTACGGCATCATTCACGACACGATCTACTACTACGGCCCAGCCGACCGGGTCTGGAATCCGCAACGAACCGAACTGCGCGACATCTATGTGCAGCAGTTCTTCGATCAGATCGAAGAGGGCACGAGTCGCCGGTATTCGCGCTCGGACTTGACTGCAAGGGGACTCCGCAATGGAGAGACGGGCAAACCTTGGCGTGGTATCAATCCCGGTGAGAAGGGCAACCACTGGAAAGTGGCCGTTTCCAAGCTGGATGAGTGGGACGCAGAAGGCAGGATTCACTGGCCCAAGACAGCCGGTGGCATGCCCCGATTGAAGCGCTTTCTGGACGAGGCGCTGGAGCAGGGAGGTACGGCTCAAGATATCTGGCTAGACATCAGGCCGATCCACAATCAATCCGACGAATTGCTCGGCTATCCAACGCAGAAGCCCGAAGCGCTGGTGACCCGCATCGTCAAGGCATCGACAAATCCAGGGGACATCGTTCTCGACTGTTTTCTGGGTTCAGGCACGACGGCACTGGTAGCGCAAAAGCTGGGCCGGCGCTGGATAGGCTGCGACATCAACAAGGGCGCGATCCAGACCGCCGCCAAGCGGCTGCAAGGGGTGATGCGCGAACAGGCAGACGCCCTGGCACGGAACACCCAGGGCGAGCTGTTGACGCCCGCCGACGCAGCAACCCCGCCCGCGCAACTGAGCTTCACGACCTGGCGCGTCAACGACTACGACCTACAGATCCAGCACAACGAGGCGGCCGAACTGGTGTGCCAGCACCTGGGCGTAACGCGCACGCGCACCGACCCGTTCTTCGACGGCACACTCGGCAGGCAACTGGTGAAGGTGGTGCCGCTCAACCACCCTCTGTCGCCGCTCGATTGCGAGGCGCTGCGGCTGGAACTCAAGACGCGGCCCGACGAAGAGCGCGACATCGTGCTGGTCTGCCTGGGGCTGGAACAGGCGGCGCGCGAGTGGGTGGCCCAGCACAACCGGCAGTCGCCGATCAACAGGCTGCAGATTGTGGAACTGCGCGGCGACCGCAAGGCCGGCGGCGTGATCCGCCACGAGCCGATGAGTGCGCAGGTCTCGGTGCGGCGCGAGGGCACGGGCAGCGACGAGCGGCTGGTGGTGGAGATCGCCGAGGTGGTCTCGCCCGCCATCCTGCAACGCCTCGCCCAGCAAAGCGGCGTGCTGCGCGCCGAGATCGACGACTGGCGCGCGGTGGTCGATTGCGTTCTGATCGACACGGCGCATGACGGCGAGGTGTTCAACGTCGCGCTGGCCGACGTGCCCGAGCGCAAGCAGGACCTGGTGGCCGGGCGCTACGAACTGCCCGCGCCGCCGGCAGGCGCCTGCGTGGCGGTGAAGATCGTCGACATGCTGGGCGAGGAGTGGCTGCACTGCGTCAGCGTGTGATTCGGCCTTCGGGTCGGTAGCGGGCCGCCGTTGCCGGGCCGTCGCTTGCCCCTCACCCCCGGCCCTGTCCCCCGCATGCGGGGGAGAAGGAGTTGGGCACGTTGGGGACTAATCGACCATCAACCACGCCCCGTCGGCCTGCCGCCAGCGGCAGCCGTAAACGGCCTCCAGGCGCTCCGCGCTCAGCAGTTGCGACACCGGCCCGGCCTCCCAGAGGCCGTCGCCCGCCAGCGCGAGCACGTGCGTCGCCACGCTGGCAATCCAGTTCACGTCGTGGGCGCTGAAGACGAGGCAACGCCCGGCCAACGTCGCGAGCCAGCGCGCGACGAGGCGCTGGTGCGCCGGGTCCTGGAAGGCGACCGGTTCGTCGAGCAGCATCAGCGGTGCGCCCTGCACGGCGCATTGCGCCAGGGCGACGCGCTGGCGTTCACCGCCCGAGAGCTGCATCACGTCGCGCTCGGCGAGCGTCGTGGCGTCCAAGGCGCGCAGGAGCGCCCGCGCGTGCGGCCCGCCGGGAACGCTAACGGCCAGATCGAGCAGACGCTGGACGGCGATCGAAAAGCGGTCGGCCGATTGCTGCGGCGCGAACGCACGCACGGCCGCGGCGTCGGCGGACGGCCAGGCGGCTTGATCGCGGCCCAGCCACAGCACGGCACCGTCGCGTTGCGGCACCGGCAGCCCAGCGAGCGCGCGCAGCAGCGTGCTCTTGCCCACCGCGTTGCGGCCGATCACGCACCAGCGCTCGCCCACCTCCGCGCGCCAGGACAGGTCACGCACCAGCGTGCGCCCGGCGGCGACCAGCGTCAGCGAACGCGTTTCGAGCAAGGCGGCGCCCATCAGCGGTTACTGCGCATCAGGAAGCCGATGAACAGGGGCGCGCCGATCAAGGCCATCACCGCGCCCACCGGCAACTCCATCGGCGTGACCACGGTGCGTGCGACGAGGTCCGCGGCGACCAGCAGCGCGGCGCCGCCGACCGGGCTCATCCACGCCAGCTCGCGTGTGCGCTGGATGCCGGCCAGGCGCAGCAACTGCGGAACGACCAGCCCTACAAAGCCGATCGCGCCCGCGGTCGCGACCGCGAGCCCCGCGGCGAGCGAGGCCGCGACCAGCAGTTCGTAGCGCAGGCGCCGCACCGGCTCGCCGAGCAGCGCCGCCGCCTCGCTGCCGAGCATCAGGCGATCGACGCTGCGCCGGCGCGCGAACATCGCGAGCCCGAACGCGGACGCGGCAAGAATGCAGAACGCGCCGTGCTGCGCGCCGGAGAGGTCGCCGACGAGCCAGAAGATCGCGCCGCGCAGATGCTCGTCGGGCGTGATCGTCAGCAGCAGCGTGGCGAGCGCGCCGGCCACCGACGCGATCATCGCGCCGGTGAGGATGAGGCGCGCCGACGCGTCGTCGCTCCCCGCCAGCGCCGAGCGTGCCAGCGCGAGCAGCAGCGCGCCCGCAAGCAGCGCACCGCCGGCCGCGCCGACCCATAGGCTGACGCCGCCCATCAGCGCCAGCAAGGCGCCGACCGACGCTCCTCCCGATGTGCCGAGCACATACGGATCGGCCAGCGGATTGCGCAGCAGCACCTGCATCGCCAGGCCCGACAACGCGAGCAGCGCGCCGACGCCGGCCGCGGCGAGCACGCGCGGCGCGCGCAGCGTCGCGATGAGGTCGGCGTCGAGACCGCCGCTGCCGAGCAGCACGGCCGCGGTCAGCAACGCCAGCGTCGCCGCCAGCAGCAGCGATGCGAAAGCAGCCAGCCGTGTGCCTTGGAGGCCCATGCGATCAGATCCTCCAGCGCAAGCCGATATAGGCCGCCAGCCCCGCCTGGTTGTAGCCATAGACGGTCTGGTACTGCTTGTCGAACAGGTTTTCGACACGGCCGAAGATCTGCACGCCGGACGTCACGTCCCATTGCGCCAGCAGGTCGAACAGCGAATAGCCGGATTGCTGCACATCGTGCAGCACGAAGCCGGCATCGGTGTAGGCGTCGCTCCGCGGCCCCACATAGGCCCATTGCGCGCCGATGCGCCAGCTTCCGATCGGCTGCCACACCGACGCCGAGGCGAGCGTCTTCGCGCGGCGCAGCAGCGTCGAGCCGGTGTCGGCGTTGGTCGGGTCCTGCACGGTCAGTGCGGCGGCGAGTTCGGTCGTGCCCAGCGAGCCGCTATACGACAACTCCAGGCCGTGATTGTCGGTGCTCGCGATGTTCTCGAAGACCATGGTTCGCGGGTCGTAGGAGAACTCGTTCTGCACACGGCTCTTGAACAGCGTCGCGCGCAGCAACTGGCCGTCGGCAGCGTATTGGAGGCCGACCTCGACCGAACGCGCGTTCTCGGGCTGCAGCGCCGGGTTGCCGAAGTACGGCGCGTACAGGTAACCCAGCGGCGGCGCGTTGAACGCGCTCGACGCACTGGCGGTGAGCTTCCACTGCGGCGCGAACTGGTAGCCGTAGCCCAGGTAGCCGGTCGTCTTGTTGCCCACGCCACCGATGTCGTCGTAGCGCACGTTGAGCTGCACGCTGCTGGCGCCGATCTGCCCTTGCGCTCCGGCGAGGACGGCGTTGACGCGGCGCGACTTTTCGTACACGCCGCCATACCCATCGTCGGTATTGATCGATTGCCGCTGCGTCTC
>CAIKUF010000020.1 GCA_903830565.1 uncultured bacterium | reverse complement strand
GGTCGTCACCGACGCGCTCGGCGAATCGCAGGGCTACCACCTGCTGAAGAACTACGACGACCTGATCAACCTGGGCATCAAGTGCTGGCAGTACCACTTCGAGTTCCTGAACCTCGGCTACGCGGCCTACGTGTTCTTCCTGGACTTCGCGCAGAAGCTCTTCCCCAGCATCCCGGCGCAGCGCGTGACGCAGATGATCTCGGGCATCGACGTCATCATGTACGAGCCCGACGAGCAGTTGAAGAAGCTCGCCCGCAAGGCGGTCGAACTCGGCGTCGACGAGGCGGTCACGTTCAGCGGCGAGTGGACGGTGGTCGAGGAGGCGCTCAAGAAATTGCCCAAGGGCGTCGAGTGGCTGACCTCGCTGAACCTGGCGCGCGAGCCGTGGTTCAACATCTCCACCGGCACCGGCTGGTTCCACCACGATCGCTCGTGGAACGACCAGATGAACGTTCCGCTGTCGGGCATCGCGACCTACATCGGCAAGATCAAGCAGGGCGTGTCGATAGCCCGCCCGACCGAGCAGGTGCGCGCCGAGCGCGACCGCATCACCGCCGAGTACCGCGGCCTGATCGAGAACGAGGCCGACCTCAAACAGTTCGACGAACTGCTCGGCTGCGCGAAGACGGTCTTCCCCTACGTCGAGAACCACCTGTTCTACGTCGAGCACTGGTTCCACTCGGTGTTCTGGAACAAGATGCGCGAGGTCGGCGCGATCATGAAAGAGCACGGCGTCATCCAGGACGTCGAAGACGTCTGGCTGCTGCGCCGCGACGAGATCAAGTCGGCGCTGTGGGACATCGTCACCGCTTGGGCGACCGGCGTCACGCCGCGCGGCACGACGACCTGGCCGACCGAGATCGCCTGGCGCAAGGGCGTGATGGCCAAGTTCAAGGAGTGGAACGCGCCGCCTGCCATCGGCACCGCGCCCGAAGTGATCCAGGAGCCGTTCACGATCGTGCTCTGGGGCGTGACCAACAAGTCGCTCGCCGACTGGGCGGCAGTGCAGGAAGTCAAGGACCCCGACACCATCACCGAGCTCAAGGGCTTCGCCGGCAGCCCCGGCATCCGCGAAGGCAAGGCGCGCGTCTGCCGTACCGTGGCCGAGGTCTCGGAACTGCAGGAAGGCGAGATTCTCGTCGCGCCGACGACCTCGCCGTCGTGGGCGCCGGCGTTCGCCAAGATCGGCGCCTGCATCACAGACGTCGGCGGCGTGATGAGCCACGCCGCGATCGTCTGCCGCGAGTACGGCATGCCGGCGGTGGTCGGCACCGGGATGGCGACCAAGATCATCAAGACCGGCATGATGATCCGCGTCGACGGCTCTACCGGCGCGATCACGATCGCGCGCTGAGGAGCACTTCGATGGCCAGCGCCGCCACCGAGATCGGCCGCGCCGCGGCGGGCGGCGCCGCGGCGCGCCTGCCCGTCGTTTGCTGGCTCGAAGAGTGCCGTCGCGATGCCGTACCTCTGGTGGGCGGCAAGTGCGCGTCGCTCGGCGAGCTCATCAACTCGGGCGTGCGCGTGCCGCCCGGCTTCGCGTTGACGACCGAAGGCTGCCGGCGCTTCATGGCCGAAGCCGACCGGGCGCGCGAGGTGAAGTTGCTGCTCGCCGGTGCCGACGTCAATGACCTGGCGGCGCTCGAAGTGCTGAGCGCGCGCATCCGCGAGCTGATCGAGGCCGAGCCGTTCTCGGAGGAGATCGAAGACCTCGTCGCCGAGTGCTACCGCAAGCTCGCATTGCGCGCCTGCATGCCGGGCGTGCCGGTCGCGGTGCGTTCGAGCGCGACGGCCGAAGACCTGGTCGGTGCCAGCTTCGCCGGCCAGCAGGACACCTACCTCTGGGTGCGCGGCATCGACGAGGTGCTGCACCACATGCGGCGCTGCATCTCCAGCCTCTACACCGCGCGCGCGATCGCCTACCGCGCGAACAAGGGCTTCGGCGACGAGGGCCTGGCGATCAGCGTCGGCGTGCAGAAGATGGCCAACAGCTACACCGCGGGTGTGATGTTCACCATCCATCCGGCCAACGGCGACCGCTCGGTGATCGTCATCGACTCCAACTTCGGCTTCGGCGAATCGGTCGTCTCGGGCGAGGTGACGCCTGACCACTTCGTCGTCAACAAGGTCACGCTCGACATCATCGAGCGCGTCGTCTCGCAAAAGCAGATCTGCTACACGGTCGACGCGCGCACGCAGACCTCGCAGGCCGTCGAAGTGCCGTTCGAGCGGCAGAAGGTGCAGTCGCTGATCGACGACGAGATCACCGAGCTGGCCTGGATGGGCAAGCAGATCGAGAAGCACTACGGCCAGCCGATGGACATCGAGTGGGCCGTCGACAAGGACCTGCCCGAGGGCGGCAACATCTTCATCCTGCAGGCGCGCCCCGAAACCGTTTGGAGCGCCAAGAGCCAGGCCACGAAGACGCCGGCCGGGGGCTCGGCCATGGACTACATCCTCAGCGGAATGCTCGCCGGCAAGCGCGTGAGCTAACACGAAACCTCATCCCACCCACCCCATCCTACTCGGAGCGAACATGGATGCACGACCGCAAGTCAAACCCATCGACGATCTGCGCAGCTACATCGCGGCGCTGGAAGCCCACGGCCAGTTGCACCGCGTCAAGGCCGAGGTCGACTGGAAGTTCGAGCTCTGCCACGTCTCCAAGGTCAACGAGGAGCAAAAAGGCCCGGCGTTGCTGTACGAGAACGTCAAGGGCTACGACATCCCGGTCTTCACGAGCGCGTTCACGACCTCGACGCGCCTCGCGATCTCGCTCGGGCAGGACCCGTCGCTGACGATGTGCCAGTTGTCCAAGAAGTGGATGGAGCTGACGACCAAGCGGATGGTCAAGCCCGAGTTCGTCGCCAAGCCCAAGGTGATGGAGAACGTGCTCACCGGCGACCAGGTCGACATCAACATGTTCCCCTCGCCGTGGTTCTACCCCGACGACGGCGGGCGCTTCTTCTGCACCGCGGGCTTCCTCGTCACGCAGGACCCCGACACCGGCTGGACCAACCTCGGCACCTACCGCGCGCAGGTGCTGGGCAAGGACATCCTCGGCTCGCAGATCATCAAGGGCAAGCATGGCGACATGCACATGAAGAAGTACGCCGAGCGCGGCGAGCTGATGCCGGCTGCCTACGTCGTCGGCACCGACCCGGTGCTGTTCCTCGCTGGCTCGACGCTGGTCAGCTCGCAAGTCGACGAGTACGAAGTCGCCGGCTCGCTGCGCGGCCAGCCGGTGCCGGTGTTCAAGTCGGACCTGACCGGGCTCACGCTGCCGGCCAACGCCGAGATCATCGCCGAGGGCTACATCGACCCGAACGAGCTGATGGAGGAAGGCCCGTTCGGCGAGTACACCGGCTACTACTCGGGCAACAAGGGCAAGGACTACCCGAAGCCGGTGCTGCGCATCAAGCGCATCCTGCATCGCAACAAACCGGTCATGTGGTCGACGACCGTCGGCAAGCCGATCAACGACATCCACATGATCCAGTCGCTCAACCGCACGGCGGCGCTGTGGCACGACCTGGAGACGATGAAGGTGCCGGGTATCCAGAGCGTCTACTTCCCGGCCGAAGCGACGGGGCGCTTCTGGGTCGTGGTCTCGGTGAAGACGATGTACCCAGGGCACTCGAATCATGTCGGCGACGCGGTGATCGGCTCGACCACCGGCCACTACGGCGTGAAGGGCGTGATCGTCGTCGACCACGACATCGAGGCCGACGACTGGGACCGCGTCTGGTGGGCGCTGGCAACGCGCTTCGACCCCAAGCGCTCGGCGCAGATCATCGACCGCGGGCGCTCGACGCCGCTGGACCCCGGGCTGCCCATCGAGGCACGCGACATCACGAGCCGCATCATCCTCGACGCCTGCACGCCCTACGAATGGGCCAACAAGCCGAACGAGATCTTCATGGACCGCGACGTGCTGCAAAAGGTCTCGGACCGCTGGAACGAGTACGGCTTCGGCGGCGCAAGCCCGGTGGCCGGAATGATCAACCGGCTGACGCGGCCGGTGAGCAAGCAGGCCAAGGGCGGCAAGTAGAAAGGCGCGGGCGGGAAGCGGCATGGCCTCCAGGCGCGGCATCGTCATCATCTGCAACCTCGACACGCGAGGCGAAGACATCGTCTTCGTCAAGCACCTGATCGAGGGCCGCGGGCACGAGGCGATCCTGCTCGACTTCAGCATGGAGGAGCCACCGCCCTTCCCGGGCGACATCCGCACCGAGGACGTCGCGCTGCGCGGCGGTCTGCCTATCGAGGTCGTGCGCGAGAAGTACCGCAGCGACCGCGACACGGCGACCAACAACCAGATCGACGGCGCAGGAAGGATCGTCGACGAACTCGTCAAGCAAGGCCGCGTGCACGGCATCATCGGCATCGGCGGCGGCACGGCGACGCTGGTCGCGACCTCGGTGATGAAGCGGCTGCCCTTCGGCATGCCCAAGCTGATGGCCTCGCCGATGGCCGCGCACCCGGCCTACATCGACAAGTACGTCGGCACGCGCGACATCACGATGCACCACACGGTGCTCGACATCGTGAAGATGAACCCGCTGCTCAAGGCGCAGATCGTCAACGCCGTGGGCGCCATCTGCGGCATGGTCGAGATGACGCAGGGCACGGCGATCGTGTTCGACAAGCCCTGCGTCGCCATCTCGTCGTTCGGCTTCGGCGAGATGGCGGTGCAGTCTGCACTTAGCATGCTCGAAGACGCCGGCTTCACGCCCATCGTCTGCCATGCGCAGGGCAAGGGCGACAAGGCGATGGAGGAGATGATCCGCGACGGCGCCTTCCAGGGCGTGCTCGACATCTGCATCGGCGGCGTCATCGAACACCTGTTCAAGGGCAACCGCGACCCCGGGCCGGATCGCTTGCTGGCGGGCGTCGAAACCGGCATCCCGATGCTGCTCGCGCCGTGCGGGCTGGACATCCTCTCCTACGGCGGCCGCGCCGACATGCTGGAGCAAACCAAGGATCGCGTGCAATACGTGCAGGATGCGCTGCGCGTGCAGGTGCGCACGACGGCGGACGAACTGCGCCAGGCCGCCGACGTGATCGCCGAACGCCTGAACCGCGCCCGCGGCCCGTGGACCTTCCTCGTGCCGACCCAGGGCTGGTCGTCGCTGGACCGGCCGGGGCGGCCGATCTACGACCCGGCGGCCGACGCCGCGTTCGTGGCTCGTCTGAAGGAAAAGGTCGATGCGCGCGAACGCGTCAAGGAGGTCGACCTGCACCTCTACACGCCCGAGTTCGCGCGTGCGGCGGTCGATGAATTCGTCAGCCTGTGGGGCGAGGCGAAGGCGCGGCCGGTGGTGAAGGAGATGGCGTCATGATCGTTCGCAACTGGATGCAGGCCGACCCGGTGGTGATCCCCAGCGACACCCTGGTCTCGGAGGCCAAGCGGATCCTGAGCGAGAACAACCTGCACGCGCTGCCGGTGGTCGACAGCGGGCGCTTGCGCGGGCTGGTGACGCGCGCCAACCTGCTGCGCATGGGCCACTTCGTTTTGCGCAAACAGAACCCGGACGAGTACAACTACTTCGTGACCCGGCTCAAGGTGCGCGACATCATGGTCCGCAACCCGGCCACGGTGCAGGTCGGCGAGACGATGCAGCAGTGCCTGCTCAAGGGCCAGCAACTCGGCGTTGCGCAGTTCCCGGTGCTCGACGGCGAGCGCGTGGTCGGCGTGATCTCGGCCAACGAGATCTTCCATCTCGCCGCGCATTGCCTGGGCGCATGGGAGTGGCGCAGCGGCCTCACGCTGGCGCCGGTCAAGCTCGGCCCCGGGGTGCTCGGGCGCATCGCCGACGTCGCCGAGGCCGCGGGCGCCGTGCTGCAGGCGCTGTACCCGATCGGCCATCAGGACGGCCACGCCGATGGCGGCTACGCCGAGAAGAAGGTCGTGATGCGCTTTCACGCGCGCGACATGGCCGATGTCGTCGCAGCGCTCGAAGCGGCCGGCTTTCCGGTGCTCGAATCGGCCGAGCCGGCGCGCCCGGCGATGGCCGCCTGAAGGCATGCGGACGGGCTGTTCGCGCCGCGCTCGAACGTGAAGGGATTGCAATGAGCTTGCCGTTGATCGTGGCCATCACTGGCGCCACCGGCGTGATCTACGGTGTCGAACTGCTGCGCGTGCTGAAGGACCTCGGCCAGCCGACGCATCTGATCCTGAGCGAGGCGGCGGGGATGAACCTCGGCCTCGAAACCGACGTCACGCTGGACGAGGTGAGAGCGCTCGCCGACGTCGTCTACAACAATCGCGACGTCGGTGCGGCCGTGGCCAGCGGCTCGTTTCGCACGCGCGGAATGATCGTCGCGCCGTGCACCGTGAAGACGCTGTCGGCGATCGCGAACTCGTTCACCTACAACCTCGTTGTTCGCGCCGCCGACGTGCAATTGAAGGAAGGCCGCAAGCTCGTCCTCATGGTGCGCGAGACGCCCTTGCACAAGGGGCACCTGGACTTGATGGCGCGCGCCGCCGATTGCGGCGCCGTGATCCTGCCGCCGATGCCGGCCTTCTACCACCGGCCCAAGACCATCCTCGACATCATCCACCAGAGCCTGGGCAAGGCGCTGGACCAGGTCGGCATCGAGCACACGCTGTTCGAGCGCTGGGCGGGCCACGATGAGCCGGCGCCCACGGCAACGCGATCCGTCTGACCCGGCGACCATGCCGTCGCCAAGCGCCGCCCCACCGAGCCGCAAACCGCATGCGTTGTGGCGCTTCTCGCTCGCCGTCTACGGCCAACCCGGCGTCGAGCCGGCGTGCCTGGCCTTGCAGGACCGCTGGGCGACGCACACCAACCTGCTGCTTCTGTGCTGCTGGCTGGCCGCTGACGGCCGCGCGCTCGACAAGCGCACGCTGCGCCGCGCGATGGCCGAAGTGGCGCATGGTCAGGCCGAAGTGATCGCGCCGCTGCGGCGCGCGCGGCGCGCGCTGAAGCTGGCGAGCTTGCCGGGCGGATGGTCGTCCGACTTGCGAAAGCGCATTGCGGCAGTCGAACTCGACATGGAGTACCTGGAGCAGTGCGCGCTCGTCGAACTCGCGAAAAGCCTGCCGCCATCGACACGCCGCCAGCCGGCGTGCGACGCTGCGCGAACGAGCATCGATCGCTATCTGGACTTGCTCGGCGTGCCGGCTGCGGCGGACGGGCGGCAGCACGCCGCGACAATCGTCTCGGCGGCCTTTGCGTCGTCGTCGGTCACAAGCGCCGCACGAAAGGCAGACGCTGCGAGGGCTTGAAGCCGGTGTTGTAGAGGAAGCCCAGCAGCGCGAGGTCCGTCGGCGCGACCACCGTCTCGACGCGGTCGATCTGCAGCGCACCGAGGTTGGCGAAGAGCTGCGATACGAGCGCGTGGCCGATGCCGCGGTGCTCGTAGGCCGGGTCGACGCCGATCGTGTCGAGCACGGCCACCGGCTCGGTGCGGCCGAAGTCGCCGAGGTCGGCGCGCGCCATCAGGTAGCCGACGATGGCGCCGTCCACGCTCGCGGTCAGCGAGACGCGAATTGCGGAGTCGTCCATCGCTTCGCCGAGCTTGCCGGCGATGTAGGCCTCGCGG
>CAIKUF010000019.1 GCA_903830565.1 uncultured bacterium | reverse complement strand
CCCCGCCACCTGGTGCAGCTTGAAGCTGCCCACCACGAGGTCGTAGCGCGCCTTGGCCAGGTCGCGCTGCGTGGTGTAGAGCTGCGTCTGGGCGTTGAGCACGTCCAGGGTCACGCGCACGCCGACCTTGTAGCCGAGCTGGGTTGCTTCCAGAGCAAGCTGGCTCGAGCTCTCGGCCGCTTCGAGGGCCTTGACGAGGGCGCGCCCGGACTGCACGCCGAGGAAGGCCTGGCGCGTTCCCAGCGCGACGCTGCGCCGCGCGCCTTCGAGGTCGTCGCGCGCCTTCTCGGACAGCGCCAGCGTCTCCTTGACCCGGTTCTGCACCGCGAAGCCCGAGAAGACGGGCAGGTTGAACTGCACGCCTATCGAAGCGTTCTTGTAAAGGCCCGGCAAAGTTCCGCTGCTGGTGCCGACGCCGCTCACGCCGTCGTTGTGGTTGGTGCCCACCGAGCCGACCAGGTCCAGCGTCGGCAGGTGGCCGGCGCGCGCCTTCTCGGTCTCGAGTTGGGCAACGTCGAAAGCCAGTCGCGCCTTGCGCACGTTCGGGTTGTCGGCGTCGGCGCCGGTGAGCCAGTCGTCGACGTTGGCGCGCGCGAGTGGCGGTATGACCACCGGCACCGCCAGCGGCTTGGGGGCCACGCCCGGGCGCCCCACGGTCGTGTCCAGCGTCGCGCGCTTGCTGCTCAGATCGTTACGGGCCGCGATTTCCTGCGCGACGACGAGGTCGAACTTGGCCTGCGCGTCGCGGGTGTCGGTGATGGTCGCGGTGCCGACCTCGAAGTTGCGCTTGGCCGAGGCGAGCGCCTCGGTGACTGCCGTCTTGTTGGCGAGGATGGTCGACAGGCTGTCCTGCGCCGCCAGGACGTCGAAGTAGGCCTGTGCCACGCGCACGATCAGGTCCTGCTCGGCCGTCTCGAGATCGGCGATCGCGATCTCGTAGGACTTCTCCGCCTGCGAGATGGTCATGCTGTTGGCGCGGTTGTAGAGCGACTGCCGCCCCGACAGCGTGGCCTGGTTCGACGTCGCGAGGAAGTTCTTGTCGATCTTGGGCACGTCGCTGTAGCTGCGCGTGCTGCTCATGCCCAGATTGGCGGACGGCAGGCGCAGGGCGGCGCTCTGGTCGAGCCGGGCCTGCGCTGCGTCCGCCGACGCGCGTGCGGCGAGGTAGGTCGAGTCGTAGCCTCGTGCGGCATCGTAGAGGTCCTGCAGGCTCTGCGCCTGGGCCAGCATCGATGCGAGCGCGAGTGCGACGCCGGCTGCCAGCGGCCGCAGCACACGAACTCGGTGGTGGGTTGAGGGAAGAATGCGCTCAGCGGACATGGCCAGGTCCTTCGGGTGTGCAGATCAGAAACGGAACCGAGTCGGCTCGTCAAAACCGTGCAGCCGGGGCGCGACGGTGTCGAAGAGTTCGACGCTGCTGAAGCCGTGCTCGTCGGTGCGCGTGATGCGCACGGCGCGCATGATGGGCTGCCGACCGACCACCGCGCTCAGGCGTCCGCCGACCTTGAGCTGGGCCAGCAACGCCGGTGGCACGGATGCCACCGAGCCCGACAGCACGATGACGTCGAATGGCCCTTCGCCGGGCAGGCCGGCGGCGCCATCGACGTGGAGCACGCTGGCGTTGCGCACTCCCGCGCGGTGCAGGTTGGCCTGCGCGAAACGCGCCAGCTCGGGGTGGATCTCGAGCGAGATCACCTGCCGCGCCTTGTGCGCCAGCAGCGCGGCCATGAAGCCGGAACCGGCGCCGATTTCGAGCACCGATTCGTGGTGCGCGACCGACAACTCCTGCAGCAACCGCGCTTCGAGCTTGGGCGCGAGCATGCACTCGCGCACGTCGTCGGCGGTGGGCAGCGGCACCTCGGTGTCGACGAAGGCCAGCGCGCGGTAGGCGGGCGCAACGAAGTCCTCCCGCTTGACGACCGCCAGCAGCGCGAGGACGGCGGGGTCGAGCACGTCCCACGGACGGATCTGCTGCTCGATCATGTTGAAACGGGCCTGCTCGATGTTCGGGTCGAAGCTCATTGACGCAATCCTGGGTCGGTTGGCAGGGGCATTCTATGGGCCGCTGCCCGGGCCGCCGGCCGGCGCGGCCGCGGGCAGCGGTGCCGCTGTGCCGCGAAAGCGGCGCCGCGTCCATTCGGTGAGGTCGTCGAGGTAGCAGTAGATCACCGGCACCACGACCAGCGTCAGCAGCGAAGAGGTGATCACGCCGCCGATCACCGCCTGCCCCATGGGCGCGCGCTGCTCCGAGCCTTCGGACATCGCGAACGCGAGCGGCACCATGCCGAAGATCATCGCCAGCGTCGTCATCAGGATAGGGCGCAGCCGGACGCGGGCCGCGTGCAGCAGCGCCTGCTCGCGCGGCATCGGCTCGGTGTCGACGCCGTTGGCATGCTGGCCCTGGCGGCTGCGAATCGCGAAATCGACCAGCAGGATGGCGTTCTTCGTCACCAGGCCCATCAGCATCACGACGCCGATGATCGAGAACATGTTCAGCGTCGAGCGGAACACGAGCAGCGCCAGCACCACGCCGATCAGCGTCAGCGGCAACGAGGACATCAGCGCCAGTGGCTGCACGAAGCTCTTGAACTGGCTGGCCAGGATCATGTAGATGAAGACGACCGCCAGCGCGAGCGCGCCCACTGCGTACTCGAACGATTCGTTCATGTTCTTCGTCGAGCCGCCGAACACGTAGCGGTAGCCGGGCGGCCACGGGATCTGGTCGAGCACGGCCTTGATGTCGGCCGACACGTCGCCCGAACTGCGGCCTTGGGCGTTGGCGTCGATGTTGATCTCGCGGCTCAGGTCGCGTCGGTTGATCTGGTTCGGGCCGGTCGAGGGCGTGACCTGCGCCACCTGCGACAGGCGCACGACGCGTGGGCTGCCGTCGGCGCCGGGGGCGACGTTCAGCGGCAGCGACTGCAGGTCCTCCAGCGAGTTGCGGGCGCCGGGTGCGAGGCGCACGTTGACGTCGTAGTTCTCGCCGTCGGGGGCGCGCCAGTTGCCCACCGTCTGCCCGGCCACCAGCGCGCGCAGCGCGCCGGCGAGCGCGTTCACGTTCAGGCCGAGGTCCGACGCCGCGTCGCGCCGCACGTCGATGGCCACGGTGGGCTTGTCGGGCTTGAGCGTGGTGTCCAGGTCCACCAGGCCCGGGATCTTGCGCAGCTTGGCGGTGATGAGCTTGGACAGGCGTTCGAGCTCGGCGAGGTCGCTGCCCTGGACCGAGAACTGCAGGCTCTTGCCGCCGCCAAGGTCGGTCACGCCGATGTTGGTCACCGTGATGCCGGGGATGCGCGCCAGGCGCTCACGAAACAGCGCCGACAGCGGCTCGACGCCTCGTGTGCGGTCCCTGCGATCGGTCAGTCGCACGTAGACGCTGCCGTAGATCTTGCTCGCGGCCTGTCCGCTGTTGATCGTGATGACGGTGTGCTTGACCTCGGGGAATTCGCGCAGCGCGGCGTCGATCTGCCGCGCCCTGGCCTCGGTCACTTCGATGGCCGAGCCGACCGGCGTGTAGAAGTTGATCTGCGTCTCCGAGAAGTCGGCCTTGGGGACGAACTCGGCGCCGAGCACGGGGATGAGGAAGATGCTGCCGACGAAGGTGGCAGCGGCCAGCAGCAGGGTGGCCAACTTGTGCTTGAGCGACCAGCGCAGGATGGTCTGATAGGTGTCCGAGAGCCACAACGTGAAGCGGTCGAAGAGGCCGGTGACGCGGCCGAAGGTCTTGTCGTAGAACGTGACTGGCGGCCCGCGGTGCACGCCGTGCGCCTGCGGATCGTTCCAGATGCTCGACAGCATCGGGTCGAGCGTGAAGCTGACGAACATCGAGATCAGCACCGCGGCGACGATGGTGATGCCGAACTCGTGGAAGAACTTGCCGACGATCCCGCCCAAGAAGCCGATCGGCAGGAACACGGCGACGATGGACAGCGTCGTCGCCAGCACCGCGAGGCCGATTTCGGCCGTGCCGTCCAGCGCCGCCTGGCGCGGGCTGGCGCCCATCTGCACATGGCGCACGATGTTCTCGCGCACGACGATCGCATCGTCGATCAGCAGGCCCACGCACAGGCTGAGGGCCATCATCGTGATGCCGTTGATCGTGAAGCCGAACAGGTACATGAAGAGGAAGGTGCCGATCAGCGCGATCGGCAGCGTGAGGCCGGTGATGACCGTCGATCGCCACGAGTTCAGGAACAGGAAGACGATCAGCACCGTCAGCGCCGCGCCCTCGAACAGCGTCTTCTCGAGGTTGGCCACCGAGACGCGGATGGCGCGCGAGTTGTCGCGGTTGACCTCGGTCTTGATGCCCGGCGGCGTGATGGCCGCGGCCTCGGCAAGCGCCTTGCGCAGCCCGTCGACGACGGCAATGGTGTTCTCGCCCTGCGACTTCTGCACGCTAAGCAGCACCGTGCGCTGGCCGTTGTAGAGGGCCAGGCTCTCGACTTCCTGCGGCCCGTCGACGATGTCGGCCACCTGCCACAGCTTGATCGGCAACCCGGCCCCAACCGAGCCGCTGTTGGCCGCGCCCTTGCGCGCGACGACGATGTCGCGAAAGTCCTCGGGGCGCTTCAGGCGCGCGTTGATCTGCACCACGCGTTCCTGCTCGGCCGAACGGATCGAGCCGAGCGGCAGTTCCTGGTTCTCGCTGCGCACCGCGGCGATGACCTGGTCGACGCCGATGCCCAATGCCTCCAACGCAGCCGGCTTGAGGTAGACGTTGATCTCGCGATCGATGCCGCCGATGACCGTCACCGAGCCAACGCCGCGAACGTTCTCGAGACGCCTTTGCAGCACCTGCGTGGCCCAGGTCGTCAGTTCCTGCGCGCTGTACTTGCCGTCCGCAGAGAGCACGGCGATGTTGAAGATCGGCTGGCTCTCGGGGTCGAAGCGCGAGACGCGCGGCTCCTTCACCTCGTCGCGCAGCAGCGGGCGAATCAGCGCCACTTTTTCGCGCACGTCCTCGGCCGCCTTGCGCCCGTCGACGTCGAGATTGAATTCGACGATCACGACCGACCTGCCTTCATACGAACGCGAGGAGAGCGAGTTGATGCCGGCCACCGTGTTGACCGCCTCCTCGACCCTCTTCGTCACCTCGGCCTCGACGATTTCGGGCGACGCGCCGGGGTACTCCATCTGCACGACGACGATGGGCAAGTCGACGTTCGGGAATTGGTCGACCGACAGCCGCTGATAACTGAACAGGCCGAGCACGACGAAGGCCAGCATGACCATCGTGGCCATGACCGGGTTGTTGATCGAGAGGCGGGTGAACCACATGGACGCGCGGTGCTCAGTGCGCGGCAGACGCCGCCGAGGCAGGCGTGGCGACGTGCACCGAGGTGCCATCGCGCACGGTGCCGACGCTGCCGCGCAGCACCGCGTCGCCCGCCGCAAGGCCGCTCGCGATCTCGATCGCCGCCTCGGCCGTGGTGCCAAACGTGGCGTCGCCGCGCGTGCCCAGCGTCACCGCGCGCTGCACGGCCTTCTTGCCCTCGACGACGAGCACGTAGGGCCGTGCCTGATCGACGCGCACCGCCGAGACCGGTACGGCGAGCGCGGTCTGGCGCTGCAACTCGATCGCGCCGCGCGCGAACAGGCCCTGACGCAGCCCGGGCTGCGGGTCGAGGGCGAGGTAAATCAGCACCGAGCGTGTGCCGGCCTGTGTGCTCGGATTGATGCGCACGACGCGCGCCGTGATCGGCTGCGCGAGGCCGTCGACCTGCAGGCGTGCCTGGCTGCCGACCTGGACGGAGCCCACGTCGTCCGGGCTGACCGCGGCTTCGAGCTCGATCCGCGAGAGGTCGACGATTTCGAGCAGGCGGGTGTCGAGCGGGACTCGCTCACCCGCCTGCACGAAGCGCTGCGAGACGATGCCGGATAGTGGCGCGCGGATTTCGCAGTCCGCAACCGACTTGCGCGCCAGGTCGGTAGCCGTCTGCGCCGCCTGCAGCGACGAGCGCGCACCGGCGGCGCTCATCACCGAGGTGTCGAGGGCGTTGAGCGAGATGAAGCCCTGTTCGACCAGTGCCTTGTTGTTGGTCAGCGTGCGCTCGGCGATGTCGAGCTGCGACTTCGCCGCCGCCGCCTGCTGCTCGGCCTGGCGCAGGCGCAGCGCGAACTCGGTCGCGTCCAGGCGGCCGAGAAGCTGGCCGGCCTTGACGCGGTCGCCTTCGCGGACCGAGATCTCCTTCACCTCGGCCGCGACGCGGGCCTTGACGACCGCGCTCTCGACCGCCTTGAGGCCGCCCGAGATGGCGAGCGTGCGCACGAGTTCGAGCGGGCGAACGACGAGCACGTCGGAGGGCGCGAGGTCGATCGCAAGTGCGGCCGCCGGCGCGGCAGCGAGTTGAGCCTTTTCCGCTTTGCGGGCGAGCAGGGCTCGCGCGACGAAGGCACCCAGCAGCAGCAGCAAGAGCACGGGCACGATCCATTGCAGCGCGCGCTTCATGGCTTGGACTTTCCTTTTGCGACCTTCGCCGGAGCTGCGAGCAGGCCACCCAGCACCAGAGCCACGTGGTGGTTCATGAAGTCGCCCGGCTCGACCAGCGAGGTGACTGGAGCGCACGCGCCGAGCGAGTGCTTGAGCAGACACAGCATGACCATCGGCAGCACGAGCGTCTGCACGGTCGCGTCGACGTTCACGGGCCGGAACTCACCGGCCGCGATGCCGCGCTGCAAGACGCCGCCGATCAGCTTCGAGCCGGGCTCGACGACTTCGCGGAAGTAGTACTCGGCAATCTCGGGAAAGCCGCGCACCTCGGCGATGATGAGCTTGAACACGCCCGATGCCGGGTTGTCGTAGACGCGCAGCCACCAGTTCGCGAGCACGTCGCGCAGAAGCTCTGCATGCGTTCCGACGTGCCGCTCGACCTCGAGCGCGCCGGCTTCGATCTCGTTCGATAGGCGCTCGCGGATCACCGCCTTGAGCAGTTCCTCTTTGCTCGGGTAGTAGAGGTACAGCGTGCCCTTGGAGACGCCGGCCAGCGCGGCAACTTCCTCCATCCGGGTGGAGGCAAAGCCGCGCTCGACGAACATGTGCAGCGCGGCGTCGAGCAACTCCTGCGGGCGGGCTTGCTTGCGCCGCTGCCGTGTGTGCGGCGTGGCTTGGATGTGGGGCGAGGAGGGCATGCGATGAATACTGACTGACTGGTCAGTAATATACCTGAGGACGCACCAAGGGTCAATCATCGACGGGCGACATCATCGACGGGCAACATCATTGACGGGCGCATCGACGGGCGCCACGCATCGACAAGTCGGCGCCGCCGAGGGCGCACCGCTATCATCGCCGGCATTGACGACGGAGAAGCCGGTTTGGACATCGCACTGTGGGTCAAGGCCGCCATCATGGGCATCGTCGAGGGGCTGACCGAGTTCCTTCCGGTGTCCAGCACCGGCCACCTGATCCTCGCCGGTTCCTTGCTCGACTTCACCGGCGAGAAGATCAAGGTGTTCGAGATCGCGATCCAGACCGGTGCGATATTCGCGGTCATCCTGATCTACTGGCCGCGACTGCGCGACACTGCGGCCGGCATCACCAGCAGCCGCCAGGCGCAGCGCTTCGCGCTCAACGTCGGCGTTGCCTTCCTGCCGGCGGTGGTGCTCGGCTTGCTGTTCGGCAAGGTCATCAAGGCGCACCTTTTCACGCCGGTCGTCGTTGCCAGCACCTTCATCCTCGGCGGCCTCATCATCCTTTGGGTCGAGCGGCGCAAGCAGCCGCCGGTGCGCGTGCAGACCATCGACGAGATGACGCCGCTGGATGCGCTCAAGGTCGGCCTCGTGCAATGCCTGGCGCTGGTGCCGGGCACGAGCCGCTCGGGCTCGACCATCATCGGCGGCATGATCTTCGGCCTCAGCCGCAAGGCAGCGACCGAATTCACGTTCTTCCTCGCCATCCCGACGCTCATCGGCGCCGGCGCCTATAGCCTGGTCAAGGAGCGCGCGCTGCTCTCGATGGCCGATGTGCCGCTGTTCGCGATCGGTCTCGTGTTCTCGTTCCTCAGCGCCTGGCTGTGCGTGCGCTGGCTGCTGCGCTACGTGTCGACGCACGACTTCGTGCCCTTCGCCTGGTACCGCATTGCCTTCGGCCTTGTGGTGCTGGTCACGGCCGGGACTGGCTGGGTGCACTGGGCCGATTGAGCGTCTTCAGCGGCGCCTGAACAAGAGATCCCACACGCCATGCCCAAGCTTGAGGCCGCGGGCCTCGAACTTGGTCGACGGCCGATGCTCGGGGCGGAGCGCGTAGCCCGCCGCGCTGTTGACGAGCAGCGAGTCGGCAGCCAGCACCTCCAGCATCTGCTGGGCATACGGCTCCCAGTCCGTCGCGCAGTGCAGATAGCCGCCCGGCGCCAGGCGGTGTGCGAGTTCGGCGACGAACGCCGGCTGGATCAGGCGCCGCTTGCGGTGCCGCTTCTTGTGCCACGGATCGGGGAAGAAGACGTGGATGCCGGCCAGCGATGCTTCGGGAACCATCGAGCGCAGCACCTCGACAGCGTCGTGCTGCACGATGCGAATGTTGGCGAGCCCGCGCTCGCCGATCTGACGCAGCAGGGCGCCGACGCCGGGCGTGTGCACTTCGATGCCGAGGAAGTCAATCTCGGGGAAGCGCTGCGCGATGTCCGCCGTCGCGTCACCCATGCCGAAACCGATCTCCATCACCACGGGTGCCTGACGGCCGAACTGCGCGCCGAAGTCCAGTGGGGCGTCTTGCCACGGCAGCACGAAGCGCGGCCCGAGCTCGTGCAGCGCGCGCGCCTGCCCGCTGCCCATGCGGCCAGCGCGCAGCACGAAGCTGCGCACGGCGCGGGGGTGATCGGGTAGCGGCATGGGCTTCATGGGCAGGGCGCGCATTGTCGCTCAGAGCCTCGCGGCGCCGCACCCGCGCCATGCGGACACCGCGCCATGCGGACTTTGCGTGATTCGTGCGCACGTGGCCCAATACCGCGATCCGACCCACACCCCAACAGGAACGTCTGTGCTTCCCGCCGAAATGATTGAAGCAGCCGAGGCCGGCATCCGGGCCACGCTGTCGTCGCCCGAGCAGATCGTCGCCGCCGTCGCGGTGCTCATCGCCACCGCTCTGATGGTCGTCAGCTCCTTCGTCAAGACGATGATCCCGCTGCGCTGGCTGGGCGTTGGCGGCAACCTCGGCTTCCTCATCTACGGCGTGCTGCACCCGTCGATACCGATGTTGCTGCTCAACGGCATCCTGGTGCCCATCAACACCTATCGCGCAATCGAGATGATCCGCCTGACGCGGCGCGTGCGCGCTGTTGCCGCCGAGAGCACGGGGGTCTGGCTCAAGCCCTACATGACGCGCACCCGGCGCAAGGCGGGCGAAGTGCTGTTCCGCAAGGGCGATACGGCCGAGCACCTGTACTTCCTGGCCGAGGGTAGCGTCGAGTTCGTCGAGATCGGCGTCGTCATCGAGCCGGGGACGATGTTCGGCGAGATCGCGTTCTTCGCTCCCGACCGCCGCCGCACGGGAACCGCGCGCTGCGTCACGGCCTGCACCGTGCTAACCCTCGACGAGAGCACGGTGAAACAGCTCTACTACCAGAACCCCGACTTCGGCTTCCAATTGATGGCGTTGGTCGCTGGCCGCCTCACGGCCGACGTGCAGCGACTGCAGAAGCAACTTGCCACCCCGGCGGCCCCGTAACGCCGTTGCGCTGCACGCACTGGCCATCAGCCTTGCAGGCCGCGTGGCGCGGGGACGCGCCACTCGTGCTGGCCGTCCCGGTCCGCGCAGGCGGACCGTGAGCCGCGGCCATCAGCCTTGCAGGCCGCGTGGCGCGAGGACGCGCCACTCGTGCTGGCCGTCCCGGTCCGCGCAGGCGGACCGTGAGCCGCGGCCATCACGCATACAGGTCGAGGCGGCCTTGCGGGACTTGGGCTGCGATCGTGCGAATGGGCACGCCGCCGCCGGCCGCACGGCTCGACGTGCGACGGGCACCGCCGCCCGTCTCTTGAGTGCCGCTCTCCTGACGCTGAGGCGAGTTCTGGAACACGCCGCCACCGGACAGCGTCAGGCCCTGTTCACGCAACGCAGACGCCAGTTCGGGCAGCCCGCGCTCGATCACGTCGCGTGTTGCCGCGGCATTGGCGCTGAAATCGACACGTGCCTGCTCGCCCTGGACCTCGATCTGCACGTGGATCGGCCCCAAGTCGGCAGGGTTCAGGTGCAGTTCGGCCTGTTGGACGCCGCCCCGCGCGAGGAGGCTGACCTGCGCGCCGAGTGCCTGCGCGAACTCGGCCGAGTAGACCGGCGCGGAAAGGGTGATCGGTGCCAGCGTTGCGGGGTCGAATCCGCGCGGTACGGCGCCCGCCGAACCGGCGAGAGGCGCAGGCGAAGGATCGCGTGCGGCCAGAGTCTCCGCGGCGCGCGGCAGGCGGCGGTCCGACGACGTTGCGTCGATCAGCTCGGCGGCCTTCGTGGTCACAGGCGCGCTGTCCTGCGCAGCGAGGGCACTGCATGGAGCATCATCGCGGCCCGGCGCCGCGGGCAAGGCCTCCTGTGGGTTCTTCGCCGCGTCGGCCGCCGGCACGTTGGCAGCCGCTTTGCCGGTGAGGGAGTCGGAAGCAACGCTGCCGGAATCGCCGGCCGCCGACGCGGCCGTGTGGTCGGGCAGATTCAGCGTGGCCAGCCACTCGCGCAAGTGGGCGGATGGCGGAGAGGCAGCGGCAGTGCCGGTCTTGTCCGTCCCCGCGGACGTCTCGTTCGCATCACTCGGTGAAGTTGGCGAGCGTGCTTTGTGCGTCTGCACAGGCAACAGCCTCTCGCGTCCGCGCGACGTGAGTTTGCCTGCGGTCTTGGCCGGCTTTCCAGGGGCAGCGGGCTCGTTCGCAACCGAAGGGGTTGCCTCGGCGGCGGTGTCGGCGTCACCCTGATTGCCGGCGGCCGTGCTCGACGGTGCGGCGTCGGCGGGCCTGGCCAGAACGCCGTGGGTGGCCTGACCGCGCTGCAGGATGTCGGCAAAGCAGCTTCCAGCAGCGGGTGCGGGCGACGCTTGGCGGCCTTGCGCCGGCGTTGCGCCTGGCGGGCGCTCGGCGCAGGCGATGGGGGAGGCGGTCAGCACGGCGCGTACCGGCGAAGGGAGGCGCTGGCGCTCACGCGGCCGCCGGCATGCCGCCGCCGGCGCCGCGATTCCAGAGCAAGCGCGCGGCGTGTTCGTCGAGCTGCTTCTGTTCACTCAGATCGGCAGCGCCACGCAGTTCGCGGCCGCGGCGCTCGATCAGCTTGCGCACCGAGGCCACGCGCATCTCGTGCTCGAGCCACGACGCCTGCGCGAACTCCAGACGTTGCGCGGCCTGCAACGTGACCCTCTCCTGGGCGTCGATCGCCTGGCCGAGGCGAGTCATGAAGCCGTGATAGCACTGCACGATGTCGATGCCGCCGCTTTGTCCGAACTGGCTGCCCCAGCGTTGCTCGTATTCACGGCGGTAGCTCTGTAAGCGCTCGGTCTGACGCTGCGCGGCGTGGCGGTCCATCTCGACGCGCTTGGCTTCAGCCATCGCCGCGTCGCGCTCGCGTTCGACGTGGGCGAGCAGGGTCAGCAGCGGTTGAAGTGAGTTCATGGTGTTCCTTTGGGTTCGGATCAATGCGTTGTTTCGAGCACGCCGCGCAGTCGCTGAATGCTGTCGGCCAGCGTGGCCGGCGCGTGCATGTCCTGCTGCAGCATCGCGGTCATCGCGGGGTGAAGTTGCACCGCCGCGTCGAGCTCGGTGTCGTGCCCGGGTGCATAGGCGCCGAGCTGGATCAGGTCGCGCGCCTTGGCGTACTTGGAATGCAGTTGGCGAAAACGCCGTGCAATCTCGCCATGGTCGGCGCCGATCACGTTGTTCATGACCCGCGAGACCGAGCGTTCGATGTCGATCGCCGGGTAGTGCCCGCCCTCCGCCAGTTCGCGCGAGAGCACGATGTGACCGTCCAGGATCCCGCGCGCCGCGTCGGCGATCGGGTCCTGCTGGTCGTCACCTTCGCTGAGCACGGTGTAGAAGGCTGTGATCGAACCTTCGCCGCGGATGCCGTTGCCGCTGCGTTCGACAAGCTGCGGCAGCTTGGCAAAGCACGACGGCGGGTAGCCCTTGGTCGCGGGCGGCTCGCCGATGGCGAGGGCGATCTCGCGCTGCGCCATCGCGTAGCGCGTCAGCGAGTCCATCAACAGCAGCACGTGCAGGCCGCAGTCGCGGAAGTGCTCGGCGATCGCCGTCGCGTAGTTGGCACCCTGCATGCGCACCAGCGGTGGCTCGTCGGCCGGCGCGGCGACGACGACCGAGCGCGCGAGACCGTCGTCGCCGAGGATGTCCTCGATGAACTCCTTGACCTCGCGGCCGCGCTCGCCGATCAGGCCGACCACGATCACGTCGGCCGCGGTGTAGCGCGCCATCATGCCCATCAGCACCGACTTGCCGACGCCGGTGCCGGCGAACAGGCCGATGCGCTGGCCGCGGCCCACGGTGAGCATGGCGTTGATCGCGCGCACGCCGGTGTCGAGCGGCTGGCGGATCGGGTCGCGGTCCATCGCGTTGATCGGGCGTCGCACCAGAGGTTCGTTGTGCACGTGCGCGAGCGGGCCCTTGCGGTCCATCGGTTCGCCGTGCGAGTCGACGACGCGGCCGAGCAGGCCGTCGCCGACCGGCAGGTGCAGCGTGCGGTCTTCGCGCCTGCGCCACGGGTGGCGGCTGGCGCCGAGCGTCATCGGGACGATGGGCGAGGGCCGCGGCACGACGTAGGCGCCGCTGACCAGGCCGTGCACGTCGCCAGTGGGCATGAGGTAGGCGCGGTCGCCCGAGAAGCCGACCACTTCGGCCAGCACCGGCGCCTGCCCGGGCATGCGCACTTCGCACATCGAGCCGACCGGCACCCGGATGCCGGCCGCCTCGAGCACGAGGCCGGCAACGCGCACGAGCGTTCCTTGCGACTCGAGCGGAATCGGCTCGGCGGCGAACGCCTGCATGTCGGCCAGGAAGCCCTGCCAGTTCTGGCGGCGCGAGGTGCCGGTGCCGTTCATTCGCCGGCTCGCTCGAGATCCGCCTGAGCGTGGGCATCGCCTTCGTCCCAGCTCGACTCGCAGCCGAGTGCCGCCGCGGCACGCGCCCAGCGCGTCTGCAGCGTGGCGTCGATCGCGCCGATGTCCGATTCCACCGCGCAGCCGCCGCGCGTGATCTGCGCGTCGACAAGCAGCCGCGCACCGCGCGCGGCCAGCGCCTCACCGGCGCCCAGCGAGACCAGCGCATGATCGTCGGCGTGCACGTGCAGCGTGATGTGGCGGGCGCTCGTGAGCAGCGTGTCAATGGCCTCCTGCGCTACCTTGGCGATCAACTCGGGTCGCACCTGCAGCTCGCTGCGCACGACCTGGCGTGCCACTTGTGCCGCGGTGGCGGCCACCGCCTGCGCGATCTGCAACTGCAACGCGTCGAGTTCGTTCGCGTAGGCCGCGGTCAGAGCACCGAGCTGCGCCGTGATCTGGCTCGCATAGGCCTGCTTGAAGGCTTCCAGCGCGACCAACCCGTCGCGGTAGCCGTCCTGGTAGCCCGACTGGCGCGCTGCGCGCAGCTGCGCCGCCAGCGCATCGGCGGCGCCGGCCGCGTCCTGCGTCTTGGGCGGCTGGTCGGTCGCCCGACGCAGCGGGGCGTTCGCCGCGGTGCCGCCGGAGAGAGCGTCCGGACTCCAGGCGGCAAACGAGATCAGCTCCTCGCGCGGAATGAAGCGCGCGTAGGCGGACGGCTTCGCCCCCGCGGGTGGCGGCACGTTCAGCAGCTCGTGCGGCTTGCGCCTAGACGTACTCATCGTCGCCGCCGCCTCCGATCACGATCTGGCCTTCGTCGGCCAGGCGCCGTACGGTCTTGAGCAACTCTTTCTGCTCGGCCTCGACCTCGGAAACTCGCACCGGGCCGCGCGACTCGAGGTCTTCCCGCAGCGTGTCGGCGGCGCGCGCCGACATGTTCTTGAAGACCTTTTCGCGCAGCTCGGGCGTTGCGCCCTTGAGCGCGATGACGAGCGACTCGGACTGAACCTCCCTCAGCAGCGCCTGGACGCCCTTGTCGTCGAGCTTGACGACGTCGTCGAACGTGAACATGTTGTCCATGATCTTCTGCGCGAGCTCGCCGTCGGCGTCGCGCACGTAGTCGAGCACGGCGGTCTCGACGCTGGAGCCGAGCAGGTTGACGATCTCCGCCGCCGCTTTCGGGCCGCCCAGATTGGCCTTGCGCTGGCGTTCGCCGCCGGCGAGCATCTTGGTCATCACGTCGTTCAGGTCCTTCAGCGCCGACGGCTGGATGCCGTCGAGCGTGGCGATGCGCATCACGACTTCGTTGCGCTGGCGCTCCGGAAAGCATTTCAGGACCATCGACGCGTGATCGCTGTCGAGATGAACCAGGATCGCGGCGGCGATCTGCGGATGTTCGTGGCGCAGCAGTTCGGCGACCGTCGCGCCGTCCATCCATTTGAGGCTTTGGATGCCGCTGATGTCGCTGCCCTGCAGGATGCGGTCGAGCAGCAGGTTGGCCTTGTCGTCGCCGAGCGCCTTGCGCAGCACGGCGGTGACGTATTCGTCGTTGTCCGGGACGAGCATGCTCTGCGAGCCGGCCAGCACGCCGAAGCGTTCCAGCACGTCGTCGACGCGCTCGCGCGACACCGCCTTCATGCGGGCGATCGTCTCGCCCAGCTTTTGCACTTCCTTCGGCGAGAGGTACTTGAAGATCGCGGCGGCGTTTTCCTCGCCGATCGTCATCAGCAGGATGGCGGCATCCTCGGCGCCGGATTCGGGCGTGGCGACGGCGCCGGCCTTGGGCGGTGTCATGCTGCCTGCTCCCCGCTGACCCAGTTGCGCACGATGCCAGCCACTGCGGCCGGGTCCTGCGTTGCGAAGTTGCGCGCCTGGTCAAGCTTGGCCGACGAGCGCGGCGGCTGAAGCACGGGCAGCGCCTTCATGGGCACCTGCGGCAGGCTTTCCTCATCGGCCACGAACGCGTCGAGGTTCTGCCCGCGCGGCCGCGCTTCGCGCGCCGCCTTGATCGCCGGGCGCACAAGGCCGAACATCACGAGCACCGCCACCGCGGCAAGCGCTCCCGGAACGGCCAGCGTGCGCACCCAGTCGATCACTTCGGGCTGCTTCCACAGCGGCACCTCGATCTGGGCCGGCACCTCGCGGCGGAACGGCGCGTTGATCACCTTCACCGAGTCGCCGCGCTCCTGGTTGAAGCCCACGCTTTCACGAACCAGCGCGGTCAACTTGTCGAGTTCTTCCTGGGCCAGCGGCTGTGTCGTCGTCTTGCCCTTGGCATCGGTCACGCTGCGGTTGTTCACCACCACCGCGGCATTGAGGCGCTTGACGTTGCCAGTCGCGTTGCGGGTCACGCGCACCGTCTTGTCGACTTCGTAGTTGGTCACGCTCTCCTTGCGGCCGGCGCCCGCGGCGCCCGTCTGCGCGGTCTGCAGCGGTGCGACGGAGCCGCTGATCGGTGCCGTGACGGCCTGCGGCGGCTGGTTCGACGTTGCGCCGGGCACGCCGGTGGCCGGCTGCGCGGCGGCGCCGGAGACCTCCGAGCTTTGCTGGCTGCGCACCGCGCGCTCGCTGGCTTCGCCCTGGTTCGGCTTGAAGAGTTCGGATGTCGACTCGGTTTGCGAGAAGTCGATCTCCGCCGCCACGCTGGCGCGTAGGTTGTCGCGCCCGACGACGGGCTCGAGCAGTTCCACGATGCGCTTGGTGTAACCCTGCTCGACCTGGCTCACGTACTGGAGTTGCTGTGCGTCCAGGCCGCTCGTCGCCGCGCTGTCGGACGGGCCCGAAAGGAGGGCGCCGGTCTGGTCGATCACGCTCACCGCCTTCGGGTTCAGCTCGGCCACGCTGGAGGCCACGAGGTGGACGATGCCGGCCACTTGCGCACGGTCCAGCGTGCGCCCAGGGTGAAGCGTGAGCAGCACCGAAGCCGACGGCTTTTGCTGCTCGCGAAAGAAGCCGTTCTGGTTCGGCAGCGCCAGATGCACGCGTGCCGCTTCGACGGCCGCGAGTGCGGTGATCGAGCGCGTCAGTTCGCCTTCGAGTCCGCGCTGGAAATTCAATCGCTCGCCGAACTGCGTGAGACCGAAGCGCGCGCTGTCGGTGAGCTCGAAGCCGACCACCGAACCCTTGGGCAAGCCGGCCGACGCGAGCTTCAGGCGCGCGTCGTGCACCTGCGAGGCCGGCACCAGGATTGCCGCGCCGCCGTCGGCGTGGCGGTAGGGAACATTCATCTGCGAAAGCTGCGCGATGACGGCGCCGCCGTCCTTGTCGGACAGGTTCGCGTAGAGCACCTTGTAGTCGCCCTGGCTGCTCCACATCGAGAGCGCGAACACCACGGCCGCCAGCGCGAGCAGGCCGATCGCGAGCGAGATCTTGGCCTTGGGCGGCATTGCAAGCAGCCTTGCGCCAAGATCGCCGGTGGCGAGTGAGGAGGGCGGGTTGATCTGACTGACGACTGCGGTGTCCATGAATCAGGTGGCTACTTTCGGTGCCCGTGAGGCCGGTCCGCCAAGGCGGTTCGGGATGAAAGCGATTATTCGGATCGGCGTCTAGAGCAGTGCCCGGAACAGCGCATCAAACGGGCGCCAGTTCGCGCCGCCGCGCCGCGGGCGACGCGGCTACGATCGCTCTGCGCTTGTCGGCTGCCCGCACTGCGGTGCAGAGTCGGGAGGCAACGCAGCATGAGTGGAGTCTGCCGATGAACGTCAACCTCAAGCCCTTCGATTTCGCCCAGGCCGTCGCCCGCGCCGGCCTTGCCGCGAACGGTCAACCGCTGGGTGCCGGCAAGGCGATGGCGGCGGGTGGCTTTCAGCAGGCGCTGACCCAGGCCCTGGGCGCGGTGAGCCAGTCGCAGGACAACGTGACGCGCCTGCAGCGCGAAGTGCAGCTCGACAACCCGACCGTCAGCCTCGAGGAGACGATGGTCGCGATGCAGAAGGCGCAGCTCGGCTTCCAGGCCACGCTTCAGGTTCGCAACCGCCTGGTGCAGGCCTACAGCGACATCATGAACATGCAGGTCTAGGAGCCTCCCGGCGCCCCCGACGCCGTCATCCGGCGAGCACGAGGCGGCGTCGCTTCTGCGTCTGGTCGATGTAGCGCCGCAAGGTGTGCTCGGCTTGCGCGGTCGGCTCGACGAATTCGCACCCCAGGCATAGTGCGCCGGAGTCCGGCTGGATCGAGGCGACGTGCTGCAGGCGCAGCATCGCGTCCAGCTGCGAGTTCGGATCGAGCTCGATCACGACGTGGTCGATCGAGATTCCCGGCTCCAGTGAAGGAATGTCCGCCGGCAGCAGGATGGCGCAGCCGCCAATGCTAATGTCGAGAATGCGCAGCTCGAGCTGCATCTCTGGATTCGACGGGTGGCGCAGTCGCGCCAATGGCATGTTGCCGAGAATGGGTTGCACGCGATAGCTGCTTCGACGCTGAAAGCGGAATATCTCGCGCGGATAACTCGTGTTCAGAGCGCTCTCGTAGGCCCGGCGCACGAGCACCAGGTTGCCGACCTCGAACTGGATCTTGATGTTCTCGAGATAGCCGACCACTGCCGCCTCGTCGGCCCCGAGCACTTCCTGCAGATGGGGGTCGCGGGCGTCGGCGGCGAAGCTGAGGACGCCGCGCTCGGCATCTATCGCCCACAGCGTCGTCGTGTAGACGTGGCCGTCCGGGGCATTGAGGTTGAGCTGAACGTCGTCTTCGTGCAGGCGCCTGAGCATGGTGGCGACGTCAGCCGCCGCGTCGAGCCGGTAGGCATCGAGCTCGCGGTCGCGCCTGGCCTTGGTCTCGCTGGTCTTGGCGGGGTTGAACATGGGGTGGTTCTGGCGGCGTCGGTGGTGGTGTTCGCGCCGCACGTGGCGGCCCGAACGGGCCCTAGTGGCCTATAACGGTGAAATCGGAAGTGGCCGTCCGCGCGATACGGCGCACGCTGCGGCGTTGCGAATGCTCGCGATGCCTACGGGCATCGCTGCGCTTCGCGCCTTGCATCGCACCCCGTCTCGTACGTTCTTCCACTCCCATTTCACCGTTACAGGCCACTAGTGCAGAGGCCGGCCAGCAGGTCGTCCAAGTCTTCCAGCCAGGGTTCGGCCAGCTGCCTCAACTCGGCGTCGTTGAGCAGGATGCGCTGCATGATGCGTGACTTCACCTGCGCTTCCTCCGGCGCCAGCGAATTCTGCGTGGCCGCGTGCTTGAGTTGCGAGATCAGCAGTGCGCAGGCTCCTTCGAGCTTGACCACATGGTCCCAGTTGCCCACGCGGGCAGCTTCGAGCATGTCGCGACTGGCCTGCTCGATGGCCTCGTAGTAACTCAGCAAGGCGCAATTCATTCGGGCTCCAAGGCGTTGCACGACGGTTGCGATCACGCGGCCAGGCGGTTCGGGCCGATGTCCAGCCACGCATTGCGCAGGGGCGTCAGCAGGGCGCTGCACTCGCGCAGCGCGGCGGCGTCGTTGTTCAGGTTGGCCTGCGACAGGCGCACGAGCAAGCAGCTGTAGAGGTCGTGCAGCGTCGTCGCCACGGTGCCGCCGTTCTTGAGGTCCAGCGCCGCGCGCAGGCCCTCGTCGACGATCCCAACCGCGCGCGAGATGGCGCGGCCCTTGGCCGGGATGTCGCCGCGCTCGATCGCGTTGAACGCCGTGGCAATCGCCGAGAGCGCCCCGTCCAGCAGCAACGTGATGAGCTGGTGCGGATCCGCTCCGTGGACTCCGGTCTCAATGTGGACGGCGCTGTAGGCGTGGGCGTGGCTGCGGTGCGGGGCGAACATGCTGAAGACTTCCTCGTTGCGATGCTGACGTCACGAATATCGGACGCTTTCAGAGGAAACTTGATGCGCAGCACGTTGTGAATTCGTGCCAAGACGTGGCCCAGCCTTCGAGCGGCTTTCGGACGTGCGCACTCAACGCAAAATTGGGACACGCTGTGCCTGCGAACCGCCCGGGAAGTCGTTGCGCACCGGTGCAACACCGCGCCCGCGCTGCAGCGCGCAGCCCGGTTCGCGTCGACCTTCAGTTCTTTGCGATCGAGGTATTCAGATTCGCCAGGCCTGCCAGCGCCTGCGTGAGCGAGCTGCTCTCACCGCTGATCTGGCTCAGGCTCGTGTCGAGCGCGAGGTACTGCTTGAGCAGGCGCTCCTTGGTCAAAGCCACGCGGTCGGTGAGCCGCTGCTGGTCGGTCTGGTTGCGCGCGATGCTGGCCCGCAGATCCTGCGTGTGCGTGCCGATCGCGCCCTGGGTATCGATCAATTGCGATGCCATGGCCTTCACGCGCACGCCAAAGCCTTGCTGGCTCGGGTCGGCCACCGACGTGCTCGAGAACAGCTTGGCCAACTCGGTCGGGTTGCTCAAGGCGGCCGAGAACTTCGCGTCGTTGAGGGCGAGCGTGCCGTTGGACTGGATCGCCAGGCCGATGTCGGAAAGGCTCTTGAACGCGCTCGACGCCGCGCTCGTGCCGAGGAATAGCGAGCGCAGGTTGCTCTGCACCGTGAGGGTCGATCGGTCGCCCTGCAACGCGGCAGCCGTCTTGGTTGTCGCGTCGTACTTGGTCTGGCTTGCGATGTAGGTGTTCATGTCGCTGAACGCCTTCGCGAAGTCGGTGACAGCCTTGCGCTGCGAAGCGGTGTCGAGCGCGACATTCACCGTCACCGGCGCGCTGGTGACCCTGGCCAGGGTCAGCGTCACGCCGTCGATCACGCCGCTCAGCGTGTTGGTGGCGGAGTTGACGGTCAGGCCGTTGATGCTGGCCTGTGCGTCCATCGCCACTTGCGTCTGCGCCATCTGTCCTGTCACCGGCGGCAGCTGGGACGCCGCCGTGGGCGGGTCGAACGCCAGTGCCGAGAGGCCCGTCGCGTCGGTCGAATTGCCGTCGTCGTCGACCGCAGCGATCCGCACTGCGCCGCTGGCGCCGGTGGCGGTGGATCTCAGCACGAGCCGCGCACCGCTGCTGTCGCGCACGATCGAGGCCGTCACTCCCGCATTGGCAGCGTTGATCTTGGCCTTGATGCCATCGAGCGACCCTTCCCCCGCACCGATCGCGACGTCGACCGCGGTCTTGGTCGCGTCCGGGCTGAACGCGGCGAGCCCGGCGCCCCAGGACCCGAGTTCGATGTGCAGCGTACCCGTGCCGACGACCGTGCTCGAGTCGGTGTATGGGCCCGACGCCAGGCCCTGGGCCTGCGCGAGGTGAGTCACCGTCACGGCATAGGCGCCGCTGGATGCCGTCGCGCCCGCGCTCGCCGAGACGCTGCTGGCGTCGCTGGAGCTGGCCGTGGTCTGTGTCCACAGGCCGGGTTTGGCCAGCGTGCCGGCGGCGTCGCGCACGTTCGCCGCATAGCTCTGCAGCAGACCGAAGGCCGACAACTTGGCCTGGATGGTCGCGGCCTGGGTCTGCAGTTGCGTGATCGGCTTGCTCTCCAGCGCCACCAGCTGGGAGACGATGCTGTTCACGTCCAGGCCGCTGCCCAGGCCTGGGGATGAGATGGTGGCCATGCCGTGAGTCCTCGTGTTCTCGTCGTTCTATCGGCAGGCGCTGGCCAGACTTGAGGCCGGACGCGCCGCCGCCCACGAGCCTGGCGGCGGCCGGCTGGCGCCTATCACTTCAGAAGTTGCAAGACCTGCTGCGGCAACTGGTTGGCCTGGGCCACCATCGCCGTCGCCGCTTGCTGCAGCACCTGGGCGCGCGACAGCGCAGCGGTCTCGGCCGCGAAGTCGGCATCCTGGATGCGGCTGCGCGATGCGCTCTGGTTCTGGGCGCTGGTCTGCAGGCTCGAGATCGTCGACGTAAAGCGGTTCTGGATCGCGCCCAGATCGGCACGCCCGCTGTTGATCTGCGACAGCGCGGCGTCGAGCACCGCCAGCGCGCTGGTGGCACCGGCCGACGTGGACAGGTCCACCGCCGCGAGCGAGGAGAAACTGCCGTTGTTGGTGCCCGCGGCGGCGAAGACGTCGGCGGCGGCATTGGCCACCGACAGCGCACCCTTGGTGCTCGACAGCGCGACCGTGCCCGTCTTGACGGCGGCGATGGTACCGCCTTCGGTGAGTGTGGTGCCACCGAAGCTGACCGTGTCCGTCGCGGTGGATGCGCCGCCGGTGACGGAGAACGCGCCCAGGCCGATGTTGCGCCCGTCGGTGGTCGTCAGCGTGATCGAGTTCTTGGCGCCGGCCGTGGTGAAGTTGGCGCTGATGCCGGTGGTGCCGGCGACGCCGTTGATGGCCGAGACCAGGCTTCCGAGGTCGTTCTGGTCGGAGATGACGGACGAGATGGCCTGGCCGCCGAGGGTGAAGCTGACCGTGCCGGCCACGCTCAGGGCCGACAGCGTCGTGCTGTTGCTGGCGGTGGCGCTGACGCCCACGCTGGCGCCGGCATTGCTGATGGCCGTGGCGATGGCGTCTGCGCCGGCGTTGGCGGCGTAGCTAACCGCGCTGCTGGTGCCGGCGGGGGTGGTGACGGTCAGAGTGCTCGAGGCCGCGACGCCGTTGTTGGTGGCGCTGCCGCCGACAACGTTGCCGGTCACGGTGCCGTCGGCCGTCAGCGTGTTGCTGCCAAGCGAGGACGTGCGTGCATCGACGATGGAGCTCAAGGTGATGGTCTGACCGGCATTGGCGCCGACCTGGAAGTTCTGCACCGTGAACGAGCCGTCGAGCAGCTTGACGCCGTTGAAGTCGGTCTGCGTGCCGACGCGTTGCACTTCGGATATCAACTGCGCGGCTTCGGACTGCATCGCCGCGCGGTCGGAGGCGCTGTTGGTCGGGTTGGCCGACTGCACCGCCAGCTCGCGGATGCGCTGCAAGTTGTCGCCCACGCTGCCCAGTGCGCCTTCGGCCGTCTGTGCGAGCGAGATCGCGTCGTTGGCGTTGCGTGCGGCCTGGTTCAGACCGCGGATCTGCGCCGTGAAGCGCTCGGAAATCGACAGGCCCGCGGCGTCATCCTTGGCGCTGTTGATGCGCAGGCCCGAGGACAGGCGCGCCATCGAGGTCGACAACTGGCTTTGGACCATGCTCGAACTGTGCTGCGCGTTCAGCGAGTTGAGATTGGTGTTGATTGACATGGACATGAGAATGACTCCTAAACGGTTGTGATGACTTCCGGCTTCGGCGCCGGCATTGCCTCAGCGGACTCGCGGGGATTTCGTCCCGCTCGACCACCTTGAACTGCCGCGTTCCTCTCGGTTCGTGGCCTGCTGCGCCCGGCGTGAGTCATCCTCATATTCCGTTGGCAGGGCGGCTGCCCTGGCGAAACATTGGCCGCTTACTCCGGACCTCGACGACGATTCCTTGTCGCCGATGTTGGGCATTTCGGATTCGCTTGCAGGAACTTTAGGAATTTGTCAAGCACTTCTTGCGTGCACTTCTTGCGTGGACTTTGACGATGCGCTTGTGCAATCGGCGCCACAGGCGCTCGATATCGGCCATGCGAACTCGGTTCTTGAGGCAGTGGCCGGCGCCTCGTGTAGGAAGTTGCCTGACAACGCAGATGGAAGAACGGGGACTCAAGCCACAGGCCAGGCCTGATTTCGGTGCCCTGGTCCGATCCGCAAAATTCGTTTCATGTTGGGGCAACAGCCAGCGGTACACCCGCCCGACGAGCACCTGGACCAGACGAGGAATACGACATGAATGCCGACCAGATCCTGAATGAAATCCGTGAAGCCAATCTCTCCTACTTGATGTTGGCGCAGAGCCTGATTCGCACGGACCGCGAGCAGGCGCTGTATCGCCTGGGGCTCTCCGAAGAGTCGGCCGCATTGATCGCGCTTTTGGCGCCGTCTCAGATGCTGAAGATCGCCTCCAGCAACACCTTGCTGTGCCGCTTTCGCATGGAGGACGAACTGATCTGGGGCCTATTGACAAGTCACAGCAAGTCGGCTGCCAACGACGTCACGACCCGCTTGCATGCCAGCATCCTGATGGCCGGCCGCCACCAGGAAGCGGCGTAAGCACTTGCGCCGCATCGAGGGCCGCATCATGCGTAACATGAGCATCCTGACCGAAGCGCGACAAATCGCGCGCGCGGTCAAGCTGATCAACCTGGGCGCACGCCTGCAGGTTCTCGAGTCGGAGACGGACCTGTCCTACGAGCGCCTGCTGCGCCTGTACAAGGAGGTCGCCGGCAAGTCGCCCAGCAAGGGTCAGTTGCCGTTCTCGACCGACTGGTTCATGACCTGGCAGCCCAACATCCACGCCTCGCTGTTCCTCAACATCCACGAATACCTCAACAAGGTCGCCGCGCTGGATGAGATCGACAACGTCATCAAGGCCTATCAGCTCTACCTCGAGCAGACGACCCCGCAGGGCCTCGACGCGATGCTCTCGATCACGCGCGCCTGGCGGCTCGTGAAGTTCTTCGACAATGGCATGCTCGCGATGACCAAGTGCTCGCGCTGCGGCGGCCACTTCGTCACCCACCCGCACGAGATCGCCAAGCACTTCGTCTGCGGCCTGTGCGCGCCCCCGGCGCGCGCCGGCAAGGGCAAGGCTGCGGGGGCCATCCAGGTTCACTGAGAGCCGCTCGCCGGCGAAGCGAAGAACCTCAAGTTGCCGCGCCGCGCGCCGATAAGCCTTTCGTCACCGACAGGTTTCTTGCACGTCTCCTCATCGCACCTTTGAGTGCGTTCAAAGCGGCTCCGTCTGGATCCGCTTCCTTCTTCGTGCAGGCCCCTGCCATGAGTGCGAACGCGCGGGCTCGTCGCATCGCGCTCATGTGCCGGCGACAAGGCTCAAGCAGGCCGGGAACGCGCCGATAAAGGCGCTGACGAGATCGTCCAGCGCGGCGCCTCGGCAGACCCGGAATTCTCGACATGCTCGTTCTCATCGGCTATGTGATCGCGTTCGGCTGCATCTTCGGCGCGTATGTCATCCACGGCGGGAACGTCGACGTGATCCTGCACGCGATCCCGACCGAGATGATGGCGATCGCGGGCGGCTCGCTGGGTGCGTTCGTGGTCACCAACCAGCCGCGTGTGCTCAAGGCGACGATGGCTGCGCTGCCCAAGCTGCTCAAGGCATCCAAGTACACCAAGGCGCGCTACATGGAGATGATGGCGCTGCTCTACGACATCCTGCAGAAGGCGCGCAAGGAGGGGCTGATGTCGATCGAGAAGGACGTCGACTCGCCAGGCGACTCGCCGGTGTTCCGGAAGTACGCGACGATCGGCAACGACCACCATGTGGTCGAGTTCATCACCGACTACCTGCGCATGATGGTCTCGGGCAACCTGAATGCGCACGAGATCGAAAGCCTGATGGACAACGAGATCGAGACCCATCACAGCGAGGCTCACGCGCCCGCCGCGGCGATCCAGCGTCTGGCTGGCGCGCTGCCCGCGTTCGGCATCATCGCCGCGGTGCTTGGCGTCGTGAACACGATGGGGTCGGTCGGCCAGCCGCCGGTGATCCTGGGCGGCATGATCGGCTCGGCGCTGGTCGGCACCTTTCTCGGCATCCTGCTCGCCTATGCCGTGGTCGAACCCCTGGCCGGGCTGATGGAGCAGAAGGTCGACGAGAGTTCGAAGGAGCTGCAGTGCATCAAGGTCACCTTGCTCGCGAGCATGCAGGGCTATGCGCCGCAGGTGGCGGTCGAGTTCGGGCGCAAGGTGCTGTACTCGACCGAGCGGCCGACTTTCGTCGAGCTCGAAGCGCACGTCAGGCGCAAGAAATGACACGCACCGGGGGCACGGCGACCGCTCGGTACGAGAGCATGGGGAGGCGTTGAGATGCCAGGCGATTCGAAGAAACTGCAGCCCATCATCGTCAAGCGCATCCGCAAGGGCGGGCACGCCGCGCACGGCGGCGCGTGGAAGATCGCCTATGCCGACTTCGTGACGGCGATGATGGCCTTCTTCCTGCTGATGTGGCTGCTCGGCTCGACGAGCGAGGGCGATCGCAAAGGCATCGCCGACTACTTCCAGTCGCCGCTGAAGGTGGCGCGCCTGAATTCCGGCAGCGGGTCGGGGGATTCGTCCAGCCTGCTGCGGGGCGGCGGCACCGACCTCACGCGCGTGACCGGGCAGGTGAAGAAGGGTGATATCGAGCCCGAGCGCAAGACGACCAACCTGCAGGCGCTGCGCGACGAGGCCAAGCAAGCCGAGAAGCGACGGCTGCAGGCACTGAAGGACAAGATGCAGGCGGTGATCGGCAGCGACCCGCGGCTGGCCGCGTTGCGCTCGCAGGTTCGGCTCGACATGACGCCCGACGGCCTGCGCATCCAGATCGTCGACGAGAACAACCGCGCCATGTTCGACTCCGGCAGCGCGGTCTTGAAGCCCTACATGCGCGACCTGCTGCACGAGATTTCGCAGGTGCTGGGCGAGGTGCCGAACCGGCTGACGGTCGAGGGCCACACCGATGCCTCGCCGTTTGTTGGCGGCGACCGCGGCTACAGCAACTGGGAACTCTCGAGCGACCGCGCCAATGCATCGCGCCGCGAGCTGCTGGCCAGTGGCCTGCCCGACACCCGCGTGCTGCGCGTCCAGGGCCTGGCCTCGAGCTCGCTCTACGAGCCGGCCGACCCGCTGAGCCCAGTGAATCGGCGCATCAGCATCATCGTGATGAACCGCGAGGCGGAGGACCGCCTGCTGCAAAGCGGCGTGCCGGTTGTCGACGCCGCACCGGCGCCGGCCTCAACTTCCGGCTCGGGCGGCCGATAACCGAGCATCGAGCGCGCAGCCAACCGGGGATTGCATGAGTACCGCCGCAGAGATGAAATTCCTGATCGTCGACGACTTCTCGACCATGCGCCGCATCATCCGCGGCCTGCTCAAGGAGATCGGCTACGTGAACGCCGAAGAGGCCGAGGATGGCGCGGTAGCGCTGGACATGCTGCGCACAAACCGCTACGACTTCGTCGTCACGGACATCAACATGCCGAAAATGAACGGGTTCGACCTGATGGCGCAGATCAAGCTGGACCCGTCGCTCAAGCACCTGCCAGTGCTGATGGTCACTGCCGAGGCGCGCAAGGAAGACATCGTGCGCGCGGCCAAGGACGGGGCGGCCGGCTACATCGTCAAGCCCTTCACCAAGGCCACGCTCGAAGAGAAGCTGGCCAAGATCATTCAAAAGCTCAGTACAACGGCCTAATTCAAAAACTCGGTACAACGGCCTAAGGAATCCCCCATGAAGCTGGAAGACCCCGCCGCGCTCGCGGCAGTGCAGCCCACCGGCGCCTCGCCCGAGGTGTACCTCCAGATCGGCCAGCTCACGCGCCTGTTGCACGACGCGCTGGAGCAGCTCGGCGTGATGCCCAACCTGCAGCAGGCGGCCGACGGTCTGCCCGACGCGCGCAGCCGCCTCAACTATGTGGCGCGCAAGACCGGCGAGGCGGCCGAAAAGGTGCTGAACTCGGTCGATCGCGCCAAGGCGGAGCACAGTGAGATTGCGAGCGAGACGCGGCGCATCGCCCAGGCCGTCGTCGCCGACCCCGTGAAAGCGGTCGCTTCCGGATCGGTGATGAATTTCGTGCGCGACGTCGAAGGCGCGACGGAGCGCATTGACCAGCACCTGACCGACATCATGATGGCGCAGGACTTCCATGACCTCACCGGTCAGGTGGTCGCCAAGGTAGTGGCACTGGCCAACGACATCGAGGCCAGCCTCGTCAAGCTGCTGCTGCAGGTGGCGCCCGCCGAGCAGATCCACAAGCCCGACCCGGCGACGCTGCACGGCCCGGTGGTCGACCCACAGAGTCGCGACGACGTGGTCAGCGATCAGAGCGAAGTGGACGACCTGCTGGCCAGCCTCGGCTTCTGACGCTTGTCGCCGCGCCAGAGCGGCTTCGCTGCCTGCGACGGCATTGGAAGGGTCCCGCAACCGTCGCGCCGAGGCTTCCTTGACATTACCGTCTTGGGGCCACACGCGCCGAGGCTTCCTGCGACGCCCGATACACTGCAACGCACGAGGGTTGGCGTTGGAGCGACATGAGTGGACTCCCTATGATTGCGGTCTTCGGCGGCGCCGGCTGCGGCGCGCTGCTGCGCTGGTGGCTGGGCGGCTGGCTGAACCCGGTATTCCCCACCGTGCCGCTGGGCACTGTGGCCGCAAACCTGATCGGCGGGTTGCTGGTCGGCCTGGCGAGTGGCTTCTTCAGCCATCAAGGCGTCCTCGCGCCAGAGTGGCGGCTGCTCATCATCACCGGCTTTCTCGGCGGGCTGACGACGTTCTCGACTTTCTCGGCCGAGGTCGTCGCGTTGCTCGCCCGCCAGCAGTACGCGTGGGCGCTGGGTGCCGCGAGCCTGCACCTCTTCGGTTCGCTGGTGCTGACCGGTCTCGGGATCGTGGTCGCGAATGCGTTGTTTGTGCGTTAGAGCAAAGCCCTGAAGGAGTCCCATCGTGCAAGGTGTGTACCTGAAGTTCTACGTGCCCGAGAAGACGCGCCACCACGGCGTCCTGGCCTACGAATGGATCCTGGAGGAGGCACGCAAGCTCGGCATCCATGGCGGATCGGCCTTTCGTGCGATCGCCGGCTTCGGTCGCTACGGCCGATTGCACGAGGAGCACTTCTTCGAACTGGCTGGCGACCTGGCGGTAGAGGTCGGCTTCGCGCTCGGCGAGGCCGAAGCACAGCAGTTGCTTGCACGCTTGGCCGGGGAGGAGCTCAAGCTCTTCTACGTCAAGCTGCCGCTGGAGATGGGGATCGTCGGCGGCGTGCCGTAGCGTATCGGCTTTCGGCCCGTTGCCGTCATTTGCGCGAGCCGGCTCGGCCGCACGCGAATGTCGGCGCGCGATCAGGACGACGGGGCGCTCTGCTGCGCTCGTGTCCCCCGGACCGGCCCACGGCCGGTCCTCCTCCTTTCATGGCAGGTTGAAACGGCTGGTTGCGCGCGCCGCCGCCTGCATAGCGTGAATAGAACGCCTTGAGGTCCAATACGTCGACCGTGTCGCTGATGAAGTAGGCCAGATGCCCCTTGGGCAGCCAGTCTTGCAGCGATGCGGGCAACAGCATCTCCTGCTGCGGTTCGTAGGGGCGGTAACTGACGGCCATGTCACATCAACGCTCGGGCGGCTCAACAGACATCAGGGACTTCCCTTCTGCCGCCCACCCTCCACCTTCGACGACCACGCCCGCATCCGCGCCTGGAACGCGCTGCACCTCTTGAACCTGGAGAACTGCGTTGCAGGGGCGACCAAGTAGCATCGGGGTATGACAGATACCCCCGCCTTCCAAGACCGCCGCCCTGCCTCGGAACAAGCCGGCCTCAGACCTTCCGGCACTCTGGGCCGTTTCGAATTGCGGCGCCAGTTGGGGCAAGGGGCACGGTCTACTGTGTGGCTGGCCTACGACCCACGCATGGAGCGCGAGGTGGCCATCAAGGTGTTGCGTCCTGCGGCCGGTGCCGACGAGCAGGCTGTCAGGCAGTGGTTGCAAGAGGCACGCAGTGTCGGGCGTGTCAAGCATCCCAGCATCGCGCAGGTATACGAGGCCGATACCCACGGGCAGTATACCTACCTCGTCTTTGAATATGTCGCCGGCGACACGCTGGCCGCCTTGATTGCCCGCAAAGGGGCTTTGCCCGCACGCGACGCTGTGGCGATCATGATGGACGTGCTGGACGCCATCTCGGTTGCCCACACGGAAGGCGTGATTCACCGCGACCTCAAACCTTCCAATATCCTGGTCGACACCACGGGCCGCGCCCGGATCATGGACTTTGGTATCGCCGCGCGGGCGAGCAGCAACGATGCAGGCGGCGTCGCGGTGGGCGACGCCATAGGCTATCCCTCGCCCGAGGCGATTGCCGGTGTGCAACCTGCGCCATCCATGGACTTGTTTGCCTGCGGCTTGGTACTGGCCGAACTGCTGACGGGCAAGCCTCTGGTACGCGAGTCCGATCCCGATCGCGCGGCCTACCGCCTGGCCCGTGACACCTTGTGCTTGCCCGCTACCCTGGTTCCGGAAGTGGACGATGGTTTGCGTGCGCTGGTCAACCGTGCGTTGGTGCGCGACCCGCAACAGCGCTTTGCGGACGCCCGTGCCTTTTTCAATGCCTTGAGCGGGTGGCGCCAACCGGCGTCGGAAAGTGCACCAGCGGACAACGGCAACTCCGGCGAAACGCTGGACTTCCTGATGCGCCGCATGCGCTACCAGAGCGACTTTCCGGCCCTGTCCGAGGCAATGGTGCGCATCCAGAGCATGGCCACTTCCGACACAGTTAGCGTGAGCAGCGTGACAAACCAGATCCTCAAGGATGTGGCTCTTACCAACAAGCTGCTGCGGGTGGTCAACAGTGCGCACTTTGCACGCGACGGCAGCAGCATCAGCACGGTCTCGCGCGCGGTCACTCTGGTTGGCTTTAACGGTATTCGCAACATGGCATTTAGTCTGGTGCTGCTGGAGCATATGCAAGACAAGGGACACGCCGCCCAGCTCAAGGATGAATTTGTGCGCGCCTTGCTGGCTGGAAACATTGGCGCAGAGATGTGCACCGACGCCAAGGAGGCCGAAGAAGCCTTTATTGGCTCCATGTTTCAGAACATGGGGCGCCTTCTCACACAGTTCTACTTTCCAGAGGAAGCCGAGCAGGTGCGCAACTTGCTGCATTCAGAAACGCCTGCCATTGCGGAGGCAACGGCTTCTTTGCGTGTGTTGGGACTGAGCTTCGAGGCGCTGGGCATCGGCATCGCGAAGTCTTGGGGCTTGCCCGACAGCATTCAGCGCTGCATGAAACATCCGGTCGGGGCCCCACCCTCGCGCGTATCGGTTGACAGCGGGGAGCGCATACGGTGGGTGGCATCGGCATCCAACGACATGGCCGATGTGCTGCTGAAATATGAAGCGCAGGACGCACAGGCGCATATCGCGCAGGTCGCCAAGACCTATGCGAAGGCGCTGGGAAGCTCCGAAAAGCTGATCTCCACCGCCGTGGAGCAGGCAAAGACCACACTTGTGGAGATGGCGGTGGCGATGGGCATCCGGGTCAACCCGGAATCCGCTGCGCAAAAGGTCTTGAATACCGAAGCGCATGAGTTCGTCGACGCGCCCGATTTGCAAGTGCCGGTGACGGAGGGCAATATTGGCAGCCTCGCTCTGCAGGCGACGCAGACATTGGACCCTGGTGCGCAAGTGCCTGCAGCGAAATCGAAGCAGATTGCTGAGACCCTGGCCGCTGGGATCCAGGATATTACCAATGCTATGGTGGAAGACTTCAAGCTCGCCGACGTGCTGCGCATGATTCTGGAAACCATGTTTCGCGCCATGGGCTTTGATCGCATCATCTTTTGCATGCGCGACCCCAAGATCGATACCGTTACCGGGCGCTTCGGCCTGGGCGAAGGTGTGGAATCGCATGTGAAGGTCTTCAAGGTGCCACTCAATACCGCAACGCCGGACCTGTTTGGTGTGGTTTGTCTCAAAGGCGTGGACAGCATGATCAGCGACGCTGCCGAATCGCGCATTCTGTTGCGCTTGCCGGAGTGGTACCTAAAGTCGCTGAATGCCCCAGCATTTCTGCTGCTTCCCTTGCAAGTCAAGGGCGCACCCTTTGGCCTGATCTACGCGGATAAGACCAAGAAGGGCGCGTTGGAGTTGGACGAGAAGGAACTGGCCCTACTGCGCACCCTGCGCAATCAAGCGGTGATGGCCTTCAAGCAAAACCGTTGAGCATCGGGAGCGTGTTCAACCCGGAAGCCGCGGTTGGCCGCTTGCCTGCGCCGGCCACCCCGGATGAATCCCGACGTTTGCACCCATGATCCCATTCTCCTGAGTCCGAACTTTGACCGATCCTGCGACGTAAGTGCTTGATCCGCCGACGTTTTCGAGCGTATCGGGGCGGGATTACTGGGAACAGTTGGGGCTGAGGGCGAGCAGCTTGAAGGCCT
>CAIKUF010000018.1 GCA_903830565.1 uncultured bacterium | reverse complement strand
CGAGCTTCGCTGTGCTTCAGAGACACGGCGAAGCGAACGCCGCCGACACGCGCTCCTGCGGTCAACCCGATCGATGCCAGGTCGTCGACCGTTCCGGCCTGCCCGCTGCCGCGTGGGCCATCGACACGCCCACCGGCGCCAGCGCATGTCCGTCGTCGGTCGCGGGCCGCCATCTGGCAACCTCGGCGCCAAGCCAGCAGCCGCGGAATACCCGGCCAGAGATCGAGCCGCAAGATGGGTGGCGCGGGCCAGGGTCCGACGCTGCGAGAAACGTGCTCGCCGAATGTGCGAACCATGCCTTGCTACAGAGCCAACCTGGCGCGCGCGGCAATACCCGCCACGATTTTTTGCGAGCGATGGCGCGGCTCCTGGGCGAACTGGCTTCTTCGGCGGCACCTGCGAATGCGTCTTTGCCTGCTGAGGCAACGCCGGCGCACCGGCAACCGAAATCGAGCGTGAATTGAAGCGACCGCCAGGCAACTATGTGCTCGTGCACTTCAACGGCACATCTGCGCCTTCGGGCGCGGCCGCCAACATCGCTTTCTACCAATGATGTGAGCCGACATGCCGGGGCCCCTGCGCGCCAGCTCGCTCAATCCGCGCGGCCACCCCTTCGGTGCCGCCGGAGGCGAGTCCGCGTCCGATCGAACATCGGCGCAGTTGGCTTGGCCGACGACGGGCGCATGCGTGGTGCCCGCGCCCGTCGGCCCGTGCAGGCGAGCCTATAGACCTTTGATCGACGCAGCGTGAGATGACTGCTTCCCCGGCATACCAACCAACCAACCGCCGTATGCGCATCCTCGCTGGCGTTACCGCACTTTTCGCCACCGTTGCTGTCGCAAGTGCCATCCTGCTGTGCTTCTACGGCGCGTCGCCGCAAGTCTGGCTCGCACCGACGCCCGAGTTGATGGAAATGGCAGCCGCCTGTGAGCGCTTCGCAGCGCGCGAAGTGCGGCAACTCTGGCAAGCAGCAAGTCGTGGCGGTTCGCCTCGCACGCGAGAGGCAAGGCGTTCAGACCGCAAGCCGCCAATGCGCGCGGGTCAGGCCGCAACGCCCGCTTCGCTCCCCCACGGCAGCATCAGCGTCACCATCAGCAGCTTCTCGAACTCGGGCTCGAAGCGGTCGATGATCTTCTGCGGCTGCGGGCACAGCTTGCGGTCGGTGATGAGGCCGAACTGCACGCCGCCGGCGTACGACAGGATGCTCAGGCCGATGCCCACGTCGCCCGAGGCCGGGACCCAGAACATCGACTGGCGCAGCGTCGAGCCGCACAGCTTGAGCGGCGTGGCCGGGCCGGGGACGTTGGTCATCACCGCGGTCGCCTTTTTCGCGAACATGCCGAGCAGCGCGTCCTGCAGCGGCTTGATCAAGAGGCCCGCCACCGCGAGCACGCCGTAGGCGAGCAGCGGCTGGTAGCTGCCCTTCATCTCGTTCATGCGCGCGCGCACGGCGTAGACGCGCTCAACCGGGTTCGCGATGCCGATCGGCAGCACGAGAGGCGCGAGGCCGAAGCGGTTGCCGAGCTTCCACGCCTCTTCCAGCGGACGCAGGTTGACCGGCACCATGGCGCGGATCTCCTTGCCCGTCGGGTCGTCGCCCTGCTCGCGCAGGTAGTCGCCAATGGCACCGGCGGCGCAGGCCAGCAGCACGTCGTTGATCGAGCAGTTGAGCGCCTTGCCGACGATCTTCACGTGGTCGAGCGGCACCGGTTCGCTCCAGGCGACGACCTTCTTGCCGATCGGTTTGCCCTTCAGGCGTGTCGGCGAGTCGTCGGGCATCAGCGCCAGCGCGGCCGCGTCGCGCACCACGTGGTAGCCGCTACGCGCGACTTCCAGCGAGCTGAGCAACTGGTGCGGCTGCGACAGCATCTCCATCGACTTGACGACGCCGCCGCCGTACATGCCGATGGCCTTCACGGCGACGTCGGTCAAGGGCTTGATCACCGCATCGGCGAGCCAGTCGCCTTCATCGTCGTCCTCCGCGCTGCGCGGCCTGCGCTTGGGCGGGTCGATGCCGCCGTCGGTGATAGCCATCATCACCGAGATCAGCGCGATGCCGTCGCCGATGCAATGGTGAATGCGCGCGATGACCGCGCTGCCGCCGTTGTAGTGCTCGATCAGGTGGAACCGCCACAGCGGCCGCGACGGGTCCAGCGGCTCCGTGGCCAGGGCGCCGGCGCGCACCTGCAGCGCCGCGCGTGCGCTCTGGCCGCGCTTGCGCGGCAAGGTCTCTGAGACCACGTGGCGCTCGATGTCGAAGTCCTCGTCGCCGACCCAGTTCGCGCCGATCGCATCGCGCACCACCTTCTGCCGAAAGCGGTCGTACTTGAGCAGCTTGCTCTCGATGCGGTCGCGAAGCGCGGCGTGCGTGATCGCAGGCTCGATCAGCCAGACGCCGACGATCATCATCAGGTTGACATCGTTGTCCATCCGCAGCCAGGCGGTGTCCACGCGCGACATGCGCTCGGCGGCTTCAGACATCGGAGGTCTCCTAAGAATGGCGGCGGCGCTTCGAACCGCGATGGTGGGTACCATACCCGCGTTGCCTGCCATTTTCACCCAGACTTTTCCCCAAGACCCAGGAGAGCGACACCATGGCCCCACTGAAATCCCAATTCGAACAAGCCGTCAAGGACTCGAAGGCGCTGCCCGAGAAGCCGGACAACATGACGCTGCTGAAGATCTATGCGCTCTACAAGCAGGCCAGCAGCGGCGACGTGCAAGGCAAGCGACCCGGCTTCACCGACATGGTCGGGCGCGCCAAGTGGGACGCCTGGGGCGCGCTCAAAGGCAAGAGCGTCGACGAGGCGATGCAGGAGTACGTGGACCTGATCGAATCGCTGAAGTAGGCGCTACTTCCGGGCCGTCTTGGCGGCGGCCTTCTTTGGCGCCGCCTCGCTGCCCTTGAGCAGTGCATCGAGGTTGGCGAGGATCTCGCGCTCGATGGTCTTGCTGAACGCGCCGAGCAGGAAGCCGAGCTTGGCGTGCAGGTCGAAGTGCTCCGGCGCAACGATCAACTCGCCGTGCACGCCGGCACGCGTGAACTCGACGGTGTCGCTGAGTTCGCCCTCGATCACGCTGCATTCCATGCCGAAGCGTTGCTCGACGTCCTCGGCCCACTTCCAGGCAATCTTGCGCGCCTTGGCCAGGCCGAGCGCGTGTTCACGGCGAATGCGGATGTCGGGCATGGGCGTGTTTCCTTATTCGGATCCCGATTCAAGACCGCAGCCGTGTCATCCCCGCGCAGGCGGGGATGACGACGTTGCGGTAGCGATCCGAAATCGGATTTGGCGTTTCATCAAGGTCCGAGTGTGGCGCGGCGTTCGTCCTTGGGCAAGGCAGCCAGGCGCTTGACCTCGGTATAAAAGCGCGCCGGGTCGCGCCCCTGGCGCTCGTACAGGCGCTCGAACTGCGGTACGAGTTCGGTGTAGGCGGCCAGCACGCCGAGCGATGCGTTGTTGGCGTGCGCGAACCAGGCGTCGTAGCCCTTGTAGCCCTTCCACGGCCCGTCCCTGAGCGCAACGTAGTCGCCCTGCATGCGCTGCAGCAGCACCGCCTTGCCGGCGCGCTTCTCGGCATCGCTCGCGTCGCTCTGGTACAGCGCTCCCAGCGCGTCGCGCGTGCGCGCGGTTAGCGCGCGAAAGTCCCGCCGCCGGGCATCGAAGGCACGGTATTCGGCCACCGCCGCCGGGCTGGCGCGCTCATCCATCCAGCGCTGGCTGCCCAAGCGCTCGACGGTCGTCGCGAACGACTCGTTGAACATCGTGTCGCCGCTGGCGTAGGCGACCTGATGCGACAGCTCGTGGAAGGTCAGCCGTGCGAGCTCGACCTCGGGGAGGTAGATGAAGGTGCTGAGCAGCGGATCGGCGAAGAACGCGCTCGGCAAGCGGCCGAGCGTCGAGTACGCGGGCACCGCGTAGACGTTGACCTCCAGGCCCTCGGCGCGCAGCTGCTCGGCGAACGCATCGGCATCGGCGCGATCGAAGTAACCGCGGTAGCCGACGCAGCCGACGACCGCGAAGCACCAGGTCTTGAGCGTCAGGCCGAGTTCGGGCGCGGCGACCACGTTCCACACCGCGGCTTTGCGGTGCAGGTCGGCGTAGCGGCGATAGCTCTGGTTGTCTGGCAGCGCGAGCTCGCTCACGGCGAAGTCACGCATTTTCTGGCTCAGCAGCAGACGCTCGCGCAGCGCGGGTGGCGTGGTGTCGTCGGCCAACCACTCGGACACCGGGCGCGCCGCGTTCAGCAAGGCGACATGGCCGTCGACCGACTGCGCGTAGTAGCCCAGCGTCGAGCAACCGCCGAGCAGGCACAACCCGCCCAGCGCGAGACCGCTAACGACAAGACTCATCATCGCGGCGAAAACGACACTCCTCTTCAATCCCAGGTTCAAGCGGCTTGCACCTCGACCAGGCAGTCGTAGAAGGCCGGTGCGCGGCCGATGTCGGTCAGCCGCTGGTGGGTCAGCTCGTTGACGTTGCTGCCGTCGAAGCCGAACTTGCGCCACCAGATCCCGAGGCCGTTGACGACGCCGGGCCGCGCCCTGTCGCTGACCTGCAGCCGGCACACGCTGCGCCCGCGGTCGTTGAACACGCGCACGAGCTGTGCGCTGACGAGCCGGCGCGCTGCGGCGTCGTCGGCGTGCATCTCGAGCACGGGCTCGCCCTCGATGTCGCGCAGGCTGGTCACGTTGACGAAGGTCGAGTTCAGAAAGTTGCGCGCCGGTGGCGAGATCATCGCCAGCGGGTAGCGCTGCGCGAGGTCGGCACTCGATTGCACCGACTCGTAGTTCGCGACGTATTCCGGAACGCCGAGCCCCGGCGCAGCTATCATGCAGCGCCCACTGGCCGTCGGAAAGCCGCCCTCGGCGAACGGGGCGTCGGCGCGCGGCAACTGCACCCAGCCGTGCTCGCGCAGCGCGTCGAACGAGACCGCAGCGCCGAACGCCGCGCGCGCGAGCGTCTCGTCGCTGTCCATGAAGCACGCTTCGTCGAAGCCCATGCGCTCGGCCAGATCGCGAAAGATCTGCGTGTTG
>CAIKUF010000017.1 GCA_903830565.1 uncultured bacterium | reverse complement strand
GGAGGTGATCGCGACGACCGGTCCAAAGATCTGCGCTATGGTCGGTGTTTTGTCTCGATGCCGATTTCACACAAGAAGGGCGATATGGAACGGCCCCGGCCCTGGATGTTCGAAGAGGGTAAGCTGGACCAACACATCCTCCTCCGCGGCATCACCGAACTCAACAAAGGCGGCCTGCAACAGGAAATCACCACCATGTCGCAGGGTGGCCGGGATACATTTATCTTCACTACCGTCCCACAGCACAGGGACAAGCCATCGTAAGTGCTTGGAAATGAACCCAAGGCACTGGCACTGGCGGGACTGAGCAATTGAAGATTTTGGCGATACGTAGCGGAATAGTGGTTACAGAATCACCCCGGCTTTCCCATAGCATTCCGGTCAAAGCCGGGCAGCCACGGTTGTTCCGAGCTGCCGAGAAAGCGGAAGTCCCCGTTGGCTGTCCCACAGCGCTTGAGCAATTCATATATATTCCGGTCAAGCCACAGCGCCGCACGTATATAGGTTACCAGGCGGCTGAAGCTGTACGCCCAGCGGCTCTGCCACGCCAGGAAGCGTAACAGGAGGTGCACCAGCAGCGCCGTCCATACCTGCCACTTCACCGCGTTGGCCGAATGACCGAGGAAGTCCACCAGCTGCACGGTCTGCTTCAGCTCCTTGAAGAACGTCTCGATGCTCCAGCGGCAGCCGTAGAGATCAACCACGCTGGCGGCGGCCCATTCCGTATTGTTGCTGAGGAAAACCATCACGCGCTCCTTGCCGTCGACCTCGATCCTTGCGGTCACTCGCCGCATTTCACCCGGATAATGCTGCCGCGCCTCCTCGCCCTTGAGCACCACCAACTCGTCCTTCAGGATGCGTGGATCGCTCGACTTCGGCAGCACCCTTTTCACCCGGTAAGCCATGTTGTCCTTCGCTCGCGTGACCCAGAAGATGCCGCGCACGGCCAGGTCGCACAGGTGGGTGAAATCCACGTACGCTTTGTCGAAAATCACGATTTCCCCCTCGGAAAGTCCGGCACAAACCTCCCGCGCGCGTTTGTTGTCATGCTCGCGGGCCGTGTCGACAATGGCGAACTTCGGCAGGAAACTTTGCAGATCCAAGCGCAGGTGGCACTTCGCCGCCGCTTTGCGGCGGCGATGCTTTGCCCAGGACATGCACGAGGCGATCAGTTGAATGGTGGTGGAGTCGACCACGTTGATCGCGCGCTTGAAGCGCCAGCCGAAGTGCCGCTTGCCGCGACCACGTACGAACTGTGGAAAGGCCACTTGCAGGTGTTCGAGCTGCGCCCAGAACAGCTTCTCGGCCATCGCGCAATCGCGCTCCATGTTAGCATGGCTGAGGGTGTTTTTCGCCGGCGGCTTCGCCGCGCGGATTCCAAACAGCAGGGTGAGGTGAAGCTTCAGCGCGTCGCAGACATCATTCAGGCTCCAGGCGTGACTGAGCTGCGCATAGAGCATGGTGACCACGTGACTCCACGGCGTGAATGTGCGCGCCTTGTCGTCGGCTCCGGTTTCACGGGCGAGCTTCGCCACAAGATGCGTCGGTATGAGCTGGCAGATCTGCCGCAGTACGCTAACGTGGCGGCGGTTCGGTTGCTGTATAGACTTGGTTTTTTTCATCCCCTGCCTTTTGGCAGGTCAAGTCCCGGCAGCCGAACCGTTTTTTTGCTCATTTTCGCGAATTCCTGTGGGACGGTAGTGATATTCCTTGTAACTGCTCAGGTCGATTTCCGGCAATTGGCGGATCGCTGCGGGGGATGAGTCGAGCGACGGCGCGGAGGCAGGGCGACGATGCGGAGACGAGTGG
>CAIKUF010000016.1 GCA_903830565.1 uncultured bacterium | reverse complement strand
GCGCATGGTCGACGAGAGCACCGAAGCCGCGGCAGCGGCCGCCGGCACCGGCCCGGTGCCGTTCGGCACCGAGCGCTACATCGAGCGCGGCGCGCGGCCGATCATCGTCAAACGCCAGGTCATCCTGACCGGCGAGAACCTGCGCGACGCCCAGCCCGGCTTCGACGATCACCAGCAGCCGGCCGTGCACCTGACGCTGGACGACAAGGGCTCACGCATCTTCAAGGACATCACGCGCGAGAATGTCGGCAAGCGGATGGCCATCCTGCTGTTCGAGAAGGGCAAGGGCGAAGTGGTCACCGCGCCGGTGATCCGCACCGAGATCGCCGGCGGCCGGGTGCAGATCTCGGGCTCGATGACCACCACCGAGGCCTTCGACACCGCGTTGCTGCTGCGCGCCGGCTCGCTCGCCGCGCCGATGGAGATCATCCAGGAAAGCACGATCGGCCCCAGCCTGGGCGCCGAGAACATCGCCAAGGGCTTCAGCAGCGTGGTCTACGGCTTTGCCGCAATCGCGCTCTTCATGATCCTGTACTACCGCATGTTCGGCGTCTTCTCGGCGATCGCGCTGGCGGTCAACCTGCTGCTGCTGGTCGCCGTGCTGTCGATGCTTCAGGCGACGCTGACGCTGCCGGGCATCGCCGCCGTTGCGCTCGCGCTGGGCATGGCGATCGACTCCAACGTGCTGATCAACGAACGCGTGCGCGAGGAGTTGCGGAGCGGCGCCGCCCCGCAGACGGCGATCGCAACCGGCTACGAACGCGCGTTCGCGACCATCCTCGACTCCAACGTGACGACCCTGATCGCCGGCGTCGCGTTGCTGACCTTCGGCTCGGGCCCGGTGCGCGGCTTTGCGATCGTGCATTGCCTCGGGATCCTGACCTCGATGTTCTCGGCCGTGTTCTTCTCGCGCGGCATCGTGAACCTGTGGTACGGGCGGCAGAAGAAGCTGAAATCGGTCTCGATCGGCCAGGTCTGGCGCCCCGCCGCAGCCGCGACCACGGCCGAAGCCTGAACTCCAAAGCGGAAACCAGACCATGGAATTCTTTAGGATTCAGCGCGACATCCCGTTCATGCGCCACGCGTTGGTGTTCAACGCGGTTTCGTTCATCACCTTCGCCGCGGCGGTATTCTTTCTCTTCTCGCGCGGCCTGCATCTGTCGATCGAGTTCACCGGCGGCACGGCGATCGAGGTCGCCTACGCACAGACGGCGGACATCGGCAAGGTGCGCACCGCCGTCGAGAGCCTGAACTTCGGCGACGTGCAGGCGCAGAACTTCGGCAGCCCGCGCGACGTGCTGATCCGCCTGCCTCTACGCGCCGACGTCAAGCAGACGGTGGTCGTCACGCGCGTGCTCGATGCGCTTTGCGCCGCCGAAGGCGGCACGGTGTCGACGCAGCAGGTCACGAGCGAGAAAGGCGAGACCATCGCCAAGCCGGTCTGCAGCGCTGCCGGCGCCGAGCCGGTGAAGCTGCAACGCAGCGATTTCGTCGGCCCGCAGGTCGGCTCGGAACTCGCGCGCGATGGCGCGATGGCGCTGCTGGCGACGGTGATCGGGATCATGCTCTACCTCGCGGTGCGCTTCGAGTGGAAGTTCTCGGTCGCGGCCATCATCGCCAATCTGCACGACGTGATCATCATCCTCGGCTTCTTCGCCTTCTTCCAGTGGGAGTTCTCGCTCTCGGTGCTGGCGGCGGTGCTGGCGGTGCTGGGCTACTCGGTCAACGAGTCGGTGGTGATCTTCGACCGCATTCGGGAGACCTTCCGCCGCTTTCGCAAGATGAGCACGCAGCAGGTGATCGACCACGCGATCACCAGCACGACGAGCCGCACGATCATCACCCACGGCTGCACGCAGATGATGGTGCTCTCGATGCTGATCTTCGGCGGTGCGACGCTGCATTACTTCGCGGTGGCGCTGACGATAGGCATCCTGTTCGGCATTTATTCGTCGGTGTTCGTCGCTGCCGCGATCGCGATGTGGCTGGGTGTGCGGCGCGAAGATCTGGTCAAGTCGACGACGACCAAGGACATCGACCCCGACGATCCGAATGCGGGGGCGGCGGTGTAGAGTCGGCTGTCATCTACGAGCTTTAGCTCCCCCCCATGGCGACCTCTGCCGATTCGATCGCCTTGGCTGCCCAGGCCCGGCGAACCCACGTCGATCGGTTGCTCAGCGGCCTGAGCGGAGTCGTGCAGGCGGTTGTCGAGGGCGCGTCGACGGTATGGGGTCAGGCGGCCAATCACGCCCATCAGCGCGCGCGGCGCGAAAACCTGGCCGACCTGCAGACGCTGGCGCCGGCCTGGCTCGGCGGCATGGTCAGGCAGCTTCGCGGCACGCTCGAAAGCGGCGCGCTCGGCACGGCACGCAGCGGCGAGATGAACTGGACGGCACAGGCGGCGGACGACATGTCGCTGGTCGACAACCAGACCATCGAATGCGAAATCCTGAGCTCGCGTCTGGCCCTGGCGATGATGGACCAGGTGTCGGCGGAGTTCGCCGAACTGCGCGCGCGCATGCTCTTGCTGGAGGATCGCGAAGAGCTCGGCGTCAACGATGTGATGCGTCCGCAAGCGCTGGCGCGCGTCGCGATCACCGCCTGGCAGGACGCCGGCCTGAGCCAGGACATGTGGCGCGTGCTGCAACAGCTTCAGCACGACGCGTTCTCGCAACTCGCCCAGAGCGCCTACCTGGACATCAACCGCTGGCTCGTCGAGCGGAGGGTCATGGCCGACGTCAACCTGCGCGCGTTCGTCCGCCGTGCGGGCGCGGGTCAGGGCGGTTCGGCGTCTGGCGTCGGCCCTCTCGGTGGCGGGCGACCAAACCCGGCCTCCGCTCGTGGCGCGGGCGCCGTCAGTGTGCCTGCCGACCTGCCCAGACGCGGCATGGGCAGGATGCCTGGGCGCCGCGGTGGCGACGAATGGCAAGGTGCGGGCGTTCGCGATACTGCCGTCGATTCGCGACCGATGGCGCCGCCGCGCGTCTACTCGCGCGTCGGCGAACAGGCCGAGGCCGTGCTCGGGCAGTTGAACCGACTCGTCGCGCGCCAGTTGCCGGAGTTCGGGTCGGCCCACCGCGCGGGGTACGCATCGCCGGCGCTGTGGGCGGCGATCAACGAAATCCAGCGCGGTCTGCAGCAGCGCATGTCGATGCCGGCCGTCGAGTCGGCAGGCGGCACCCGAGCGAACGCGCCGACATTGATCGAAGAGCTTGAACAACGCAAGCAGGAGCTCAAGCAGGCCGCGACGACACCGGTCGAGAATGCGACGATCGAGATCGTTGCGCTGCTGTTCCAGAGCATCCTCACGGAAGAGGACCTCCCGGCCGCGGTGCGCGTCTGGTTCGCCCGCCTGCAGATGCCGGTGCTGCGCGTCGCCGTGGCCGAGCCCGACTTCTTCGCCACCGTGGATCACCCGGCGCGCCGGCTGATCGACCGCATGGGCGCCTGCGTGATGGGCTTCGACGCCACGACGCGCTCCTCCAGCACTGCGCTGGAAACGGAAATCAAGCGCATCGTGCAAGTCGTCGAGGCCTATCCCGATACCGGACGGCGCGTGTTCCAGACCGTGCTCACCGAGTTCGAGAGCTTCCTTGCGCACTACTTCAAGAACCAGAACGAGGCGTCGCGCAAGGGCGTGTCGCTGGCACAGCAGGTCGAGCAGCGGGAAACGCTGGCGATCCAGTACACGATCGAGTTGCGCAAGATGCTCGAAGGGATGCCGGTGCAGGAGGGCGTGCGCGAATTCCTGTTTCACGCCTGGGCCGACGTGATGGCCATGACCGCTGTCAAGCATGGAGTGCAAAGCGACGCGACCAAGGCCATGAAGCGCGCCGCGGCCGATCTGATCTGGTCTGCGAGCGCGAAGGTTTCGCGCGAGGAGCGTGCCGACGTGATCCGGCGCCTGCCCATGCTGCTCAAGGTGCTGCGCGACGGCATGGAAGCGGCGGGAGTCTCGCGCGACAGGCAGGAGGAACATGTCCAGCGCCTCAACAATGCGCTGGCCGCGGCATTCACGGCCAAGGCGGCGTCGATCTCGAACGAGCGGCTCGCGGAGTTGATGACGCGCCTCGAGACACTGGAGGATCTCTTGCCCGAGACCTTGGACGTCGACCTCGACGAGGGCCTGATCCTCGATCTCTCGGGGCATGAGAGCGACGATCTCGAAGTCGTCGGCGACGGCGGCTCGGCCCCTACTGCGGCCATGCTCGCTTGGGCGCGCGAGTTGCAGGTGGGCGGTTGGTACATGCTCGACTACCGCGACCGCAACGAGGCCGTGCAGATCGCCTGGAAGGGCTTGCGCGGGCGGCTCACGCTCTTCGTCTCGCCCAAGGGGCGCGGCATCCTGTTCCAGCAACAGCGGCTGGCGGCGTTCCTGCAAGCGGGACTGTTGGTGCCGGCACAGCAGGAATCGCTGACGGTGCGTGCAACGCGCGACGCGCTGGCCAAGCTCGACGTTGACCCGAAGACCTTGCTGAAATAGCCCTCGTCGGTCGCGCAGCGTTCCCGCACTGCGGCCGCGAAGAGCCAGACGGCCCGCCGTCCGTCAGTGGATTAGCCGGTCGGCCTCGTCGACGAAAAGTTCGTCGAGGATCAACGCGTCGGGTTCCTCGCCCAGGCTCCAGAACACCATCAGGACGATGATCTTCAGGTCTTCCAGGTCGACCGGGCTGCCCGCGATGGCGGTCGCGCGGTCGAGAACCATCTCGCGCATCGGCGGCGCGAGCACTCCGGCCGATTCGAGGAAGCTCACGAAACCGATGCAGTCCTCGCCCAGGTGGTCATGCTCTGCAGCCGAGTACACGCGCAAGCTGTGCGTGGTCTGCTGCCCCACATAGCACTGTGCGGCGCTCGCCAACCCGTCGAGCCAGGTCAGTGCCTCCTCGATCTCGTCGGATTCGAAGCCGACCGCCGAAAGCTTGCGCGCCAGTTGGGCGTTCTCGGGGCAGGCGTCGGGCCGCCAGTAGTTTTCGTACAGGTAGACGAGCACGTCGAACATGCGTTGCACTATACCGCAGCGATTTGGGCGGGCGCCGCCCGGCGGGTGTGCGTTCAGCCCCTCGCCACGCGCTGGAACTGCTGCCCTGGCAGGCGCGCCACCTGTCCCTCCAGTTCGAGTTCCAGCAGGCGCGCATTCAGCTCGGCAGGCTTCACGCCGGTGCGCTCGGCCAACGCGTCCAGCGTCACCGGGTCATGGCCCAGTGCCTGCAGAAGCGGATCGACGGCCCGCGAGCCCGCCTCGGGCGCTTCGGGCATCGCGCCCGGCGCGCCCAGGCGCAGTTCCTCGAGGATGTCTTGTGCGCTGTCGACGAGCTTGGCGCCCTGCTTGAGCAACGCGTGGCAACCGCGCGACTGCGGCGCATGGATGGAGCCGGGGACCGCGAACACGTCGCGCCCGCACTCCGCCGCCAGCCGCGCCGTGATCAGCGAGCCCGACTGCGTGGCCGCCTCGACCACCAGCGTCCCGCGAGTGAGGCCCGCGATGACGCGATTGCGCTGCGGGAAGTGAGGCGCCAGCGGCGGCGTGCCGAGCGAATACTCGCTGACCATCAGGCCCTGCTCGGCAATGCGGCGGGCCAGATCGCGGTGGCGCTTCGGATAGACGATGTCCAGCCCGGTGCCGACGACGGCGATGGTGCTGCCCGGCCCCTCGAGCGCGCCCGCGTGCGCGGCGCCGTCGATGCCGAGCGCGAGGCCCGACACCACGGTCACGCGGGCCTGACTAAGGCAGCGTGCGAAAGCGCGTGCATTCTCGATGCCCTGTGGCGTCGGGTTGCGGCTACCGACCGCTGCGATCGAGACCGCGGCAAGCAGCTCGATGCGGCCCTGCACATGAAGCAGCAAGGGCGGGTCGGCCGTTTCGAGCAGGGCGGCCGGGTAGTCGGCGTCGGCCAACGTAACGACCCCGCGCTGCTCGCCTTCGGCCAACCACCGCCAAGTCGTCCCGACGAGGTCGGCCAAAGTGGCCGGCGGCTCGGCGAGCGCGGCTGCCGCAGCGGCACCGACGACGTCGCGCAGCACACCCAGGCGCGCCTCGAAGACGGCCTGCGGCGAGCCGAGTGCGGCCAATACGCGGCGCGCCGAAGCGCGGCCGAATCGAGGTGTCTCGGCCAGCCGCAACCATGCGGCCAGTTCATTGCGCTCTATCACTGGCCTGGCAATGCGAAGCGGGCTCAGGGAGACGCGAAACGGTCGCCGCGCCCGATCGGTAGCGAGGCCGCGACGATCAGCGCATACGACATCCGGTTGAAGACGCGAAAGACGAACAGCCCACCCACGCGCTCGTCGGGCAAGGTGATCACCGGACGCGACGGATCGGTGCGGTCGGTCACGCCCCTTCCGGAACGCCACAACGCGAACACATGACCGGGCTCGACGCCATCGACCGCACCGCGGTTGAGTGCAACGATCTGATTGCGCCCCGCGGTCAGGCCTTCGCCGTAGATCGACACGACCTGCCCCTCGATCAACGCCTGCGGCGCATGCGGAGCGTAGTTCGTGAACTCGCGCGGGGGAACCGGCGACAGGCGATCGCCCACGCCGGCTTCCTGGGTCACGTTGGTCACGCGCAGGGTCGCCGGGATGATCTCGGTCTTGCCGTCCTGCGTCGTGCGGGTCTCGCCCTGGCGGATGTATTCGGCGGTGCCGACAAACGCGGCTTCGAACCCGAGCATCTCACCGGTCGTCGGGTCGCGCATCGGCCTGGCTTCGCGGAACATGCGGTACTCGCGCTGCGGCCCGAGTTCGCCGCGCGCGTAGGCCAGATCGCCGCGCGACAGCAGCACGCTGTCTGCTGGCGTGGCCACGATTCGAGGCGCGCCTTCGAGCTCGTCGTTCTCGAAGATGATGGCCTCGTTCATGAAAGGAACGATCAGGTTCAGGGGAATCGACGCCAACGGGGTTCGACTCAGCGCGCTGGAGCGGACCGTGGGCGAGAGCTTGATCGCCGTCTCGGCGCCGCCGTCGACGGGCTTCGCAACCTGCAGGCGCGCGCGGCCGTCGACTTTTTCGAGGATCAGCACCTGCGCCGGGTAGATCAAGTGCGGATTGCGCACCTGATCGAGGTTCATGCCCCAGAGTTCCGGCCAGCGCCAGGGGCTGTTCAGGAACAGCTTGGAGATATCCCACAGCGTGTCGCCCGGCTTGACCGTGTACGTGTCGGGCGCGTTAGGCGCCAGCTCCGACAGCGGCACCCCGGCCTGCGCGACCTGCTGCGCGGTGCTTTTCTGCTCGGCCGTGATCGGGTAGTCCGCCGCTTCGGCCCAAAGGCCGGGAAGCAGCAGCGCAGCACCGAGCGCGGCCTCGAGAAGAGCCTGCCGAGCGGGGAACGCGATAGGGTGACGGCGAGTCATGTCCTGAATTCTCCGGGCGCCGAAGCGAGGCTGTTCAGCGGGCACGCGCTGGCGCTGCATGCGTGCCACGGGCTTCTTCGGCGAAAATGCTCAACTCCCTTAGTAGATTCTGCCCTTAAACCCTTGATATCGCAATGAAAGTGCGTCGCTGACGCTGATGCTGTGTGCGTTCCTGCGGCGAGTCGCGCCGATGGCCGCATGAGGCATCGCTGCGGTAGACCGCGCCATCCGACATCCCGTTCCCACCATGGCAAAGCTCGAAATCCTGCGCTACCCCGACCCGCGTCTGCACAAGATCGCGCGCCCCGTTGCGAAGGTCGACGACCGTATCCGCGCGCTGGTCGACGACATGCACGAGACCATGCTCGCTGCCGAAGGCGTGGGCCTGGCGGCGACGCAGGTCGATGTGCACGAGCGTGTGATCGTCATCGACACCTCGCCTGCGCGCGACAACCTGCTCGTGCTGATCAACCCCGAAATCGTCGCCCGCGGCGAGGACACGGTGATCAGCGAGGAGGGCTGCCTGTCCGTGCCCGAGACCTACGAAAGAGTCGAGCGGCACGCTCAAGTGACGGTGCGTGCTCTCGACCGCGACGGTCGATCACGCGACATCGAAACCGACGGCCTGCTCGCGGTGTGCGTGCAGCACGAGATGGACCACCTGCAGGGCAAGGTCTTCGTGCAATATCTGAGCATGCTCAAGCGAACGCGCATCAAGGCAAAGTTGCTCAAGCAGGCGCGCGAATCGCTGCGCGAGCCATGAGTCCGCCCGCACCGGGCGCGCGGCCGCGCCTTCGAATCGCGTTTGCGGGAACACCGCAGTTCGCGCGTCGCGCGCTGGAGGCGCTCCAAGCGGCGGGCTTCGACATCGCCCTCGTGCTGACGCAGCCCGACCGCCCCGCAGGGCGGGGCATGAAGCTTGCGCCGTCACCAGTGAAGGCGTTCGCGCTCGAGCATGGTCTGGCGCTGGCCCAGCCGCGCAGCCTACGTCCGGACGGCAAGCATCCGGGCGACGCGAGCGCCGCGCGCGATGCGCTGCTGGCCGCCCGGCCCGAAGTGATGGTCGTCGCGGCCTACGGCCTCATCCTGCCGCAATGGGTGCTCGACCTGCCACGCCTGGGGTGCCTGAACATCCACGCCTCGCTGTTGCCGCGCTGGCGCGGTGCGGCGCCCATCCAGCGCGCGATCGAGGCCGGCGATACCCGCAGCGGCATCACCATCATGCAGATGGATGCGGGGATCGATACCGGCGACATGCTGCTCGTCGAAGCGGCCGCCATCACGCCGGACGACACCGCAGCGACGCTGCAGGACCGGCTTGCCGCGCTCGGCGGGTGCCTCGTCGCGCGGGCGCTTGGTCTCGCCGAGCGCGGCGAACTTCAGCGCACGCCGCAGCCTGCCGAGGGCGCGACCTATGCGCGCAAGATCGACAAGGCCGAAGCGTCCGTCGACTGGTCGGCGCCGGCCGCGGCGATCGAGCGCCGGCTGCGTGCCTTCGACCCCTTTCCCGGCGCTACCGGCCGTCTTGGCGCCGAGACGGTCAAGCTCTGGCGCGGATCGGTGGTGGCCGGCGACGGCAGGCCGGGCGAGATCCTGCGGGTCAGCGACGAAGGCATCGTCGTCGCCTGCGGCACGCAGGCGCTGCGGATCACGGAACTGCAGCGCCCCGGCGGGCGCCGGGTGTCCGCAGCACAGTTCGTGGCCGGTGCTGCGCTCGAGCCGGGAATGTACTTTCAACGCAACGATTGAACTCGCGCTCGGCGGCATCATCTACGCCGCTGTGCCAGGTGGCGCATCACGTTGACCGCAAGCGCGGTCTTCGTGCAGATTGGCACCTACTCAGGTCATACCGCAACGAAAGGTCCTCATGTTCAACATGTTGAAAACCGCCGTGCTGATGGCGGCCATCACCGCCCTCTTCATGGCCATCGGGTCTTATCTGGGCGGGCGCAGCGGAATGATGATGGCGCTGCTGTTCGCGCTCGGCATGAACTTCTTCAGCTACTGGTTCTCCGACAAGCTGGTGCTGAAGATGTACAACGCGCAGGAGGTCGACACGACCTCGGCGCCGCAGTTCTACGCGATGGTGCGCGACCTCGCGCAGCGCGCCGAGCTGCCGATGCCGCGCGTCTATCTGATCAACGAAGATGCGCCGAACGCGTTCGCCACCGGCCGCAACCCGGAGCACGCCGCCGTCGCGGCGACGACCGGCATTCTGCGCGCCCTGTCCGAGCGCGAGATGCGTGGCGTGATGGCGCACGAGCTCGCGCACGTGAAGCACCGCGACATCCTGATCTCGACGGTGAGCGCGACCATGGCTGGCGCGATCTCGATGCTGGCCAACTTCGCGATGTTCTTCGGCGGGCGCGACAGCCAAGGCCGCTCCAACCCGATTGCCGGCCTGCTCGTGATGCTGCTCGCGCCACTCGCCGCGAGCCTGATCCAGATGGCGATCAGCCGTGCGCGCGAGTTCGAGGCCGACCGCGGCGGCGCCGAGATCTCGGGCGACCCGCGCTCGCTGGCCAGCGCGCTGCAGAAGATTCAAGGCTACGTGCAAGGAACGCCAATGCTTCCGGCCGAACGCCACCCCGAGACGGCGCAGATGATGATCATCAACCCGCTGTCCGCGGGCGGCCTGCGCGGCCTCTTCTCCACCCATCCGTCGACCGAAGAGCGTGTCGAGCGCCTGCTCGCGATGGCGTCGGGAGCGGCCTAAGGCGACGCTGAGCAAGTTCCGGCGAGACGGCGCGCCTCGATTTGGGATGGGCTGCAAGGCGCAAACCACAGCCATCGCAAAAGCTATGGCGAGGATTTGCAACGCCGCAGACCGCCCAAAGCGAGGATGCGCCATCCGCGAGGGACTTGTTCAGCGTCGCCTAAATTCAGTACGAGCGCGACCGATAACGATGCAACGCTTCCAGCCTGCCCATCGGTCATGCCCGCTTCCCGCTTCGTCGCTGCCTTCCTGCTTCCTTGGCTGCTCGCGGGCTGCGAGATGCTGGGCGTCGAGTCGCCGGAGAAACTGGCGACCTTGAAGGAAGGCGAGGGCAAGGCTGTCGGCAGCGCCTGCCGCCACGCGAACCGCGCGATCGAGGACTGCTATGCCTTGAATCCGAAGGCACAGAAGTCCGCCGTCTTCGCCGGCTGGCGCGACATGGACGAGTACATGCGCGAGAACAAGCTCGAGGCCGTCGCGCCGATGCTCTCGCCGCCGGGCGCCAAGAGCGAGCCGCTGGCCAAGGCCGCGACCGACGAAGGCAAGACCGGCGCGGGCGCAGAACGCAAGGCAGCACCCAGCGGCAGCGGCAAGGCCGTGCACGAGTCCTGACCCGCTGCGGCACCGCGCCGCATGCGGGCGGATGCGACACTTCGTCGATGCCCCGCCTTCGCGCCACGCTGCGCCATCCCGAATTCCGCCGCGGCATGCGCGAGATGGCCGCTGCCGGCCTGGGCATCGCCGCCTGGGGGCTGGTGACGGGCGTGGCGATGGTCCAGGGCGGCCTCTCGGTGCCGCTGGCACTCTTGATGACGTTCACCGTCTTCGCCGGCAGCGCGCAGCTTGCCGCGCTGCCGCTGATGGCAGCCAATGCGCCGATCTGGGTCGTGTGGGCCACGGCGTTCTGCGTCAACCTGCGCTTTGTCGTCTTCAGCGCACAGTGGCGACCCTTTCTAAAGCGCTTTCCACTCGCCCAGCGCGCCTTCCTCGGCTACCTCTGCGCCGACCTCACCTACGTGATGTTCATGCACCGCCACCGCGAACCGCAACCGGGAAGCGGGCAGATGGAGTACTTCGCCGGTGCGGCGACGGTGAACTGGCTGTCGTGGCAGGTGCCGTCAGTGGCCGGCATCCTGCTCGTCGACCGCGTTCCGACGCAGTGGGGGCTGGGCTTTGCCGGCGTGCTGGCGCTGCTCGGGCTCGGCCTGTCGCTGCTCGCCGATGGCGCGACGGCGGTCGCCGCGGCCGTCGCCGGCGCCGCCGCCATCGCCGCCTTCGCATTGCCGCTCAAGCTCGGCATCGTTGCCGCCATCGCAGCGGCGGTGTGCGTGGGGCTGCTGATCGATGGCGTTAGCAACACCGATCGTCGCGGCGGGCCATCGACGTGAACACCACCGATGCCGCGGTCACGATCCTCGGCCTGGCCGTGATCACGGTCGTGACGCGCTCGTTCTTCGTGCTCTCCAGCCGCGAGTTCGATCTCCCCGGCTGGGCCCGGCGCGGCCTGCGCTATGCGCCGCTGGCCGCGCTGGCGGCCGTCGTCGCGCCCGAGATACTGATGACGCAGGGTCACCTGATCGACACCTGGAAGGACGCCCGCCTCTACGGCGCCGTCGCCGGGGCGGCATGGTTCTTTTGGCAGCGCGGCATCCTCGGCACGATTCTCAGCGGCATGGCGGTGTTCCTCGCGCTTCGGCTCGGCATCGGCTGGTGAGTGCAGCGTGGGCGCCGCGCTTCGTGTCCAATAGAGCACGTTGCAACCCTTCACGCGCATCTCGCCTGACGCTCATGAACATCCTTCGCTTCTCCGACCTCGTCGCCCAGGGCAAAGTCGCTGGCCGGCGCGTCTTCATCCGCGCCGACTACAACGTTCCGCAGGATGGCGCCGGGCGCATCACCGAAGACACGCGCATCCGCGCCAGCCTGCCTTGCCTCGAGATGGCGCTCAAGGCCGGCGCCGCGGTGATGGTGACCTCGCACCTCGGGCGCCCGACCGAAGGCGCGTTCAAGCCCGAGGATTCGCTGGCGCCAGTGGCGCAGCGCCTCACCGAACTGCTCGGCCGGCCGGTGCCGCTGGTGGCGGATTGGGTCGGCGGCGTCAGCGTCGCGCCGGGCCAGCTCGTGATGCTGGAGAACTGCCGCGTCAACAAGGGCGAGAAGAAGAACGACGAGCAGCTTGCGCGCAAGATGGCCGCGCTGTGCGACATCTTCGTGCACGACGCCTTCGGCACCGCCCACCGCGCCGAGGCCTCGACCTACGGCATCGCGCAGTACGCACCGATCGCCTGTGCCGGGCCGCTGCTGGCAGCCGAGATCGACGCCCTCACGCGTGCGCTGGCGCACCCGAAACGGCCGCTGGTGGCCATCGTCGCCGGCTCCAAGGTCAGCACCAAGCTGACCATCCTGAAGGCACTGGCCGAGAAGGTCGACCAGATCATCGTCGGCGGCGGCATCGCCAACACCTTCATGCTCGCCGCCGGGCTGCCGATCGGCACGAGCCTGGCCGAGCCCGGGCTGCTGGACGAAGCGAAGGCGGTGATCTCCGCGATGTCTGCGCGCGGTGCGGCAGTGCCGATTCCGACCGACGTTGTCACGGCCAAGACCTTCGCCGCCGATGCCCCGGCAACGACCAAGCTCGCGAGCGCGGTCGAGGCCGACGACCTGATCCTCGACATTGGCCCCCAGACCGCGGCGCGCCTGGCCGCGCAGTTGAAAGCGGCCGGCACGATCGTCTGGAACGGCCCGGTCGGGGTGTTCGAGTTCGACGCCTTCGCGCACGGCACCGAGACCATCGCGCGCGCCATCGCGGCGTCCAGCGCATTCAGCATCGCGGGCGGCGGCGACACGTTGGCGGCAATCGCCAAGTACGGCATCGGCGGCGACGTGAGCTACATCTCGACCGGCGGCGGCGCCTTCCTCGAAGTGCTGGAAGGCAAGACCCTGCCGGCCTTCGAGATCCTCGAACGCCGCGCTGCAGTTTAGTCTTGCAGTTAGCGTCCGACATTCGCGCGAACCACGACACGCCTTCGGAGACACCCATGTCACGCGCCACCAAGATCGTCGCCACGCTCGGCCCCGCCTCGTCCACGCCGGAAGTGCTGGAGCGCATGATTCGCGCCGGCGTCGACGTGGCGCGGCTGAACTTCTCGCACGGCAGCGCGCAGGATCACATCGACCGCGCGACCCTGGTGCGCGACGTGGCGCGGCGCGTCGGCCGGGCGGTCGCGATCATGGCCGACCTGCAGGGCCCGAAAATCCGCGTCGGCAGGTTCGTCGGCGGCGTGGCGACGCTGGTCGCGGGGCAGCCGTTCATCCTCGACGCGGCGACGACCGAGCTCGGCACCAGCGAGCGCGTCGGCCTCGACTACAAGGACCTGCCGCGCGACGTGAAGGCCGGCGACACGCTCTTGCTCAACGACGGCCTGCTGCGCCTGGCCGTCGACGCCGTGCGCGGGCACGAGGTGATCACCACCGTCGTCATCGGCGGCGAGCTGACGAACAACAAGGGCATCAACAAGGCCGGCGGCGGTCTCACCGCGCCAGCGTTGACGGCCAAGGACATGGAGGACATCAAGACCGCGATGAGCTTCCAGTGCGAGTACCTCGCGGTGAGCTTTCCGAAGAACGCGACCGACATGGAGATGGCGCGCCAGCTCGCCAACGTGGCCGGCGAGCCGTGGCGCCACCGGCCGGCGCTGATCGCGAAGATCGAGCGCAGCGAGGCGATTCCGGTGCTTGACGAGATCCTGCGCGCGTCGGACGGCATCATGGTCGCGCGCGGCGACCTCGCGGTGGAGGTCGGCAACGCCTCGGTGCCGGCGCTGCAGAAACGCATGATCCGCATGGCGCGCGAGATGGACAAGGTCGTCATCACGGCGACGCAGATGATGGAGTCGATGATCGTCAACCCGGTGCCCACGCGGGCCGAAGTCAGCGACGTCGCCAACGCGGTGCTGGACGGCACCGACGCGGTGATGCTGAGCGCGGAGACGGCATCCGGCAAATACCCGGTGGAGACGATCGCGCAGATGGCCGCGATCGCCCTCGAGGCCGAAGCCGCGGACGACGTGACGCTCGAAGCCGACTTCATGAACAAGACCTTCGGCCGCATCGACCAGGCGATCGCGATGGGGGCGCTGTTCACCGCGCACCACCTCGGCTGCAAAGCGATCCTGGCGCTGACCGAGTCGGGCTCGACGGCGCTGTGGATGAGCCGGCACAACATCAAGGTGCCGATCTACGGGCTGACCTCACAGGTCGTCTCACAGGGCAAGATGACGCTCTACCGCAACGTGCGCCCGCTGCTCATCCCACCGCACGGCGACCGCGACGCCGCGCTGGCGGCGGCGGAACAGTTGCTGGTCGAGCGCGGCGCGCTCGGCTCGGGGGACACGTACGCGATCACCTGCGGCGAACCCATGGGCTACCCCGGCGGCACGAACATGCTCAAGATCTGCCGCGTCGCCTGACGCGGAGCCGACGCCGATGACGCTGACCGCAGACGACGTCCACGCCGCCGCTGCGCGCCTGCGCGGGCATGTGCTGGTCACACCTTGCCTGGCCTCGCGCACGCTCGGTGAGTTGACGGGCTGCGAGGTCTTCCTGAAGTTCGAGAACCATCAGTTCACGGCATCGTTCAAGGAACGCGGCGCGCTGAACAAGATCGCGCAGTTGACGCCGCACGAGCGCGAACGTGGCGTGCTCGCGGTGTCCGCCGGCAACCATGCGCAGGGCGTTGCCTACCACGCGCAGCGGCTCGGCATCCCGGCGACGATCGTGATGCCGCGCTTTGCGCCGGCCGTGAAGGTCGAGCGCACGCGCGGCTTTGGCGCGACCGTGGTCCTCGAAGGCGAGACCTTCGACGACGCACGCGCGCACGGCATGAGTCTCGCCGCCGAACGCGCTCTGACGCTGGTCCACCCCTATGACGATGCGGCCGTGATGGCCGGGCAGGGAACGGTCGCCCTCGAGATGCTGGCCCAGCAACCCACGCTCGACACGCTCGTGGTCGCCGTCGGCGGCGGCGGCTTGATCAGCGGCGTGGCCACCGCGGCGCGCGCCGTAAAGCCGGGGATCGCGGTCGTCGGCGTGCAGACCGAGCGCTTCCCCGCGGTCTGGAACGCGTTCCACGGCGAGCAGCGCGAAAGCGGCCAGGCGACGATCGCCGACGGCATCGGCGTCAAGTCCCCGGGCGCGCTTGCGCTGCCACTGATCGCCGAGCGCGTGGACGACCTGCTGCTGGTGTCGGAGGACGACATCGAGCAGGCCATCCTGATGCTGCTCGAAATCGAGAAGACGGTGGTCGAGGGCGCCGGCGCGGTGGGCCTGGCGGCGGTGATGAAGCACCGCGACCGCTTCCAGGGACGCCGGGTCGGGCTGATCCTCGGCGGCGGCAACATCGAGCCGCTGGTGCTGGCCGAGATCATCCAGCGCGGCATGGTGCGCTCGGGGCGGCTGGCACGCCTGCGGCTGGACCTGCGCGACGTGCCCGGCGCACTGGCCGACATGGCGATGCTGCTCGGGCGCCTGGGCGCCAACATCGACGAAATCCAGCACCAGCGCGCGTTCACGTCGCTCTCGGTGGAGCGGGCGCAGATCGACGTCGTCGTGCACACGCGCGGCATCGCGCACATCGACGCGATTCTCGCCACGCTGCGAGCCGAGGGCTACCACGCTCAGCGCATCGGGTGAACGGGGCCGGTCGGTAGAATCGGGGGCGTTGCCCCCAACCAGCGAGACCCATCATGTCCCTCGTATCCATGCGCCAATTGCTGGACCACGCCGCCGAAAACGGCTACGGCATTCCGGCCTTCAACGTCAACAACCTCGAGCAGGTGCAGGCCGTGATGTCGGCCGCCGATGAAGTGGGCGCGCCGGTGATCCTGCAGGCCAGCGCGGGTGCGCGCAAGTACGCCGGTGAATCGTTCATCAAATACCTCATCACGGCGGCGGTCGAGAGCTACCCGCACATTCCGCTCGTGATGCACCAGGACCACGGGCAGAGCCCGGCCGTGTGCGAGGGCGCGATGGCGCTCGGCTTTAGCTCGGTGATGATGGATGGCTCGCTGCAGGCCGACGGCAAGACGATCGCGAGCTACGACTACAACGTCGACGTGACGCGCAAGGTGGTCGAGATGGCGCACGTGCTCGGCGTCACCGTCGAGGGCGAACTCGGCTGCCTCGGTTCGCTGGAGACGATGAAGGGCGACAAGGAAGACGGTCACGGCACGGAAGCGACGATGACGATGGCTGAACTGCTGACCGACCCCGAGCAGGCGGCCGACTTCGTCAAGCGTACCCAGCTCGACGCGCTGGCGATCGCCATCGGCACCAGCCACGGCGCCTACAAGTTCACACGCAAGCCGACCGGCGACATCCTGGCCATCAGCCGCGTGAAAGAGATCAACAAGCGCATCCCGAACACGCACCTCGTGATGCACGGCTCGTCGAGCGTGCCGCAGGATCTGCTGGCCGAGATCCGCAAGTACGGCGGCGCGATGAAAGAGACTTACGGCGTCCCGGTGAGCGAGATCCAGGAAGCGATCAAGCACGGCGTGCGCAAGATCAACATCGACACCGACATCCGCCTCGCGATGACGGCCGCGATACGCCGCTACCTGGCGCAGAACCCCGAGAAGTTCGACCCGCGCGACTACCTCAAGCCGGCGCGCGAGGCCGCCAAGTCGATCTGCAAGCAGCGCTACGTCGAGTTCGGCTGCGAAGGTCAGGCCGCCAAGATCAAGCCGCAGACGCTGGTGCAGGTTGCGCAGCGCTACGCCAAAGGCGAGCTCGCGCAGACGGTGATCTGAACCGGCCGCGCGCATGGCCACCGGCCTGCTGGAAAGCTCGATCGCGTCGCTGCCCTTGCTCGCGCGCGGCAAGGTGCGCGACAACTATGCGGTCGGCGAAGGCCGCATGCTGATGCTGGCCACCGACCGGTTGAGCGCGTTCGATGTCGTGATGGGCGAGCCGATACCCGGCAAGGGCGAGATCCTGACGCGGATGGCGCTGTTCTGGTTCGACAAGCTGCAGGGCATCGTGCCCAACCATCTGACGGGTGACGACCCCGAAAGCGTCGTCGCGCCGGGCGAGGGCGCGCAGGTGCGTGGGCGGGCGATGCTTGTCAAGCGCCTCAAGCCCCTGCCCGTCGAAGCGGTGGTGCGCGGCTATCTGGCCGGCAGTGGGTGGAAGGAATATCAGGCCTCGGGCGAAGTGTGCGGCGTTCGCCTGCCTGCCGGGCTGCGCAATGCGAGCAAGCTGCCGGCGCCGATCTTCACCCCGGCCACCAAGGCCGAGATGGGCGATCACGACGAGAACATCGGCTTTGCGCGCATGGGCGAGATCGTCGGCACGGGCCTCGCAACGCAGGTGCGCGATGTATCGATCCGGCTCTACGCAGCAGCGGCGGACATCGCGCTGCGGCGTGGCATCATCATTGCCGACACGAAGTTCGAATTCGGTCTCGACGACCAGGGTACGCTGACCCTGATGGACGAGGTGCTGACCCCCGATTCGTCGCGCTTCTGGCCTCAGGAAGATTACGCGCAGGCCTTTCGCGAGGGCCGCAACCCGCCGAGCTACGACAAGCAGTTCGTGCGCGACTGGCTCGAGCAGGCGCTGGTGGACGGACGGCCCTGGAACAAGAAGGCCCCCGCGCCGGCACTACCGCCCGAGGTGATCGCGGCGACCGCCGCGCGGTATCGCGAAGCGCTGACCAGGCTGACCGGCCAACCGGGCCCCGCCACGACCGGCTGACTGCGATGGTTTCGCGCCTGCTCAGCGCGCTCGACGCCCGCATCGCCAAGTGCCACGGCCTGCTCGAAGCCGACTGCCTGCGCGCCGAACGCGCCGCGCTCTTGGCGCGTCAGGGTCGACTAGGCGAAGCCCACGCCGCATTGGCTGCCATCCGCGCCCGCTATGACAGGCACCCGAATGCCGCCATCAGCGCTTGGGCCAACCTGGCCGAAGGTCTGGCTGCTTTGTACAAAGACCTCGGCCCCTTGGCACGCGACAAGATGCGCCGCGCGCTCGCGCTGGCAACGGCCGCCGACGCGCAGAGGGTTCGCGTTCTGAGTGCTGCCTGGCTGGCGAGCTTTGCGTATGCCGACGACGACTGGGATGCGATGGTTGCCCACCTCGACATCGCGCTCGCCGCCAGCGAGTCCGATTCGCGTTTGGCGCTGGCGCGGGCGTGTCTGGTCGTGGCTCAGGCTTATCACTGGTGCGATCGTTTCGATCTCGCCCTGCCGTGGTATGTCCGGGCGCGTCGGTACGCGATGGATGAAGGCGACGAAACCATCCTCAGCGCATTGATGCACAACATGGCCTGGCTTCGCGCTTTCCAGGCGCGTCGGCTGGCCGCCAGCGGCAACGCCGACCGCAAGCAGGTGCTCGAGGTACTGCTCGGTACCGAGTCGACTGCGCAATTCGACCGTGTGGTCAGCACGAAGTCGCTGCAGTCACTGGTTCCCATGTTGCGAGCGCATGTGCTGGCGCTGCTTGATCGTCACGCTGAAGCACTGACCCTGTTCGATACGCACTTTGACGCTGCGATGGCCGAAGGTCTGGGCAATATCCGGTTCAGCCTGCTGGCCGAGATGGCTTGGTGCCGAGCGCGACTTGGCGACGCGCCCGGTGCCCGACGCGACGCGCTCGCAGCCGAGGGTCAACTCGAGGCATTCAAGCTTGTCGACGACAGCGCAACACACGGGCGCCTGGCGCAGGTGTTTGCGGCATTGGACGATGCGGCCGCTGCCGAGCGTCATCAGGCTTTGGCGGTCAGGGACCGGCAGCTTCACGCTGAACGGCAAGCGCAGGGGCTTGAAAGACTCTCGAACCTTGCAGCGATCCGAGGCGCGCGGCGCGCGAACTGAGCGTTGCCGGGGCCGTCGGCGACGCGCCGCGGCCGCACGGCCGCCTACAATCCAGTGCGTCATTGCCCCAGGAGCGAGCCGTGGATCAATCCCACCCCGTGGTGGGCGTGGTGATGGGGTCCAGCAGCGACTGGGAAACCCTGCGCAACGCCACCGAGCTTCTTGCCGAGTTCGGCGTGCCCTATGAGGCGCGGGTCGTCTCGGCCCACCGCATGCCCGACGACATGTTCGCCTACGCCGAGCAGGCGCGCGCACGCGGGCTCAAGGCCATCATCGCCGGCGCCGGCGGTGCGGCGCACTTGCCAGGCATGCTGGCCGCGAAGACCACCGTGCCGGTGCTCGGCGTGCCGGTCGCCAGCCGCCACCTGCAGGGCGTGGATTCGCTGCATTCCATCGTGCAGATGCCTCGGGGCGTCCCGGTCGCGACCTTTGCCATCGGTGCGGCGGGCGCGGCCAATGCGGCCTTGTTCGCGATCGCCATGCTGGCCAACGACGACCCGGCACTGCGCGAGCGGCTGGACGCCTTCCGTGCGCGCCAGACCGAGACCGCGCGATCGATGAGACTCGACGCTGCATGACGGTCCCCGGCGCGCTGCGCGACGGCGCTTCGAACGCCCTGAGATTCATCGCTCCTGGCGCCACATTGGGCGTGATGGGCGGCGGCCAGCTCGGCCGCATGTTCGTCCACGCGGCGCAGAGAATGGGCTACTTCACGGCGGTGCTCGACCCTGACCCGGTCAGCCCGGCAGGACGCGTCGCCCACCATCACGTCCAGGCCGATTACCTCGACGAACAAGGTCTGGCGCAGTTGATGCAACGCTGCACGGCGATCACGACCGAATTCGAGAACGTTCCGGCAGCCGCGCTGATCGCCCTCGGCGCGCATCGCATCGTCGCGCCAGCGGCCGACAGCGTTCGGGTCTGCCAGGACCGTGCGCTCGAGAAGGCTCACTTCATGCAATGCGGTGTGCCGTGCGCGCCTCACGCACCGATCGATTCGGAGGAGAACCTGGCCCGCACACCGGCGGCATTGCTGCCCGGCATCCTCAAGACCGCGCGGCTGGGCTATGACGGCAAGGGGCAGGCGCGAGTGGCCACGCGCGACGGTCTCGCCGCCGCCTGGGCGGCGATGAACCGCGTGCCCTGCGTGCTGGAAGGCCTGCTGCCGCTGGCGCTCGAGGTGAGCGTCATCGTCGCCCGCGGCGCGAACGGCGAGATGGTGCACTTTCCGGTTCAGCAGAACCTTCATCGCGACGGTATCCTGGCGGTGACGGTCGCGCCAGCGTGCGACCTGGCGCCCGAATTGCAGCGGCAGGCCATCGCTGCCGCGGAGCGCATCGCGGACAGCCTGAACCACGTCGGCGTCCTCTGTATCGAGTTCTTCGTGCTGCAGGACGGCAGCCTGGTTGCCAACGAGATGGCACCGCGCCCGCACAACTCGGGCCACTACACGCTCGACGCCTGCGACCTGTCGCAGTTCGACCTGCAGGTGCGCACGCTCGTCGGCGCGCCACTGGTGGCGCCGCGGCAGCACTCGCCGGCGGTGATGCTCAACCTGCTCGGCGACCTGTGGTTCATGCATGGCGTGCAGGCCCTTGAACCGTGCTGGAGCGACGTGCTCGCATTGCCCGGAGTGCATCTGCACCTCTACAACAAGCTCGAAGCACGTCGGGGCCGCAAGATGGGCCATTTGACGATCACCGCGGCCGATGCCGCCGAGGCACGCGCGGTTGCGCTGCGGGCTGCGGCCTTGCTGGGCATCGCCCCCTTCTGACGGCCATGATTCTCGACGGCTGCGACCCCGCTGCGCTCGCGAGCGCTGCCGATGTTCTGGCACGCGCGGGCCTGGTTGCCTTTCCAACGGAGACCGTCTACGGCCTGGGGGCGCGCGCCGACGACGATGCAGCGGTAGCCGCCGTCTTCGCCGCCAAGGGCCGCCCGGTGGACCACCCGTTGATCGTTCATGTCGCCAGCGCTGCGCAGGCTGCGCACTTTGCCGACGAAGTACCCGAAGTCGCGCGCCGACTGATGGCGGCACTGTGGCCGGGCCCGCTGACGCTGATCGTTCCGCGTACCCCCGGGGTCGCCACCGCGGCGGCCGGCGGACACCCGACGATTGCCCTGCGTTGCCCGTCGCATCCGGTCGCGCGGGCACTCTTCGAAGCCGCCGCCAAGCTGGGCGTTCCTGGCGTGGCAGCGCCGAGCGCAAACCGCTTCGGCCGCATCAGCCCGACGCAGGCCGCGCACGTCGTCGCCGAGTTCGGCGATGCATTGATGGTGCTGGACGGCGGGCCTTGCGAGCACGGCATCGAATCGGCCATCGTCGACTGCACGCGCGGCAGGCCTGTGCTGTTGCGGCCTGGCGTCCTGACACGCACCCAAATCGAGGCCGCCGCTGGCGAGGCGCTGCAGAGCCGCGCGGAGGACTCGCCGCGCGCACCGGGCACGCTGGAGGCGCACTACGCGCCGCGCGCGAAGCTGCGCCTGATGTCGCGCCAGGCGCTTCGTGCCGCGTTGCGGGTGCTGGGCGCCGACGCGCCCGGCGTGGCGGTATATTCGCGCACGGTACCCGAGGCCTTGCAAGCGCCGCCCGGAGCTCGCCTGAAGTGCAGGGTCATGCCCGACAATGCGGCTTCAGCAGGGCACGAGTTGTTCGCCGTGCTGCGGGAACTCGATACGCCTGACGTGCGACTCATCTGGGTCGAGGAGCCGCCAGGCACGCCGCCGTGGGAGGGCGTGCGCGATCGCCTCCGACGCGCGGCGGCGGCGTGAAGGCCGCGAGGCCCGTTCGACAACCTTGCCCTGGAGATTGAATGAAGTTCAGTTCGACATCGCTGCGCGTCATCGGCGCAGCGGCACTTGCCGCCATGCTGGCATCCTGCGGCGGCGGCGGCAACGGGTTGGTCGCATTCGTTCCGGCGCGCATCCTCGCCTTCGGCGATCAATCGAGCGTGATCACCGTCGATGGCAACAAGTACACGATCAACGCGCTGAATACCGACGGCACCGTGGATTGCGTGTCCAACCCGATCTGGACACAGGTCTTCGCAAGCTCGTACGGGATGGTCTTCCCTGAATGTCCCGGTACGTCG
>CAIKUF010000015.1 GCA_903830565.1 uncultured bacterium | reverse complement strand
TGCGCACATCGAGGAGATGGCGCAGAGCTACGAGAAGCCCGCGGAAGTGATGAGCTGGGTTCTGGGCGATCGCCAGCGCATGGCCGAGGTCGAGGCGGTGGTGGTCGAGAACAACGTGACGCAGTTCGTGCTCGGCCAGGCCAAGGTCGTCGACAAGGCGTTGCCGTTCGACGACTTGATGGCAAGCTGACCGTCGCCTGGCTGGCGCATGCAAGGCGCTACGCCGCGAGGGGCTGGCGCCTTTGTCGCCTGCGATCGGCAGCGCCGCCAGCGGGCTGCTCTTGTGGCGGGATAATCCATCCCAAGCTTGGAAGTTCACTTTGCAAGGACATCTCACATGAGCGCGCTCGACACCACCAGCCTGGGCCTGGTGCCCATGGTCATCGAAACCTCGGGCCGCGGCGAACGCGCCTACGACATCTACAGCCGTCTGTTGCGCGAGCGCATCGTCTTCCTGGTCGGGCCGGTGAACGACCAGACGGCCAACGTGGTGGTCGCGCAATTGCTGTTCCTCGAGAGCGAGAACCCCGACAAGGACATCTCGCTCTACATCAACTCGCCGGGCGGCTCGGTCAGCGCGGGGCTGTCGATCTTCGACACCATGCAGTTCATCAAGCCCGACGTCTCGACGATGTGCCTGGGCATCGCGGCCAGCATGGGCGCCTTCCTGATGGCCGCCGGCGCCAAGGGCAAGCGCTTCGCGCTGCCCAACTCGCGGGTGATGATCCACCAGCCCTCGGGCGGCGCGCAGGGGCAGGCGACCGACATCGAAATCCAGGCGCGCGAGATCCTCAAGCTGCGTGAGAGCCTGAACACCATCCTTGCCGAGCGCACCGGCCAGCCGCTGGAGAAGATCAGACTCGACTCGGAGCGCGACTTCTTCATGTCGGCCGTCGAAGCGAAGGACTACGGCCTGATCGACGAAGTGATCTCCAAGCGCGCCTGACGCCCCGCGCTGGCGTTAAATTGGTCGGCGAACGGGGCACTTATCGCACGGCCGGTGGGGCCTTCGTTTGCACTATGATGGCTTGACGCCACCTCCCCCGAGATCACTCCATGGCCGAGAAAAAAGGCTCTTCCAGCGAAAAAGTTCTGTACTGCTCCTTCTGCGGCAAGAGCCAGCACGAGGTCAAAAAGCTCATCGCCGGGCCGTCGGTGTTCATCTGCGACGAGTGCATCGAGCTGTGCAACGACATCATCCGCGACGAAGTGCCGGTCGAGATCCCGCAGGCGCGCGCGGCCAAGTCCGACCTGCCGGTGCCGGCCGACATCAAGGCCAGCCTTGACCAGTACGTGATCGGCCAGGAGGCGGCCAAGCGAACGCTCTCGGTGGCGGTCTACAACCACTACAAGCGGCTCAAGCACATGAGCGCGTCGAAAGACGACATCGAGCTCTCGAAGAGCAACATCTTGCTCATCGGCCCCACCGGCTCGGGCAAGACGCTGCTCGCGCAGACACTTGCGCGCCTGCTCAACGTGCCCTTCGTGATCGCCGACGCGACGACGCTGACCGAAGCCGGCTACGTCGGCGAGGACGTCGAGAACATCATCCAGAAGCTGCTCCAGAACTGCAACTACGATGTCGAGCGCGCGCAGCGCGGCATCGTTTACATCGACGAGATCGACAAGATCTCGCGCAAGGCCGACAACCCCTCGATCACGCGCGACGTGTCGGGCGAGGGCGTGCAGCAGGCGCTGCTCAAGCTCGTCGAGGGCACGATGGCGTCGGTGCCGCCGCAGGGCGGGCGCAAGCACCCGAACCAGGACTTCCTGCAGATCGATACGACGAACATCCTGTTCATCTGCGGCGGCGCCTTCGACGGCCTGGAGAAGGTAATCCAGAACCGCTCCGAGAAGTCGGGCATCGGTTTTAGCGCGACCGTCAAGAGCAAGAGCGACCGCAAGGTCTCAGAGGTCTTCCGCGATGTGGAGCCCGAGGACCTGATCAAGTTCGGCCTCATTCCCGAGCTGGTCGGGCGCTTGCCGGTGGTGGCCACCTTGGGCGAGCTCAACGACGAGGCGCTGGTGCGCATTCTCACGGAGCCCAAGAACGCGCTCGTCAAGCAATACCAGAAGCTGTTCGCGATGGATGGGGTGGATCTCGAGATCCGGCCCTCCGCACTGGCCGCCATCGCCCGCAAGGCGCTGGCGCGCAAGATCGGCGCGCGCGGCCTGCGTTCGATCATGGAGCAGTCGCTGATCGACACCATGTTCGAGCTACCCACGCTGGACGGCGTGGCCAAGGTCGTGCTCGACGAGCACACCATCGATGACGGCGCAAAGCCGTTGCTGGTCTACCGAGAGCAAAGCAAAGCCAGCGCCTGATATCCGGCACCCGCGCCCGCCGCCCGGCGGATGGCGGGCTTCTTGCAATGCAAGCCTCGAGCCCCAAATGGGGAACGAGAAAGAGAGGTAAGCAATGTCCGGACATCCCATTCTTCCCGCCGAAGCGCTAACCATGCCGTTGCTGCCCTTGCGCGACGTGGTCGTGTTTCCGCACATGGTCATCCCGCTGTTCGTCGGCCGCCCGAAGTCGATCAAGGCCCTGGAGGCCGCGATGGAAGCGGGCCGCCAGATCATGCTCATCGCGCAGCGCGCCGCGGGCAAGGACGAGCCCAAGCCGGACGACATGTTCGAGGTCGGCTGCATCTCCAGCATCCTGCAGATGCTCAAGCTCCCCGACGGCACCGTGAAGGTGCTCGTCGAAGGCGTGCAGCGCGCTCATACGCTGACGATCAGCGACGCCGGCGAGCACTTCGTGGCCGAGGTCAAACCAGTGCCGCCCGAGACCGATGTCAAGGCCGAGGTCGAGGCCTTGCGCCGCGCCGTCACGCAGCAGTTCGACCAGTACGTCAAGCTCAACAAGAAGATCCCGCCCGAGATCCTGACCTCCATCGCCGGCATCGACGACGCCGGACGGCTGGCCGACACCATCGCCGCGCACCTGCCGCTCAAGCTCGAGAACAAGCAGTCGGTGCTCGACCTGTTCGCGATCGACAAGCGGCTCGAGAAACTGCTCGAACTGCTGGAGCATGAGGTCGACATCCTGCAGGTCGAGAAGCGCATCCGCGGGCGCGTCAAGCGTCAGATGGAGAAGAGCCAGCGCGAGTACTACCTGAACGAGCAGGTCAAGGCGATCCAGAAGGAACTCGGCGACGGCGAGGAGGGCGCCGACCTCGAGGAACTTGAGAAGAAGATCGTCGCCGCGCGCATGCCCAAGGAAGCGCGCAAGAAGGTCGACGCCGAGCTGAAGAAGCTCAAGCTGATGTCGCCGATGTCGGCCGAGGCGACCGTCGTTCGCAACTACATCGATACCTTGGTCAACCTGCCGTGGAGCAAGAAGACCAAGATCAAGCACGACCTGTCGAACGCGGCGACCGTGCTCGACGAAGACCACTACGGTCTGGAGAAGGTCAAGGACCGCATCCTCGAATACCTCGCGGTGCAGCAGCGCGTCGACAAGGTCAAGGCGCCCATCCTATGCCTGGTCGGCCCGCCGGGGGTTGGCAAGACCTCGCTCGGGCAGAGCGTGGCGCGCGCGACCGGGCGCAAGTTCGTTCGCATGGCGCTCGGCGGCATGCGCGACGAGGCCGAGATCCGCGGCCACCGCCGCACCTACATCGGCTCGATGCCGGGCAAGGTGCTGCAAAGCCTGTCCAAGATCGGCACCCGCAACCCGCTGTTCCTGCTCGACGAGATCGACAAGCTCGGCATGGACTTCCGCGGCGACCCGTCGAGCGCGCTGCTCGAGGTGCTGGACCCGGAGCAGAACCACACCTTCAGCGACCATTACGTCGAGGTCGACTTCGACCTTAGCGACGTGATGTTCATCGCGACCTCGAACTCGATGAGCATTCCGCCGGCGTTGCTCGACCGCATGGAAGTGATCCGCCTGGCCGGCTACACCGAGGACGAGAAGCTCAACATCGCCCAGCGCTACCTGCTGCCCAAGCAGCAGAAGAACAACGGCGTGAAGGAGACCGAGGTCGAGGTCACCGAGGCGGCCGTCCGCGGCATCATCCGCTACTACACGCGCGAAGCCGGCGTGCGCTCGCTCGAGCGCGAGATCTCGAAGATCTGCCGCAAGGTCGTCAAGGGCGTGCAGCTCAAGACCTACACCGAGAAGGTCGTCGTCACCGACGAGAACCTGAACGACTTCCTCGGCGTTCGCAAGTACGACTACGGTCGCGCCGAGAAGAAGAACCAGGTCGGACAGGTGGTCGGCCTCGCGTGGACCGAAGTCGGCGGCGACCTGCTGACCATCGAGGCCGCAGTGATGCCTGGCAAGGGCAACATCATCCGCACCGGCTCGCTCGGCGACGTGATGAAAGAGTCGGTCGAGGCCGCGCGCTCGGTCGTGCGCAGCCGCGCGCGGCGCCTCGGGATCAAGGACGAGATGTTCGAGAAGCGCGACGTGCACATCCACGTGCCCGACGGCGCGACGCCCAAGGACGGGCCGAGTGCCGGCGCTGCGATGACGCTCGCCTTCGTCTCCGCGCTGACCGGCATCGCCGTGAAGGCCGATGTGGCGATGACGGGCGAGATCACGCTGCGCGGTGAGGTGACCGCCATCGGCGGGCTGAAGGAGAAGCTGCTGGCCGCGCACCGCGGCGGCATCAAGACCGTGCTGATCCCCGAGGAGAACGCAAAGGATCTGCAGGAGATTCCCGAGAACGTGAAGAACAACCTCGAGATCGTCCCGGTCAAGTGGATCGACCAGGTGCTCGACTTCGCGCTCGAGACTGCCCCGCAGCCGCTGCCCGACGACGAGCCTGCGAAGGTGGAACCCAAGGCCGAAGTCGCGGCACCGGCCGTCGGCGGCGCCGAGTTGCTGACGCACTGAGCCAGGCCGGGCGCTGCGACGCTGCTCGGCGAGCGCATCGACGGCAAGCCCTCGCGCGTTGCTGACGCACTGAGCCAGGCCGGGCGCAGCGACGCCATCGACGCCCGGCGATCCTATGTACAATTCGCAGCTCGACGGGCGCTGCGCAAGCGGCGCGCGAAGAAGAATGCGGGAGTAGCTCAGTTGGTAGAGCGCAACCTTGCCAAGGTTGAGGTCGAGAGTTCGAGACTCTTCTCCCGCTCCAGATTCGAGAAGGGAAGCCGTGGCTTCCCTTCGTTGTCTCTGAAGTGACGGCGCGATAGCAAAGCGGTTATGCACCGGATTGCAAATCCGTCCAGCCCGGTTCGACTCCGGGTCGCGCCTCCATCGATAACAACGGCGCCTCGAAAGGGCTACGGCGTCGGCGGCCTGTCGTTACGGGCCGCAAACAGCCCGCCCGGCCCGTCGCGCCGCAGCAGCTCGTACACCACGTCCAGGAACACGGCCCGCGTCGCCTCGTCGCTGAGTAGCCGGGTCGCCAGGCTCTTGTGCGTTTCCATCGCGCCGACGATCGCCTGCACCGCCGCCGCTGTGAACGGCTGTCAGGAAGCGCTGTTTTCTGGCTGTGAGGGTGCGGGTCCCGTATTTGGGCTTTGAGGTTCACGCAGATGACCAGGCGCGTGTCGACTGAGGAGCGGGTGCGGCGCAACGCTGTTCATGCTGGCCGCTCATGGGGGCGTCGGCGTCGCCGGCAGGCCCATTGCGCACGTTGCGCAGGCGGCCAGTGATGGCGCATCCGGTCGTGGCGTTGTAATCGGCCCACACCGAGGTAGGCGGGCACGGCGGCGGCCCCTACTTGGCAGTTCGACCCGCCCGCCGTGCCCTACACCGTGTCATGCGACAGCGGGTGCAGCGCCAGTGTTGCACCCGTGGACGAACCCGTCCAGCAGCACCCCCTCGGCAACTCGCCGGGGTGCTCATGGGCGACGAGCCTGCGCGACGCTTTTTGTGTGCGCGCTGTCGTGCGCCAACGCTGGTATGCAGCCACTGCGACCGGGGCCAGATCTATTGCGCCACGGGCTGTGCTGCGGTGGTTCGCCAGCAGTCGCAGCGTGACGCAGGCCGGCGCTATCAGTGCAGCCGGCCCGGGCGCTTCATGCACGCCGCGCGAACTCAGCGTTGGCGCGAGCGCCAAGCGTTGCTGGCCGTGCTGCCAGCCGGCTCGGAGATGGCGACACCGCAATCGGTGACGCATCAGGGTTCCCCAACGCCGGCCTCGGATGCTGTACTGGTCGCCGTCCCCACACCCGTGGCGGCCGCTGCTGCGCCTGCTGCACCGGCGCCATCCACCCAGCCATGCACGACCGTCACCACCAGCGGCGCGTCCTCTTCCGCCACCACCTTGCCCCTGACCTTATCGGCATGGCGTTGCCACTGGTGCTACACGCCCTGTTCGGCACGCATCCGGCTGGACTTCCTGCGCCACAGCCGCTGTTCACTGTCCAGGCGCCGTGCCAACGCACGGGGGGAGCCCAGCCATGACCATAGCCCCTGAACTGCGCGCGCAGATCCTGCGCCTGTACCAGGCCGAGCACTGGCGCATCGGCACCATCGCCAGCCAGTTGCACCTGCACCGTGACACCGTGCAGCGCGTGCTCAGCGCAGCCTGCGTGATGCGCCCCGATCCCCCGCTGCGGCCCAG
>CAIKUF010000014.1 GCA_903830565.1 uncultured bacterium | reverse complement strand
CGCATCGCTGGCCGGCGCGCTACAACAGCGCGAGCGCTGGGCCGGTCGCAGCGTGGGTATCACGCTTTCCGGCGCCAATGTCGACAGCGAGGTCTTCGCGCGCGTGCTGGCCGGCGCGCACGCCTGAGTCAGGGTGCGGGCATTGGCCCGCGGCGCCAGCGCCAAGCCTGGCCGACGCGCGACCAGGCCTGCGAACCTTCGGGGTCGGCCTCGCGCGCCAGCGCGCGATAGCCACGCCAGACGGCCCAGGCGCACATCGCCAGTGCAGCAAGCAGCGTGCTCGTGAGGACGATCAGGCTGCGCACCGGCTTGGACTTGCGATCGGGCGGTACGGCCACATCGACCTGCTGCAGCAACGGGCCCTCCTTGGCCTCGTCGAGCTTGGCGATGTAGTACTGGCGGATCATGCCTTCGAGCAGCGTCTCTTGCAGCCTGAGTTCGCGCCGCGCCCGTACGTATTCGACGCCGGCCTCGGAGAGCTTGTTGACCGGCATGTCCAGCGGGCTCGTTCTTCCTTCGCCGCCGGCCCCAGCCTCTACGCGCCCAAGCTCGACGCGCAGCGAGGAAAGTTCGGCGCTCAAACGCTGCACGTCGGGGTTCTGAGCTGTCGCAGAGAGCCGCAAAACATTCAGCGTCACTTCGCGGGCGACGATCTGCGCACGTATCTGCGCAGCGGCGTTGATCAGCGCCTCGGCATGTTTGTCGAGACCGATCAGGCCTGAGGTTTCCTGCACCTTGAGCAGCCCGAGCTCGGCAGCGACCAGCCGGTCCTTGACGTCCTTCAACTGCTGCTCGAAAAACACACGGCGCAACTGAGCTTCCGACACCGCCAGCCGCGCCATCAGCTTCGTGATCTCGTCGGGGTAGGCATTCGCGAACTTGGCGGCGAAGTTCGGGTCTTCGTCGTCAACCTCGACGCTGATGAGGCCGGACTTCTTGTCCGATGCGATGCGCACGTAGTTGGCGAACGCACGCCGCAACTGTTCGTAGGTCTTCATGTCCCAACGCGTCGCCAGGTCAAAGCGCGCGACGAGCGCGCGCTGCACCGTGTCGCTCTTGAGCAGCGCGACGTAGAGTTCCTCGGGCGTCTTTGCGCCGAGACCGCTCCCCAGACCGCCCAGAGTGCCCAACGCCGCCAGCGCAGCGGTCGACCCACTCTGATTCTGCGACCCGGGCAGAAGCAGGCTCGAACGCGCGGTAAACACCACTGGCAGTAAGAATGCCACCACGACAGAGATCACCGCGACGACTGCGGTCACGATGGCAATAGGCCGCTTGCCATTGCCGATCCAGGTAAGCAGGTCAACCAAGCCAACGGTCGGCCCGTCGTCCGGCGTCATCTCTGTCGACGAAGAATCTTTGTCGTCTGTACGTGAATCCGTCATGCCGCGCTCGTCAATAACCAAGGCTCTTGAACGCCGCCGCGCCAAGCCCGAAGTTGGCGAGAATCTGCGTCCATTCAACCAAAGTGCGCGTAAAGGCGCGGCCCCAGGTTTCAAAGTCGAGTTGGTTGGGAACGATCAGTGCGTCACCAGGGTACATCGCTAGCGACTCGACGTTGCCGCTGCCAAAGAACCCGCGGCTGTCGTTCGCGCCGCTGATGGTGCCGTCAGCGCGCAGGATGAACATGTTCGGCAGGCTGGCCGCTTCGTCCGGACCCGCGCTCCTCAAGTAGTCCCCGGCGGTTCGGCCCTGGCGCCACAGGTAGGCATTGCTGTTGACCACTGCACCGATCACGGTGACGAAGGCCGGCCGCGAAGGGACGACGATACGGTCGCCGGTCTGAAGCGGTATGTCGGGCAGCACATCGACCGAGTTCGCATCAGGGCTTAGTTCAAGCGCGATCCGCCCGTTCGGCTGCACTTTGGTCAGGCGCGCGAGCTGAGCCTGAGTCGCCGCGGCGGTTGCGGCCGCACCACTGACCGCCGCCGTGGGCCCTTCGCGCCGATTGGCCGCCTCACGCGCTGCCTGCGTCGCCACGAGTTGCTCAAGCCGAGCGATCGCCATGGCAATGTTCTCGCGCTGACGCTGTCTGGTTTCCTCGCGCGAGAACTCGAGGCCATAGACGTAGGCCTGCGGCGTAATGCCACCGACACGCGTGAGCAACTGACGCAGTGTTTCACCCGGAAGCACCTGGTACAAGCCTGGCGTCTGGACTTCGCCTTCGAGCATGACCAAGTGGTTCTGGCGCGCCAAAGGCACGCGGAACTCTTTCTGGCTGAAGACAGTCACCACGTCGCCGGGCATCAACAGGATATCGTTGACCTGGTCGCCCTGGAGCACCACCTTGCCGAGGCTAAACGGAATCACCTCGGTCTTGAGGTCCGTGGTGTTGAGTCGTTCGACAACGGCATAGTCCCAGTTCAGGTCGTCGAACAGGGTCGTCGGCCCCCTTTTGACCCCGTCCTGGAGCGCCTGCACGAGTACGTTCTGGCGAGCGTAGAAGTCCGGCGAGATCAGCGCATCGGGGCTTGGGATGAGATTGCTGACGCGCATCCCTTGGAAAAAGGGATAGCGTAGAGGCATCGCGACATGACCGCGCAAGGTCACCGCATTGGCGAATGCGGGCGAGATCGGCAGCAAGGTGACGATGTCGCCATCGCGAAGCGGCATTCGCAACCCATCGGGACCAAGCTTCAACTCTTCGACGACGCGCACGGCGCCCGGCCGGGCAGGATCGATCCGCTCGAGGACGGCGCGGCTGTTGCTGGCCAGAACCGACGCGCCGCCGGCATAGCGCAGCAATGCACTTAGCGGCTGATCGGCACCTTTGAGCTCGTAGATGGCCGCATTGTCGAGCTCGCCGTTGAGCGCCATCCGCGGACCCACCGGGTGGAACACCACTACGTCGCCGGCAATCAGCTGAAGATCCTTGGATTTGTCGCCGTGCACCAAGAACTCGTAGACATCGAGTTCAGATACGACCGCCCCACCACGACGCAGCGTGATCTTGCGCATCGATCCCGTTGGCCCCGGGCCGCCGGCGGCAACGACGGCCGAGAGCAGCGTCGACTGGCTGCTCAGCGTGAAGACGCCCGGTAAGCGCGCAGGACCGACAACGAAAACCTTGATGCCATGAAGCCGGCCGAGGCTTATGCTCAACTTGAAGTTGGTGTAGAGGCGACCGATCTGCGCGCGTAGCTGTGCTTCTAGTTCGGATGCCTTTACGCCGGCAACTGTGAATGTGCCAATCTTCGGTAAGTTCAACTGACCATTGCGGTCGACAGTGACGCTGTAGTCAATATCGATCGAGCCCCACGCGCGCACGACGACTTCGTCACCCGGCCCAACGGTGTAGTCAGCCGATACCGGGACGTTATCAAGCGGCGCGAAACTTCCTGCAGGCGCGCTGAAGAAGCCGCTGCCAAAGACCGGTAGCAGGCGGCCGGTAGCTGCTTCGACAAACCTTTGGAACTCGCTCGGCGCCGACGACGCACCACCACCCAGCACCCTCGCGCCGCCAACGGCATTGGTGGTATCCGACGATTTCGCTGTGGAATTCGCGTTTGAAATCGCAGTCGGGCCAGGCGCACTGCCCGTAGAGGTACCAGTAGCGGTCGACCCAGTACCCGTCCCTCCAAGGCTACCGCCGCCTTGCTGCGCTGCCGTTGGTTGAGACAGCATCAGCACGCCGAATGCGACGACTTGGGCGGTATGGAGTAGCGAGCGAAGTCGGCGTGCCGTAGGGAAGTCTGTCATGCGGGCAACGGATTCTCGGGGTGAGGATTAGTGGTTGTGGCGGGGACACGGCACAACCACAGAGTCAGTCTGTACCGTGGGGCACCGAACGCGCATCCAATTTTGCCCACCATGAAGCAGTCAATGATACCGAATCGGCTGGGCGACGCGAATTCGCAAGTTCGCGAAGTTGCGCTCAGCGGACAGCGGCTGGCATTGTCACCGCGCCCAGCGGCTCGAAACTGCCGCCCCGCTTCTCCTTCCACGCACCGATGGCTTCGGTCATATCCGCGGTGTCGAAGATGGCGCTTTGCAGCAGCGTCATCTGGGCCAGCGCGGCGGCAGTGCCGTGGTCACGCGCGAAGTTCAGTGCGAGCTTGCTGCCGGCGATCGCGAGAGGCGACTTGGCGGCAATGCCGCGCGCCACCGCCATCGCGTGCCCGACCAGCGCAGCCGCGTCGGGAAGCACGGCGTTGACGAGGCCGATCGCCAGCGCGCGCTCGGCCGGTACGCGCTCACCCGTGTAGGCCATCTCGCGCGCGACGCCGGGGGCAATGATCTTGGGCAGGCGCTGCATCACGCCGAGGTCGGCGGTCATGCCGATGTTGATCTCCTGCAGGCAGAAGAAGGCATCCGCGCTGCAGTAGCGCAGGTCGCAGGCGGTCGCCAGGTCCAGGCCGCCGCCAATGCAGCCGCCCTGGACGGCGCAGATCACCGGAAAGCGCACTGTGTCCAGCACGTCGAAGCAGGCCATCAATCGTCGCAGCGTCTCCTGGAAGCTGAGCCGGGCGCGCGGCGTGTCGGTGTGCAGCAAGGCATCGTCGCTGGCGAAAGTGTCCAGCGCCATGCCGGCGCTGAAATGCTTGCCGGTCGATGAAATCACGAGCACTCGCACCTGCCCTTCGTCGTTCAGGGTCTGCACCGCGTCGCGCAGCAGCGGGAAGAAGTGCGGCGCGAGGCTGTTCATGCGCTCGGGGTGATTGAGCTGCAAGTGGGCGATGCCGTCGGCGACGTCGAGCTGGAAGAAATCGTTCATTGAAGAGTCTCCTTGAGTGGCGCCACGATAGCGCGCAAAGCAGTGCCGTCAGTCACGCAGCGGACATCCGCGGTCAACGATGGCGCGCTCATGCTGCATACACTCGGCGAATGAACCAAGCCGCGACGCCCCTTCCGACGCTGACCACCACCGACGGCCTGCGCCTGCAGGGCCAAGCCTGGCCGCTGCCGGCGCAGGCGGCGCGCGGCACGGTCTTGATCGTTCATGGTCTGGGCGAGCACATCGGCCGCTACGCGGCGCTGGCGGCACGCCTCAATGCCTGGGGCTGGCAGGCGGCGGGGTTCGACCATCGCGGGCACGGCCGCTCGGACGGCCCGCGCGGCGGCTTGCCGAGCGACGATGCCTTGCTGCTCGATCTGGCGCAGGCCGTCGATGCCACCCGCGCTGCCTTGCCCGGGCTGTTGGCGGTTGTGATCCAGCGCACAAATCTGGCTGCGAGACCGCGCTTTGATGGGCGGGCCAGATGAGTCTGGCTCGGCGCCGTTGGCGCGGTGACCTGCTGCATTGCGGGGG
>CAIKUF010000013.1 GCA_903830565.1 uncultured bacterium | reverse complement strand
GTCGTTCGCCGGTGTCTCGCTCGGCCTGCTGCATGGCGCGCAGGCCGATGCCTTCGTCATCTGCCACGAGCCGACGCGCACCACGATGCGCGGCGTGCAGACGCCGCTGCCCAGCATCGCTGAAGTCATCGACCTCACCGTACGCTGCGGGCGCTTGACCAACCCTGGCATCCGGCCGGTGGGCATCGCGATCAACACGCAGGCGCTGGGCGAGGACGAAGCCCGCTCCGTGCTCGCCGCCGCGGCGAGCGAACACGGTCTGCCAGCGAGCGACCCGGTGCGCTTCGGCGTCGAGGCCATCGTCGATCGACTGCTGGCCGAATTTCCGGCATCCGCGTCGCACGGCACAGCGAATGGCTGACGGCCTCACGGTGGCGGTGGAGCGCTGGCCGATCGCTGGCGGCTTCACGATCGCGCGCGGCACCAAGACCGAGGCCGTCGTCGTCGTCGCCAGCGTGACGCGAGGCGGCGTCACCGGCCGCGGCGAGTGCGTTCCGTATGCGCGCTACGGCGAGTCGGTCGAAGGCGTCGTGCAGGCGCTGCAGGATCAGGCCGGCGCCGTCGCGCGCGGCGCCGATCGCGCCGACCTTCTTGCCGCGATGCCGGCCGGCGCGGCGCGCAACGCGCTCGACTGCGCGCTGTGGAGCCTGGCCGCGCGCGCCAGCGGCCAGCCGGTGTGGGCATTGGCCGGGTTGCCGCAGCCGCAGCCCGTCGTGACCGCGTTCACGCTCAGCCTGGCTGACCCTGCGGCGATGGCTGCGGCGGCGCAGCGCGCGTCAAGCCGGCCGCTGCTCAAGGTCAAGCTCGGCGGCATCGGCGACGACGAGCGCATCCGCGCCGTGCGCCGGGCCGCGCCCGCGGCAGCGCTGATCGTCGATGCGAACGAGTCGTGGACCGAAGCGACGCTGGAGCGCAACCTCGCTGCTTGCGCCGAGGTGGGCGTGGCGTTGATCGAGCAGCCGCTGCCGGCGGGCACCGACGACCTGCTCGAAGGCCTGGCGACGCCGGTGCCACTGTGCGCCGACGAGAGCTTTCACGGCCGCGAGGGCCTAGACGCGGTGGCGCGGCGCTACCGCTTCGTGAACCTCAAGCTCGACAAGACCGGCGGCCTCACCGAAGCGATCACGGTCGCGCAGGCGGCGCGCGCAAGTGGCTTGGGGCTCATGGTCGGCTGCATGCTCGGCACTTCGCTCGGCATGGCGCCGGCCTTCCTGCTCACGCCGTGGGCGCAGTTCGTCGACCTCGACGGCCCGCTGCTGCTGGCGAAGGACCGCGAGCCCGGCTTCACGTTCGAGGGCAGCACCATGCTGCCGGCGGCGGTTGGGGTCTGGGATTGATTTCGATTTCGGATCAACACAGCCGCATCGTCATCCCCGCGCAGGCGGGGATCCATCGGCGGTTCGTTGTTCACATGGATCCCCGCCTGCGCGGGGATGACACGGCAATTGCGCAGTCTTGGACTGGAATCCGAATGAGGCCGGTACGCGGTCAGTGCGCGGCGATCACGCCGCAGGCGATGCGCGCGCCCGAGTTGCCGGTGGGCTGCGTCGCGTAGTCGTCCGCCTGCGCGTGCACGATCACCGAACGGCCGACCACGCTCGTCGGGCCGTCGGCGACAGTCGGCCCGACGAGCGTGAACTTCTGGTCGGCGACGCCGTTCGCATCGGCCTTCAGAGCCGGCAGGTCACCCGCGTGGTGGGGTGCGCCCTGCGGGCCGTGCGGCTTGGCGTCGGGGTTGAAATGGCCGCCCGCGCTGGTGCCGTCGGTGCTGGCGCAACTGCCGTTCTCGTGCACGTGCATGCCGTGCTCGCTGTTCGGTTTGAGCCCGCTGACCTTGGCGTGCACCATCACGCGACCGTCCATCTCGTGGAACACGACGAGGCCGCGCACGTTGTTGCCCTGGGTCGGCGACAGCGAGGCGATGGCCATCTGGCCGCCACCCATCGCGGCATGATCATGGCTGGCGCCAGGCGACGCACAGCCGGCCAGTGCGAGGACGAAAAAGGCGAGGGCAAGGGACGGCTCGGTGCGTGGCATGGGAAGGTCTCCAGGGGTTGGAACGCCCCGCACTGTAGGCCGATGCGCGTTCCCGTGCCGGCGTGAGGGTCCGTCTCCGTCGGTCCGAGCAGGCTGCCTCACCGGGCCAGCGTCTTCATGTCTGGGCGGAGCGGCAGGTCATCGTCCGACTTGACGGTAGCCACTTCGGCGTCTCCGATGAGGTCGTCTTCCGTCATCCCGCTGGCCTTGATGCACACCGGGCAGACCGGCACTGTTCCGCTCGCCTTCCAGTTGCCGGCTCGCGGCTGGGAGGACGGTGTTGAAAGCTAACGTCTAACTTGAGTGTATAAGCCCCGCTGCGGTCGCGCGACTCCGCTGCCGACGAGGGCATGCCGCCGCCCGCCGTCGCCCGCTTGACATCGCATCCCTCCGGCGCGCAGACTGGCCGCATCGTGGTGCGCGGTTGTCGTGCCTCGGTAAACCCGTGCGCCCCTGCGATCCTCGTGTAGCGGGGGACCCTTCCTACCTCGGCCGAACGCCATGCTCGTCCTCGTGCAATTTCCGCTGGCCGACCTACGCCCGTTCGTCGTCGAACCTTCCAAGACGGAGCGCCGCCCCGACTGGTCGCTGGCGCCCGACCCGGTAGAGCCAGACTTCGTGCGCGGTTTCGGGCCGCTTCGAACACGGCCCGGCCTGAGCAGCCTGACCGTCGCCACGTGGCCGGGCGAAGGCTGGTTCGCGCGCGTCGACCACGGCATTCGCCTTCCCGAGCTCACCGCCGAGATGTTCGCGCGTGCAGAGGCTGTGCCGCGTCAGGTCGTACGCCGCCTCTTCTCCGACGGGCTGGCGCTTTGGCGATTGGAGGTCGGCATCGGTTTCGACCTCAAGACCGATCTCGACGCGCAGCAGACCATGGACCTGGTGCAGGGAGTCCTCGAGATGCCGGTTCGCGTTCGACTGCGCGGCGAGTTCGGCCCGGCGCTGCCCTTGATCCAGTCCGGCGCCGCCATCGAAGCCTCGCTCACGGCGGCGTCCACCTTCGCGAAGACGCCGGGCAGCGTGCGCCTGATGAAGCTGCGGCGCGGGCGGCCGATGGTGATGGTCGAGACCAACGGCACGGCGGATGAGCCTCCCCGAGTCGAGGTCGCCACCGCCGCGCCCGGCGCGCGCCGCGTGGTGCTGGGCGAGGCGGACGCCGCGTCGCGGATCGAGGTCGACTACGCGACGCTGCGCATCAGCCATGCCGACCTGCCCATCGTCTGGCTGCATTCGGCATGGCGCGACAACGCCAAGCGCGTCAGCGCGGTGCGCACGCACCTGTGCCGGCTGCACGCCGAGCGCGAAGTGCTGACGCAAGTGCTGCGGGCGTCGAACCGGGGCTTGCTCGACGACGCGACGCCGGCATTCGAGCAGTACTTGAATCACGCCGACCTCGACCTCTTCGCCGACGAACGCTTCGGGGTCGAGCAAAGCGAGCTGCGCCGGATCTTCGACATCTACGACCAGATCGCGCCCGCGGAGCGCCAGGCCCTGGCCGACGTCCTCGGTCGTCGGCGCCAATCCGGTGAGCGCGCGCGGAGGCTGGTCCAAAGCTACCGCGATGCGGACGAGCGCATCACCATCGTACTTCCAGGAGCAAGCATGAACGACAACCGCGTGACCATCCTCGGCCCGAACTACGGCCCCATCAACGTGGCCGGAACCTTCGTCAACACCGGCAACATCATCTCCGGCGTGGGCAACTCGCAGCTCAAGACTGCCCTCGAAGCATTGCACGACCAGGCCAAGCAGCTGGCGGAAAAACTGCCGGAAGACGCCGACAAGGAGAGCGTGGCCAACCGGACTGAAGCGCTCACGAAGGCGGCCACCGCGGCCAAGCCCGACAAGTCGATGCTCAAGGTCACGGGCCAAGGCTTGATCGAAGCGGCGAAGACCGTCGCCGGAATGGCCGGGCCGATCGCGACCGCCGTCGCTGCCGTGCTCGGCATTTTCGGCCTCGTGATCTGAGCGTCGGATCAGATCCCCGTCATCTGGGTGGCGCGTCGTCGAGCTCCGCCTAATCCGGCAAGGCGACCAACTCGAAAAATGCGAGCGCGCTGGGACCGGGTGCGCCGAAGAAGCGGGCGTACAAGGGCGCAAAGTCCTTCGAGCGGAACAACTCGCTCAGGCTGCGGTCGACGACCAGACGAAACGCGTCGTCGCCTCTGCGCACGGCCAATGCCAACGGCTCGCGCCTGAAGACCCGATCGACGACGAGCAGCTCGCCCGCCGAGCTGCTGCGCTTGGCAGTGTCGAGGAGCACCGGCCGGTCACCGAAGAATGCCGCTGCGCGGCCGTCCAGCACCATCTGGGTGCCACTTGCATAGTCGGGCACGGGCGCGACGGTGGCCTCGATGCGCCGCGCTGCCAGCGCTTCGATCAGCGAATGCTCGACGGTCGATCCGGCGACCGCCGCAAACACGACCTTCTGGGTCAGCGCGCCGGGCGCACCGCGCCAGACAGGCATGGTCGGGTTCGTGCGGCCGGCGAGCGCATCGTGCAACCGCTTGGCGGCGTCGGTACGCACCATCGCGCCGATGCCGGAGTCGAAGATCAAGATTGAGAAATCGACGATGGCGCGACGGCCGAGGGTCGGCGAGGCAGCACCGCACAACAAGTCGATCTGGCCCCTCTGCAGAGCCTCGAAGCGGTTGGCGGGTGTGACCGCCACCCACTCTGCTTTCAGCGCGGGCAGCTTCAACTCGGTTTTCACCGCGTCGAAGACCCGCCGGCAAAGCGCGACCGAATAGCCGTCGGGCTTGCCCGTCGCGTCGGCGAACGAGAACGGCTGCGTGTCAGCGCGGTAGCCCAAGGTCAGCGTGCCGCTGGTCCTGACCTTGTCCAGCGTGCCCTCCGCGAGCGCGGGTGCAACCAAACCGAGCCAGAGCAGCGAGCCGATCAGCGCAGCGTACAGCCGGTGCGCACGACGGGTGGGATGCATGAAAGCGTGATGCATGGTGGATTCCTTTCGCGGTCGCATGGCGCTCAGGCGGCCCGTTCCGGGTCGGCCGCGGTGGCAAAGCGCGGGGCGAGGAAGCCGTAGACGACGAAGCCGAGCGCGAGCACGAGCATGCCGCCCATCACCGCGTCCTTGCCCGACGCGTCGATGGCATAGACCGAGTAGAGCATCGCGACCAGCGCGACGGCGACGTTGCGGCGGTAGACGCCCTGCGTCACCTTGGCCTTTTGCATCATCACCATCAGCGCCGAGAGCGAGATGATGTAGGGCACGACGTTGGTCACGACGGCCAGGTTGACGAGGGCGTTGAACTGCTCGGCCAGCGTGGGCGAGATCGTCGACAGCGCCATCACCGTCTGCACGACGCCCATGATGATCATGCCGACCACCGGCGCCGACATGCGGTTCACCTTGGCGAACACGGCCGGGAACATGCGCTCGTCTGCGGCCGACTTGGCGGTCTGCGCGATCGTGAACTGCCAGCCGAGCAGCGAGCCGATGCAGGCCATCACCGCCAGCCCCATGATGACCGAGCCGACCGCCGGGTTGAACATCTTCGCGTAGGCCAGGCCGAACGGCCCGGTCGACTTGGCCAGTTCGGCGTTCGGCACGATGCCCTGGATCACTGTCGTTGACAGAATGTAGACGACCGCCGCGCCCAGCGTGCCCAGCATGCAGGCCAGCGGAACATTGCGCTTGGGGTTTTCGACCGCATTGGAGTTCTGCGCCGCCGACTCCATGCCGAGAAAGGCCCACAGCGTGAGCGCGATGCTCGACGACATGCCCTTGCCGATGCTCATTCCGTGCGGATTCCAGGCCGCGCCGAAGGTGTCGGCGCTGAACCAGAACCAGCCGATGACGGACAGGCCCGCGACCGGAATGATGACGCCCCACACCGTGACGGCGCCGATCTTGCCGGTCACGCTCGGGCCGCCGAAGTTGGCGACCGTGCTCAGCCAGACCAGCGCAATGACGCCGATGCAGGTCGCGATCGGCGTCGACGACAACCAGGGCATGAACACCGCCAGGTAGCCGACGGCCGAGATCGCGATCGCGACATTGCCGATCGCGAGCGAGAAGAAGTAGAGCAGGAAGACGATGAAGTAGCCCGATTTGCCGTAGGCGTCTTCCGCGTACGCCGACATGCCGCCCGGCCGCTGGTTGAACAGGCCCGCCTGCGCGAAGCCGTAGGCGATCGCCATCGAGCCGATCGCGGTGACGCCCCACGAAAGCAGCGAGATCGCACCGACCTGTGCCATGTTGGCGGGCAGCATGATGATGCCCGAACCCATCATGTTGACGGCGACGAGCACCGTCAGCTGCACGAGGGTCATCTTCTTTTGTTCAGCCATGACGCGTACTCCTTGGCAGGCCGCTTATCGTGTGCACAGCACGTGGTAGGTGCCGCCCTTCACCTCGGCGCCCTCGGTGACGTGCTCGAAGCCGGGGAAGCGGCGGTCCCAACTCTCCAGGCAGCGCAGGTATCCGATCTGCGGCGAGTCGTCGCCGCCGAAGCTTTCGCCGGACATCAGCATCGGGATGCCCGGCGGGTAAGGCATCACGGCATTGGCGGCGGTGCGATTTGCGAGCCTGTCCACCGCCACGGTCTCGACGTCGCCCGCGACCAGGCGCTGGTAGGCCTGGCGCGGTGTCAACGTGGGCGTGGGCAGTGTCTCGTAGGCGCGATTGAGCAGTTCCCCCGGCCGCTGTGTGCGCAGGAACTCAAACATTTCGTTGCCAAGATCGCGCAGACCGACGTTTGCATAACGCTCGGAGTGCTTGGCGGCGATCTCGGGCAGGACTTCGGTGACGCGATCGTTGGCGTCGTAGTGGCGCTTGAACGCGAGCAGCGTCGTGATGAGGGTGCCCCACTTGCCCTTGGTGATGCCGATCGAGAACAGGAACATCAACTGGAAGTCGGTCACCCGCGTCGGCACGATACCGATGCGCGACAGGAAGGCACTGACCACGGCCGCCGGAACGCCGCTCTGCGCGAGCTGGCCGTCGGGGCCGATGCCCGGCGCGAGCAAGCTGACCTTGATCGGGTCGAGCATGCACCAGTCGGCCGCGATATCGCCAAAGCCGTGCCAGGCGTCGCCGGGCTGCAGCACCCACGGCTGCTGCTGCGTGCACAGCAGATCCGACGGTGCCTCCGCGAATGCGAACCGGCGCCCGCTCGCCGGGTCGAGCACGGTCTCGGCGTTCCACGGCTTGAAGAACCAATCGCCCTGGTCGGCGAAATGGCGTTCGATGCGCGCCGCCACCTGGCGAAAGTCGACTGCCTCCTGGATCACCTCCTGCGTCAGCGAGCGCCCGCCGGAGCCGGTCATCATCGCCGCCGTGATGTCGTTCGAGGCCACGATCGCGTACAGCGGCGAGGTCGTCGTGTGCATCATGTAGGCTTGGTTGAAGCGCTGATGATCGATCGCGCCGCGGCCGTCGCGCACGTGGATGTACGACGCTTGCGACAGCGCGGCGAGCAGCTTGTGCGTCGAGTGGGTCGCGAATACTGTCGGGCCCTGGTGCAGCGCCGGGTCGCCGCGCATCGCGTAGTGATGCTCGTACATCGGGTTGAAGCGCGCGTAGGCGTACCACGCCTCGTCGAAGTGGATGCGGTCGCAGCTCTGCGCGAGCAGGTCCTGCGCCCGCTCGGCGTTGTAGCAAAGGCCGTCGTAGGTGCAGTTGGTGAGCACCGAGTAGACCGGCTTGCGGTCGGCGAAGGCGGCGCTCAGCGGGCTGGCCGCGGCCTGCGCGCGCAGCGCCTCGGGCTCCATCTGCGTCGGCGCGATCGGCCCGATGATGCCGTAGGGGTTGCGCGACGGCAGCATGTAGACGGGGCGCGCACCGGTCAGGATCAGGCCCTGCTCGATCGACTTGTGGCAGTTGCGATCGACGATCACGAGGTCGTCCTCGTTCATGCACGCCTGCATGATGCTGCGGTTGGACCCCGAGGTGCCGACCACGCCCGAATAGCTGCGGTGCGCGCCGAAGACGCGCGCGGCGTATTGCTCGCTCTGCGCGACGGGCCCGGTGTGGTCGAGCAGCGAGCCGAGGTCTCCGCGCTCGATGCCCATGTCGATGCGAAAGACGTTCTCGCCCAGGAAGTCGAAGAAGGCGCGACCGACCGGCAGCTTGGTGAACGCAACGCCGCCCTGGTGCCCGGGGGCCGACCACGAGTGCTCGCGCAGCGCGGCGTAGCGCGCCAGTGCCCGCGCGTAGGGCGGCAGCAATTGGGCCCGATAGCGGTCGATCGCCGCGCTGACGCGTCCGGCGATGAAGGCCGCGGTGTCTTCCAGCAGCCAGACGAATTCGTCGATCAACTCGGCGACCTCGATGGTGATCGAGCCGCGGGCGGATTGGCGATCGGCGAGCAGGAACACCGGCACCGTCTCGTGGCGTTCGCGCAGCTTGTGCAGCAACGCGGTCGCCTTCGCGTGCGTGGCGGCATCGTCGGCGCCGATGTCCCAATTGATCAGCACCGCGCTGATCGAGGCGTCGCTGCTCGCGATCGCGCTGCCGTCCTCGAACGACAGCGCGCGGGCGATGTCGATGCCGCCTGCGGCCAGCGCGGCGGCCAGGCTTTCGGTCGCCCGGCCGAGCGTGGTGTCGGGCCGGCCCAGCCCGTCGTCGATGATCAGCGCGCGTGGCCTGAGCGACCCTTTGGCGGAATCCAACATGAGATCGATCTCCTGTGCTCTTGCAGTTCGCGCCTATTCCTTCACGCAGTCGACCAGCCAGGTCTTGTGCCCCTTCTTGTCGACGGCAAAGCGCAGGCCGTGGATGTCGGCCTCAAAACCGGGGAAGCGATCGTCGGTATCGCGCGCGAACTTGAGGTACTCGACGATCGATTCGGTGCCGAAGCGTTCGCCCGGCATGATGAGCGGTATGCCCGGCGGATAGGGAACGATCATCACGGCGGCGGTGCGGCCCTTCAGCGCCTCGATCGGTACCGGCTCGACGCGCCCGTGCACCAGGCGGTCGTAGGCGTCGGAGGGTTTCATCGCCGGTTCGGGCAGTTCGGTGTACATCGCGTTCATCGCCTGCGCGGTGTCGTTGTCGCGGTAGCAGCCATGCAAGGCGTCGCACAGGTCGCGCAAGCCCCAGCCGGCGTAGGCGTGGCTGCCCGCCGCGGCAACGCTCGGGAGCGTTTTCGCCAGCGGCGCGTTGCTGTCGTAGTCGGCCTTGAAGTCGACCAGCGCATCGACCATCGAACTCCACTTGCCGCGCGTGATGCCGAGCGAGAACAGGATCAGGAAGCTGTAAAGACCCGTCTTCTCGACCACCAGCCCGCGCTCCCACAGGTACTTGCTGACGACCGCCGCCGGGATGCCGCTCTTGCCGAGCTTGGCGCCCTTGCCGAGGCCCGGCGTGAGCAGCGTGACCTTGATCGGGTCGAGCATCACGTAGTCGTCAGCGAGGCCCGGGAAGCCGTGCCAGGTGGCCTTTGGGGCCAGCACCCAGTCGACGGTCTTCGGCGCCTTGTCCAGATCCAGGCCGTCGGGCTGCCAGACCTTGAACCACCAGTCGCCGCGCTTGAAGTTGCCGCCGATCGCCTTCAGCGCGCGCCTGAAGTGCATCGCCTCGTCGTGCGTTTCCTGCACGATGGAGCGCCCGCTGGCGCCGTCCATCATCGCCGAGCTGACGTCGAGCGAGGCAATGATGCCGTAGTGCGGCGAGGTCGAGCCGTGCATCATGAAGGCGTCGTTGAAACGCGCGGTGTCGATCTTGCGCTTCACGGATTCCTGGATGTGGATCATCGACGCCTGCGAGAACGCGGCCAGCAACTTGTGCGTCGACTGCGTCGCGAAGACGAGCGTGTGGTCGGCGCGCGGGTGGCCGCGCGGCACGCCCATCGCGTGGCGGCCGGCGTAGAACTCGTGGAACGCGGCGTAGGCGTACCAGGCTTCGTCGAAGTGCAGCGCATCGACCTGGTCGGCAACCGCGGCCTTGATTTTCTCGGCGTTGTAGCAAAGGCCGTCGTAGGTCGAGTTGGTGACGACGGCGATGCGCACCCGGCCTTTGGCCCCACGCGCGATCGGGCTGGCGGCGATCTTCTTCTTGATCGCCTCGGGCGAGAATTGATCGAGGCCGATCGGGCCGATGATGCCGTAGTCGTTGCGCGCCGGCGTGAAGTAGATCGGCGTCGCGCCGGTCATGATCAGCGAGTGCAGCAGCGACTTGTGGCAGTTGCGGTCGACGATCACGAGGTCGCCTTGCCCGGCCATCGAATGCCAGACGATCTTGTTCGCGGTCGAGGTGCCGTTGGTGACGAAGTAGGTGTGGTCGGCGCCGAAGACCTTGGCCGCGTAGGTTTCGGCGTCCTTGACCGGCCCGGTGTGGTCGAGCAGCGAGCCGAGCTCGGGGACCGAGATCGAGAGGTCCGAGCGCACCGTGTTCTCGCCGAAGAACTCGTGCAGCGCGTAGCCGACCGGCGACTTCAGAAAGCCGACGCCGCCGGCATGCCCCGGCGTGTGCCACGAGTAGGCCGAGCGCTCGGCGTGATGCGCCAGCGCCTTGAAAAAGGGCGGCAGCAGGTTCTCGAGGTAGTCGTCGGCGGCACGCATGATCTGCCGCGCGAGGAAGGACACCGTGTCTTCGTACAGGTAGAGGATGCTGTGCAAGTTGCGCAGCGCCGGCACCGCCTGCGGCGACGTGCCCTTCATCATCGCGTTCTCACCCAGGGCAATGATCGGCAGGCCCGGCGCGCGCTGGTGCACCGTGTCCATCAGATCGACGAAGCGCTTCGCCTCCTGCGCGTGGTTCTGCGCGAACTCGGCACGAAAGAGTACCGCGGCCAGACCGCGATGCACGCCGGCGACGATGCCGGCGTCGTCTTCGTTGTCGACGACGATGGTCTTCCAGCCGCATTGCTCCAGCTCGTGCTGGATCTGGCGCAGGCGTACGCCGGCGACGCTTTGTTTGCCGACGTCGCGGTGCGCGATCAGGATAGGGAAATGCGCCTTGAACTGCATGCTGGAATCTCCTGAATCAGAACGTGACCTGGGTCGAGAACTGCAGCCGGTAGTCGGTCGCCGAATCGCCGCCCTTTTGCTGCAACTCGCCCCACACGAATTCGAGGCCGGTGAGCACGTTCTTGACCGGCGTGTACAGCAGATTCACGTTGCCGTAGCTGCCGCGACGGAAGGCGGTGGCGAGCTGGCCGTCGGTGTTGTTCTGCTGGTGCTGCGAGAAGCCGACGGTGCTGCTCCACTTGTCGGACCAGGCGTGGCTGTAGTAGGCCAGCCAGCCGATCGACGGCACGGTCTCGGCGCGCAGCCCCTGGCCCGGCGCGAGGTCGACGCCGCCGTCGTTCATGTAGCTCGCGATCGCCCGCCCGGCAGCGAGTTGAAGGTTGATCTGGTCCTTGCCGAAGACCGTGAACCCGCCGGTGAGGTTCAGGCCGTAGCCGGTCTTGTGACCCGATGGATTGCCCTCGGGCGTGAGCGTGTTCTGGTAGCCGACCTGACGCACGATGGCCGCCGCCTTGAGGTGACCCCAGTCGCCGTCGAGTCGCAAGGACCCGACCGCATCCGGCAAGCGGTTCCAGCCGGTAAAGCCGGCGCCGAACTCGGGCGCGACCTGGCTGATCTTGCCGGTGTCGAGCGCCGAGTTCGGCGCTTCGAGCGAGAACGCGAGGCTCATGCCGTCCTTGCTCCACGGTGTGACGCGCAACTGCGGGTTGCGCAAGAAGACCATGCCGCTCGGACCCCAGTAGTCGATGACGTTCGGGTACACGCCGTAGTCCATGAAGTTCGAATAGGTCTGGCCGATGCCGAACATGCCGATCTCGGCCCAGGCACGCAGCCAGTGGATCGACGTACTGCCGTCCGAGCCGAAGAGGTCGAAGGCGAGGTCGGTCTTGATCAGGCCGAGCGATGTGGGGATGAAGCCCTTGAAGCCGAGACTCGACTGGCGGATGCTGAAGACCGTCGCGCCATCCTTGCCGCAACCGGGGTCGCCCGGGCAGTTGACCGGAATCTGCGATGGTCGCTCGGTCGCATTCCACTGCGGGTTCATGCGTTTGGAGTCGTAGATCGCGTCGAGCATCGCCTGGCCGTAGAACTCGACCCTGGCCTTGTCGGCGTCGGGCGCTCCCTTCTCTGCCTGCGACCCGACCGAGACCAGGGGTGCGCCCCAGCTTGCAGGGGCCGAAGCGGCAGCCGTGGCGGGAGCTGGCGCGCTGGCGGGTGGGGGCTGTTGCTGTTCGAGGGCCTTGACGCGGCCCTGCAAGTCCTGAATCGTCTTCAGGGCTTGGTCCAGCATGGACTTGAGATCCTCGTTGGACTGCGCGTACGCAGCACCGCACAAGGCCAGCAAGGCGGTCGCAACGGCGAACTGTCGCTTCATGGTTTCACCTGCGTGTAGCGGGTGGCGAAGCTGCCGTTGCCAGCAGGGTGACCGACCCTGTCAAGCTCATTGAGACCTCGGTTCGAGGGTCCCTCACGCAGGGAGTCTGCGCCGAAGCGATGGGCGCGTGTTGATCCAGGTCAGCGAGGGCTCTTGGCTAACCCTCAGTTGCAGGATGCCGCCCACGCTCCTAGCGCCAGCCCTCAGGCAGCCTTGGCCGCGCGCCTGCGTGGGGCCGACTCGGCGCGGGCCGCGACACGGGCCACCTCGGGTCGGCGCGGCGCTGTGCGGCGGCGCGAAGGCGCGGGCTTGGCCGCCGGGGCAGCGACCCGCGGCGGCGCGGCCTCCACACCGGCCGCGGGCGTTTCAGCGGGCCGCAGCAGCGTGAGCAGCTTGCGGTGCTCGGCCAGCAGCGAATCGGCCAGGTCGGCGATGTCGGGCAGTGCGCGCCGGCAGGCGATCAGACCGTAGTCGAGGCGCCCGTTGTAGCTCTCGACGGTGATGTTCAGCGCCAGGCCGTGCGCCGGTATCGACACCGGGTAGTAGCTGATGATCTTCGCCCCCGCGAAGTAGAGTTGGGTTTGCACGCCGGGCACGTTGGAGATCACGAGGTTGGCCACCGGCGGCAGGATGTTGGCCAGGCGCGAGCGGCCGTACAGCGACGCCAGGCCCGACATCAGCCAGGGCGCGGCGAGCATCGGAAAGTCGGTCGGGATGGCGGCTTTCACGCGCCCGACCATGGCCTTGGTGTTGCTCGACGCTTCGGCAATCTTCTTCAGCCTCTCGAGCGGGTCGGCGATGTCGGTGGCCAGCGTCATGATGACCATGCTGACCTGGTTGTTGGCGGACTCGTCGCCCGCGCTGCGCAGGCTCACCGGCACCGCGGCCGAGAGCGACTTGGCAGGCAGCTCGCGATGGCCCACGAGATAGTCGCGCAGCGCGCCGGCGACGGTGGCCATGACGACGTCGTTCAGCGACACGCCGGCGCGCTTGGCGATCTCCTTCACCTCGGCCAGCGGCACCGTGCGCGCGGCAAAGCGGCGCTGATTGGTGATCGCCACGTTCAGCGACGTGCGCGGGGCGAACAGGTCCAGCGTCTTCGGCAGCGACCAATGGCGCTGGCCGTTCTCGTCCTTCTCGGGCAGCAGCAGGCTACTCGCCGCGCGCGCGATCGCCGGCACCGACTTGATCAGCTTCACGACCTGCTGCGCCGTATTGCTGATGGCCGCGCCCAGCAGCTCGGCCACGCCGAGCTGGTACTGGTTGCGGCGCAGCTTCGCGCGCGGCGGCTTGATGCGCCGGCCGCTGGGCTCGACATCGAAGATCGCGCGCCCGAGCGCGATGCCGGCCTGGCCGTCCAGTCGCGCGTGGTGCACCTTGACGTAGAGCGCGACTTCGCCGCTGCGCAGGCCGTCGATGACGAAGAACTCCCACAGCGGGCGGCTGCGGTCGAGCAGCGTCGAATGCAGGCGCGCCACGTACTGCTGCAACTGGCTGTTGCTGCCCGGCTGGGGCAGCGTGATGTGGCGCACGTGGTGGTCGAGGTCGATGTCTTCGTCTTCCACCCACACCGGGTTGGAAAGGTCGAAGGGCATCAGCGCGAGCTTGCGCGTGAACACGTCCGCGAGGTGCAGCCGCGCGGCCAGGCAGGCCTTCACGTCCTCGTAGAAATCACCGCTGTAGCCGGGCGGCAGCTCAAGCACGTTCAGCGAGCCCACGTGCATGGGCATCTCGGGCGTTTCGAGGTGCAGGAACGCGGCGTCGATGCCGCTCAAGTGGTTCATGGCGCAGCCTTCGCGTTGGGTTGTCGGCAAGGCGTAGTTTCGGGCATAGACGGCACCGGTGTCTTAGGGTTGACGCGACTGCGCCTGCCAGTGGCGCTCGAGGTTGGCGATCAGTTGCGGGCTGAGGTGGCACCAAGCCTGCTCGCGCGCGTACAGCGCCATGTACTCGCGAAAGCGGTCCAGCGGCTCGGTCTGCACGCGCAGCGCCTTGCGGTTGCCGCTGGCGCTGACCATGCCCGAGCCGACGGCCTGGCGCACCTGCTCCAGCATTGCGGCCTCGATCTCGGCGGACGGATGAACACGGCTCACCAGCGCCGCGGCGGCCAGCTCGTCGACCTTGAACTGTCGATCGAACATGATCGCTTGCCGCGCAACCGCCTCGCCGACGAAGCGCGGCAGGCGCAGGTTGGCCGCGCCGGGGATGATGCCTTCCTTGCGCGCCGGCAGGCTGAGCCAGGCTCCGTGCTCGGCGATCACGCTGTCCACGACCAGCAGCAACTGGCAGCCGCCGCCGATCGCGAACGATTCGACGACCGCGAGCCACGGCTTCTCGATCGTGTCCTCCGGTTCGTCGGCGTCGAACCCGGCTTTTGTGTGGCCGCGGTAGAGCTTGTTCACGAGCCCGAGGTCGCGCAGCATGTAGAAGAGGTAGGGGATCTCGCCGCGATAAAGCCGCGTCAGGTTCAGCCCGGCCGAGAACACGCGGCGCCCGGCGTGCTTGGCGTGCAGCACCGGGTCGCCGCGCAGCACGCCCATCTGCAGCCCCGGATGCATCAGGATCAGATCGACCGCGACCTCCTGCGGGCCGAGCGTCTCGTCGTCCTCGGCGTTGAGAAAGCGCGGATGGCGAAAGTGCAGGTAGCCGCAACCGTCGCGCGCTTCGATGTGCACTGGCCCAAGGTCGAGGTTGCCGCGGGCGACGAATTCGTCCAGGCGCTGCACCGCTTCTTCCGTCGGCCGCAACATCGCGAGCGCCAAGTGCCTGCCGATGCGCGGCTCGGCGAGCCACTGCGAGAGCAGCATGCCTTGCGCGATCTCGCGCCCGTCCTTGTCCTTTTGCATGCGGCGCGCTTCGGCTGCGCACTCGGCGCGCGTCGGCACCAGGCCCGGCCAGCGCTCGGCTGCGCGCCACAGCAGCTCCTCGGCGCGCACCGCCAGCCGAAGATCGTCCGTGAGCAGGCGGTAGGTCGTCTCGCGGTGGCGGCGGGCGAAGCGCAGGGTCGCATCCGCCATCGTGCGCACGATGAGATCGCCGGCCGCGCGTTCGGCGGCGTTGCGCGCGGAGCGCAGCGGAAGCGGCTCCAGAAAGTCCCATCCCTGCGCGACCAACGGGCCCAGGCGCTGCGCATCGCGGGCTGCCGAAGCGTTGTCGGAGGCATCGACGAATTCGAGCGCCGAGAGGCGCAGGCGCCAAGCCTCGGCGTTGGCGCCGAAGCCGGCGGCGCTCATCGGAGAAGGGCTGGCGAGAGGTGTCGGTTCGATCATCGTTGCGCGCCGCGCGAGAAAGTCGCGTCGGCGTGGCGGCAATGTTCGCATTCCGCGCTATCCCTTGCCGGGCGCGGGGGAGCGTGGTCCGAATGCGCGATCAGCGCCCCGCGTGCACCGTCGGCGGTACGCGGCCGCTGGCCCATGGTGCAAACTCCGGCCCTCGTCGCCGGCCGCGGCGCAAAGGGCAGCGCCACCCATGTTCGAGCAGACCTTCAAGAACATCGACGACATCCCGCATAAGGACGCCGGCTGCACCAGCGAACTGGACTACACCGAACAATCGTCGTGGTTGCTGTTCCTGAAGTACCTCGACGCGCTGGAGGAAGACAAGGCCGCCGAAGCCGCGCTGGAGGGCAGGCGCTACAGCCACATCCTCGGCGAGCCCTACCGCTGGGAAGCCTGGGCTGCGCCGAAGACCGAGGACGGCAAGCTCG
>CAIKUF010000012.1 GCA_903830565.1 uncultured bacterium | reverse complement strand
GTGATGCCGCGCGCCTTCTCTTCGGGCGCCGCGTCGATCTGGTCGTAGGCCTTGGCTTCGCCGCCGTACAACTTGCTCAGCACGCTCGTGATCGCCGCCGTCAGCGTCGTCTTGCCGTGGTCCACGTGTCCAATCGTCCCCACATTCACGTGCGGCTTGGTGCGTTCAAATTTGCTTTTTGCCATTTTCAAAATCTCCGGATAAAGAGCGATGCCAGTGGCTGGTTTAAGGTCTCCGCCGGGGTGTTGATTCGTTCGCCACTGGCAGCGAACGGAACTCCGTCGAAGACCAAGAAATAGGAGACGAGAGCGGGGTACCCAAGGGCGCCCCTCAAGGTTTCTGTTATTTGCCTCTTGCGGTGATGATCGCCTCGGAAACGTTCTTGGGCGCTTCGCTGTAGTGCTTGAACTCCATCGTGTAGGTCGCCCGGCCCTGGCTCATCGAGCGCAGCGTGGTCGAGTAACCGAACATCTCGGAGAGCGGCACTTCGGCCTTGATGATCTTGCCGCCGCCGGGCATGTCGTCCATGCCCTGCACCATGCCGCGCCGCGACGAGAGGTCGCCCATCACGCCGCCGGCGTAGTCTTCCGGCGTTTCCACTTCCACGGCCATCATCGGCTCGAGGATCACCGGGCTCGCCTTGCGGCAACCGTCCTTGAAGCCGAACGACGCCGCCATCTTGAAGGCGTTCTCGTTCGAGTCGACTTCGTGGTACGAACCGAAGGTCAGCGTGACCTTCACGTCGACCACCGGATAGCCGGCCAGCACGCCGTTGGGCAGCGATTCTTCGACGCCCTTCTTGACGGCAGGGATGAACTCGCGCGGAACGACGCCGCCCTTGATCGCGTCGACGAACTCGAAGCCCTTACCGGGCGCCTGCGGCTCGATCTTGAGGACGACGTGGCCGTACTGGCCCTTGCCGCCCGACTGGCGAACGAACTTGCCTTCGACGTCGGAGACCGGCTTGCGGATCGTCTCGCGATAGGCCACCTGCGGCTTGCCGACGTTGGCCTCGACACCGAACTCGCGCTTCATGCGGTCGACGATGATTTCGAGGTGCAACTCGCCCATGCCCGAGATGATGGTCTGGCCCGACTCTTCGTCGGTCTTGACGCGGAACGACGGGTCTTCCTGCGCCAGGCGACCGAGCGCAATGCCCATCTTCTCCTGGTCGGCCTTGGTCTTGGGCTCGACGGCCTGCGAAATCACCGGCTCGGGGAAGACCATCTTCTCCAGCGTGATGATCGAGGTCGGGTCGCACAGCGTCTCGCCGGTCGTCACTTCGCGCAGGCCGACGCAGGCCGCGATGTCGCCGGCCAGGATTTCCTTGATCTCTTCGCGCTGGTTGGCGTGCATCTGCAGAATCCGGCCGATGCGTTCCTTCTTGCCGCGGATCGGGTTGTAGACCGAGTCGCCCGACTTGAGCACGCCCGAATACACGCGAACAAAGGTGAGCTGGCCGACGTAGGGGTCGGTCATCAGCTTGAACGCGAGCGCGGCGAACTTCTCGTCGTCGTCGGCGCGGCGCACCACTTCCTTGTCGTCGTCGTCGTGGCCCGGCACCGGCGGCACGTCGATCGGCGACGGCATGAATTCGACCACCGCGTCGAGCATGCGCTGCACGCCCTTGTTCTTGAACGCGCTGCCGCACAGCATCGGCTGGATCTCGGCGGCGATGGTGCGCGTGCGCAGGCCGAGCTTGATTTCGGCCTCGCTCAGCTCGCCCGACTCGAGGTACTTGTTCATCAGATCTTCGCTGGCCTCGGCAGCCGCCTCGACCATGTTCTCGCGCCACTTCTGCGCGTCGGCGAGCAACTCGGCAGGGATCTCCTGGTAATTGAACTTCATGCCCTGCGAGGCTTCGTCCCAGATGATGGCCTTCATCTTCAAAAGGTCGACCACGCCGGTGAACGTGTCTTCGGCGCCGATGGGCAGCACGATGGGCACCGGGTTCGCCTTCAAGCGGACCTTCATCTGCTCGTAGACTTTCAGGAAGTTCGCGCCGGTGCGGTCCATCTTGTTGACGAACGCGAGGCGGGGCACCTTGTACTTGTTGGCCTGGCGCCAGACGGTCTCCGACTGCGGCTGCACGCCGCCGACCGCGCAATAGACCATGCACGCGCCGTCGAGCACGCGCATCGAGCGCTCGACCTCGATCGTGAAATCGACGTGGCCGGGGGTGTCGATGATGTTGATGCGGTACTCGGGCAGGGTCAGGTCCATGCCCTTCCAGAAACACGTCGTCGCCGCCGAGGTGATGGTGATGCCGCGCTCTTGCTCCTGCTCCATCCAGTCCATCGTGGCCGCGCCGTCGTGCACTTCGCCGATCTTGTGATTGACACCGGTGTAGTACAGGATGCGCTCGGTCGTCGTCGTCTTGCCGGCGTCGATGTGGGCCGAGATACCGATGTTGCGGTAGCGCTCGATGGGGGTCTTGCGGGACATGATGTCACTCCAGGTGCGAACAGCGGCCCGGGCCGGCCCTTGCGGACCCGCCGGGGCGGCACTACAAAAACTACGTCAGAAGCGGAAGTGCGAGAAGGCCTTGTTGGCCTCGGCCATGCGGTGCACTTCGTCGCGCTTCTTCATCGCGCCGCCGCGGCCTTCGCTAGCTTCGAGCAGTTCGTTCGCGAGGCGCAGCGCCATCGACTTCTCGCCGCGCTTGCGCGCCGATTCCTTGAGCCAGCGCATTGCCAGCGCGACGCGGCGAACCGGGCGAACTTCCACGGGAACCTGGTAGTTCGCACCGCCGACGCGGCGGGACTTGACTTCGACCATCGGCTTGACGTTGTTCAAGGCGACGACAAACACTTCGAGCGGGTCCTTGCCCGACTTCTTCTCGACCTGCTCCAGCGCGCCGTAAATGATGCGTTCGGCCACGGCCTTCTTGCCGGACTCCATCACCACGTTCATGAACTTGGACAGATCGACGTTGCCGAACTTCGGGTCCGGCAGGATCTCACGCTTGGGTACTTCGCGACGACGAGGCATTTCACTCTTCCTTTGGCTTCAGTTGGCGCAGGGGTTTGGCCCGCGCCGCGGAAAACCCAAACGGGCTCTCCACTTACTCGGCGGCCCGCAGGCCACCGCAATGTGTCGGCCCGGCAAGATGCCAGGCAGCGACGAGAACCGGGCCCGGATTCGGACCCGTCGGCCGTCAGGCCTTCTTGGGACGCTTGGCGCCGTACTTCGAGCGCGACTGCTTGCGATCCTTCACGCCCTGCAAGTCGAGCGAGCCGCGCACGATGTGGTAGCGCACGCCCGGCAAGTCCTTGACGCGGCCGCCGCGCACGAGCACCACGCTGTGCTCCTGCAGATTGTGGCCTTCGCCGCCGATGTAGGAGATGATCTCGAAGCCGTTGGTGAGGCGGATCTTGGCGACCTTGCGCAGCGCCGAGTTCGGCTTCTTCGGCGTCGTCGTGTACACGCGTGTGCACACGCCGCGGCGCTGCGGGCTGCCCTGCATGGCCGGCGACTTGGACTTCGTGATTTCGACCTTGCGGCCGTGACGCACGAGCTGGTTGATGGTTGGCATGTTTACTGGTTCCCGTTTGAATTCACACCCGCACCGGCTCGCGCGCGGCGCTGTCAGTTCGGGAGAAGCCGGGCGTCCTGGGTGAGACGGGCTCGAAGCCGGTTCGAGGGGCGAGCGCGTGATCGCGCACAGCCAAACCGGTGAGCCGCCCGACAAAGAGCGCAGCAGAGTCTGCCGAAAAGCTTTTGATTATATTCGTGCGAACCCACAGTCGCAAGGGCAACGCTCACTGTGCCGCAAACTCACTGCCTCTGCCCCTACGCGACCCGCCCGCCAGCACGCCATGCACAGCTCCGCGATTCGCTCCGCCGCCGCCGACCGCGGAGCGCAGCAAGCCGTAGTCGACACCCAAGTCGTGCTCGACTGGCTCGTCTTTCGCGACCCCGGCAGCGCGGCGCTGGCCACGGCCATCGAGAGCGGTAGTTTGCGCTGGCTTACTTCGCAACCCATGCGCGACGAGCTTGAACATGTGCTGGGTCGCGGCGTCGCGTCCGCCTGGCAGCCCGATCGGGCTGCCATTGCGCGAGCATTCGATCGCCATGCGCAGATGGTCGACCTTGCAGCGCCGCCGGGTCAGCCACTCCGCTGCAGCGATCCCGACGACCAGATCTTCATCGACCTCGCATTGGCCAACGGCGCAGAGTGGCTGTTCACGCGCGACCGCGCACTGTTGCGTCTGGCCCGCAGAGCACGCGGGCGCGGCCTGATCGTGCTCAGGCCCGTGGACTGGGAACCGTCGATGGCGCCGGTACCGCGGCGCTGAGCTTCGAGGACTTCAAGGTACACAAACAGTCCGCGCGTGAACGCGCGCGCTGACGTAGCGCAGGTCTGTCCTGTCGTTGGAGGTCACACATGAACCCTGCAAGCGGTAGACGTAGCGTGACGCGACCCGCGCCAAACCGGATGCGACGGCTTGCGCTGACCGCCTGCGTGTTGACATTCGCTCTGGCGGCGGGGTGCGCGTATGAGCCACAGCGGTTCAATGACCCGACTGGCGGCATACCCCCGACGACGGAGATGGCGCTGAGCCCGAACGGCAAGCGCTTGCTCGTGTCCTGGCGCGAGAGCGCGAACAAGACACAGGGCAAGCTGCTGACGCTGTCGGGTAAGACCGTGGCGTCCGTGCGCGACGTGACTTTGCCTGCCGACACGTTCACGACCGCTTGGAGCCGCAGCGAAGACCATGTGCTCGTGACCACCCGCAACGACGAAGGGAGCGAGTTGCTGCGCATCGATCTGAACGCAGACGTGCCGACGCTGCTGTACAAGAGCGCGTCTGTCATGCGCTTCCCGCTGGAAGTCAGCGACGGGAACTACGTCTTCCTCGAAGGTGTGGAGCCGGGTGAACGCACCAGCCAGTGGCGCCGGCTCCAGGGCGGGAAAAAGTCCCTGTACAACGACATGCTCTACGGCCTAGCGGCCCCGCTCGACCAAGTCCAAGGCTCGGTGTTCCTGCTGGAGCCGACCCTCCGCTTCAGGGTATTCCAAGGAAAGCTGCCGGCAGGGCTGCAAGCGCTTGTGGACCCATCGACCTGGGTCATCAGGTGCGCGGACAAGAGCCCGCTCACCTGCGTGCGCACACACAACCATTACGATCCCGACGGAAGAACATTCGGCACGATGGAAATCTTCAACGGAACCCGCCGGTGTGATGTCGGTGGACGCTGGCTGGATGAGCGCAAAATTCACTTTTCTCGCGATGGCCGTACGTTGGTATTTCACGCTGCAATCACCGACACAGATGGACCTCGCGCGATCTATATCGTGAAGAACGACGGTCTGGATTGCACGCCCGAGCAGTTCAGAATTCAAGGCAGCAAGTCATGAACTTGGAAAGTGCATTGCGCCGCGGCTCACGTTTGAGCTTGCGGCGGCATTGACGCTTGCAGGGTCGCGTGCCGAACCTGAACCGACCAAAGAAAGGCCGCCCGAAGGCGGCCTTTCGCGGAGGCGCGAAATCGCCTACTCGGTCGTTTCACCCGCCGCGGCGTCCAGGCTCGCCAGTTGCGCCGAAGCCAGTTCCTCGGCTTCCTGCTGCGCGATCGCGCGGCGCTCGGCGTCGTCCATCGCTTCTTTCGCCTTGCGTGCTTCGTGGAAGGCCATGCCGGTACCGGCTGGGATCAGCCGGCCGACGATGACGTTTTCCTTCAGCCCGCGCAGCTCGTCGCGCTTGCCCATGATGGCCGCCTCGGTGAGCACGCGCGTCGTCTCCTGGAACGACGCCGCCGAGATGAAGCTGTCGGTCGACAGCGACGCCTTGGTGATGCCCAGCAGCACGTCGGCATGCGTCGCCGGCATCTTGCCTGCCGCGAGCATGCGGTCGTTGGTGTCGAGCAGTTCCGAGCGCTCCACTTGTTCGCCGACGATGTAGCCGGTGTCGCCCGAGTTCGCGATCTGCACCCGGCGCAGCATCTGGCGAACGATCACCTCGATGTGCTTGTCGTTGATCTTCACACCCTGCAGGCGATAGACGTCCTGCACCTCGTCGACGATGTAGCGCGCCAGTTCCTCGATGCCCAGCAGACGCAGGATGTCCTGCGGATCCGCCGCGCCGTCGACGATCAGCTCGCCGCGGTTCACGACCTGGCCTTCGTGGACCAGGATGTTCTTCTCCTTGGGCACCAGCTCCTCGTGCACCTTGCCTTCCGGATCGGTGATCTGCAGGCGGTTCTTGCCCTTGGTCTCCTTGCCGAACGAGACCGTGCCGGTCAGCTCGGCGAGGGTGCCGGTGTCCTTGGGCGTACGCGCCTCGAACAGCTCGGCCACCCGCGGCAGACCGCCGGTGATGTCGCGCGTCTTCTGGCCTTCGACCGGGATGCGCGCCAGCACTTCGCCCGGAGCGAGGTCCTGCCCGTCGCGAATCTGGATCAGCGAGCCGACCGGGAAGCCGATCGTCACCGCGTGGTCCGTGCCCGGGATCTTCACCTCGATGCCAGCCGCATCGAGCAGCTTGACCTGCGGGCGCACGACCTTGGCCGCACCGCGCCGCTTCGGGTCGATCACGACCAGCGTCGACAGGCCCGTCACTTCGTCGAGTTGCTTGGCAACCGTCACGCCCTCTTCCACATTTTCGAACTTCGCCTTGCCGGCGAACTCGGTGATGATCGGGCGCGTCAGCGGGTCCCAGGTGGCGAGCTTCGTTCCGGCCTTGACCTGCTGGTCGCTCTTGATGTTGAGCGTCGCGCCGTAGGGCAGCTTGTGGCGTTCGCGCTCGCGCCCGTGCTGGTCTTCGATCACGATCTCGCCGGAGCGCGAGATCACGACCAGGTCGCCCTTGCCGTTGGTCACGTAGCGCATCGTCGCGTTGAAGCCGATGATGCCGTCCGACTTCGCGTCGACGCTCGACGCCACCGCGGCCCGCGAAGCCGCGCCGCCGATGTGGAAGGTGCGCATCGTGAGCTGCGTTCCCGGCTCGCCGATCGACTGCGCGGCGATCACGCCCACCGCCTCGCCAATGTTGACGAGGCCACCGCGGCCAAGGTCGCGACCGTAGCACTTGGCGCAGATGCCGAAGCGCGTCTTGCAGGTGAGGGGCGTGCGCACCTTGACTTCGTCGACGCCGGCAGCTTCCAGCGCTTCGAGCGCATCCTCGTCGAGCATCTCACCGCTGCCGAGCAGCGGTTCCTGCGTTTCGGGGTGCTGCACCTCGATCGCCGTGACGCGGCCGAGAATGCGGTCGCGCAGGCTCTCGATGACTTCGCCGCCTTCGACCAGCGCGCGCATGGCCATGCCGTCCTGCGTGCCGCAGTCTTCGGCGGTGACGACGAGGTCCTGCGTCACGTCGACCAGCCGGCGCGTGAGATAGCCCGAGTTCGCCGTCTTCAGCGCCGTGTCCGCGAGGCCCTTGCGGGCGCCGTGGGTGGAGATGAAGTATTGCAGGACGTTCAGGCCTTCGCGGAAGTTTGCGGTGATCGGCGTCTCGATGATCGAGCCGTCAGGCTTGGCCATCAGGCCGCGCATGCCGGCCAGCTGGCGAATCTGCGCCGCCGAGCCGCGCGCACCCGAGTCGGCCATCATGTAGATCGAGTTGAACGACTCCTGATCGACTTCCTTGCCGTGGCGGTCCATCACCTTCTGCTTCGAGAGCTGGGCCATCATGACCTTGCCGACCTCGTCGCCCGTCTTGCCCCAGATGTCGACGACCTTGTTGTAGCGCTCGCCGGCGGTCACGAGGCCCGAGACGTATTGCTGCTCGATCTCCTTGACTTCCTTCTCGGCACGCTCGATGAGGCCGGGCTTTTGCTTCGGGACCAGCATGTCATCGATGCAGATCGAGATGCCGGCGCGCGTCGCCAGCCGGAAGCCGCTTTGCAGCAGCTTGTCGGCGAAGACCACGGTCTCCTTCAGGCCGCACTTGCGGAACGAGGTGTTGATCAGGCGCGAGATCTCCTTCTTCTTCAGCGCCTTGTTGAGGTTGGCGAACGCAAGCCCCTTGGGCAGGATCTCGGACAGCAACGCACGGCCGACGGTCGTGTCGACAAGCTGCGTCTCGGGCGTGAACTCGCCGGTCAGCTTGTCCTTCACGTACTCGGTCAGGCGAACCGTGACCTTGCTCGTGATCTCGACGACGCCGTTGTCGAGCGCGCGCTGCACCTCGGCGACGTTGGCGAAGATGATGCCCTCGCCCTTGGCGTTGATGCGTTCGCGGGTTGCGTAGTACAGCCCGAGCACCACGTCCTGCGACGGCACGATGGATGGCTCGCCGTTGGCCGGGAATAGGATGTTGTTGGTGGCCAGCATCAGCGTGCGGGCTTCCATCTGCGCTTCGATCGAGAGCGGCACGTGAACGGCCATCTGGTCGCCGTCGAAGTCGGCGTTGAACGCCGAGCAGACGAGCGGGTGCAGTTGGATCGCCTTGCCTTCGATCAGCACCGGCTCGAACGCCTGAATGCCCAGGCGGTGCAGCGTCGGCGCGCGGTTGAGCATCACCGGGTGTTCCTTGATGACTTCCTCGAGGATGTCCCAGACCACCGGCGTTCCCGACTCGACTTCCTTCTTCGCCGCCTTGATCGTCGTCGCGATGCCCATGGCTTCGAGGCGCGAGAAGATGAAGGGCTTGAAGAGTTCCAGCGCCATCAGCTTGGGCAGACCGCACTGGTGCAGCTTGAGCGTCGGGCCGACGACGATGACCGAGCGGCCCGAGTAGTCGACTCGCTTGCCGAGCAAGTTCTGACGGAAGCGCCCGCTCTTGCCCTTGATCATGTCGGCCAGCGACTTCAGAGCGCGCTTGTTCGCGCCCGTCATCGCCTTGCCGCGGCGGCCGTTGTCGAGCAATGAGTCGACCGCCTCCTGCAGCATGCGCTTCTCGTTGCGCACGATGATCTCGGGCGCCTTGAGTTCCAGCAGCCGCGCGAGACGGTTGTTGCGGTTGATGACGCGGCGATAGAGGTCGTTCAAGTCCGAGGTCGCGAAGCGCCCGCCGTCCAGTGGCACCAGCGGGCGCAGGTCCGGCGGCAGCACCGGCAGCACCTGCAGCACCATCCAGCTCGGCTTGATGCCCGAGCGCTTGAAGGCTTCCATCACCTTCAGCCGCTTGGCGTTCTTCTTGATCTTGAGCTCGGAGCCCGTCATGTCGTTGCGGATCTTCTCGATCTCGGCGTCGAGATCCATGTCCTCCAGCAACTTCTTGACCCCCTCGGCGCCCATCAGCGCGACGAACTCGTCGCCGTACTCGACGCGCTTGGCATCAAAGTCGTCCTCGGTCATGATCGAGAACTTCTTCAGCGGCGTCATGCCGGGGTCGACGACGACATAGGCTTCGAAGTACAGCACGCGCTCGATGTCGCGCAGCGTCATGTCGAGCACCAGGCCCAGGCGCGACGGCAGCGACTTCAGGAACCAGATGTGCGCGCACGGCGCGGCGAGGTCGATGTGACCCATGCGGTCGCGCCGCACCTTGGTCTGCGTGACCTCGACGCCGCACTTCTCGCAGATCACGCCGCGGTGCTTGAGGCGCTTGTACTTGCCGCACAGGCACTCGTAGTCCTTGATCGGCCCGAAGATCTTGGCGCAGAAGAGGCCATCGCGTTCCGGCTTGAAGGTCCGGTAGTTGATGGTCTCGGGCTTCTTCACCTCGCCGAACGACCAGGAGCGAATTTTCTCCGGCGACGCGAGGCCGATCCTGATCGCATCGAAATGCTCGTCAGGGGTGAATTGCTTGAATAGATCGAGTAAACCCTTCATGCATCTTCTCCTTTAGTTACGACATAACTTGAGTACAAGTTAGCCTTCACTGAAACTGCGTTTTAGTTGCGCTCGAGCTCGATGTCGATGCCGAGCGAACGTATTTCCTTGACCAGCACGTTGAACGACTCCGGCATTCCGGCCTCGATGGCGTGCTCGCCCTTGACGATGCTTTCGTAGACCTTGGTGCGCCCGTTCACGTCGTCGGACTTGACCGTGAGCATCTCCTGCAGCACGTAGCTCGCGCCGTAGGCCTCGAGCGCCCAGACTTCCATCTCGCCGAAGCGCTGGCCGCCGAACTGGGCCTTGCCGCCCAGCGGTTGCTGCGTGACCAGGCTGTACGGGCCGGTCGAGCGGGCGTGCATCTTGTCGTCCACCAGATGGTGCAGCTTCAAGACGTGCATGTAGCCCACCGTTACCGGGCGCTCGAAGGCGTCACCGGTGCGGCCGTCGCACAGCGTGGCCTGGGTGCGCGCATCGGTCAGGCCCTTGGCCTTGGCGATGTCGTCCGGGTACGCGAGGCGCAGCATGCCGCGAATCTCTTCTTCCGCGGCGCCGTCGAACACCGGCGTCGCGAAGGGCACGCCCTTGGCGAGGTTGTTCGCCATCTCCAGCACTTCAGCGTCGCTCAGCGCGTCGAGCTTCTCGGTCTTGCCGCCCGACTTGTTGTACAGCTCGTCGAGGAACTTGCGCAGCTCGGCCACCTTGGTGTGCTGCTGCAGCATGTCGCCGATGCGCTGGCCGATGCCCTTGCCGGCCCAGCCGAGGTGCACTTCGAGCACCTGGCCGACGTTCATGCGCGAAGGCACGCCCAGCGGGTTGAGCACGATGTCGCATGGCGTGCCGTCGGCCATGTAGGGCATGTCCTCGACGGGGACGATCTTCGAGACCACGCCCTTGTTGCCGTGACGACCGGCCATCTTGTCGCCCGGCTGCAGGCGGCGCTTGACGGCCAGGTAGACCTTGACCATCTTGAGCACGCCAGCCGGCAGCTCGTCGCCCTGGGTCAGCTTCTTGCGTTTTTCCTCGAACGCGAGGTCGAAGCTGTGGCGCGTCTGGTCGAGCGAGTTCTTGATGCTCTCGAGCTGGTTGGCGACTTCGTCGTCCGCCGGCCGGATGTCGAACCAGTGGTACCTCTCGACGCTGGCGAGATACGCCTTGTCGATCGCCGTTCCCTTGGCGAGCTTTTGCGGGCCGCCGTTGGCCGGCTTGCCGACGAGCAGCTTCTCGATACGGTCGAACGCGTCGGCCTCGACGATGCGCAACTGGTCGTTGAGGTCGAGGCGGTAGCGCTTGAGTTCGTCGTCGATGATCTGCTGCGCGCGCTTGTCGCGAACGATGCCTTCACGGGTGAAGACCTGCACGTCGATGACCGTGCCGTTGGTGCCCTGGCTGACGCGCAGCGACGTGTCCTTCACGTCTGAAGCCTTCTCGCCGAAGATCGCACGCAAGAGCTTTTCTTCCGGCGTCAGCGTCGTCTCGCCCTTGGGCGTGACCTTGCCGACCAGCGTGTCGCCGGGGTTGACCTCGGCGCCCACGTAGACGATGCCCGATTCGTCGAGGCGGGCGAGTTGCTGCTCCGACAGGTTGGGAATGTCGCGCGTGATTTCTTCCGAGCCGAGCTTGGTGTCGCGCGCCATCACCACCAGTTCCTCGATGTGGATCGAGGTGTAGCGGTCTTCGGCGACGACGCGTTCGCTGATCAGGATCGAGTCTTCGAAGTTGTAGCCGTTCCAGGGCATGAACGCGACCAGCATGTTCTGCCCAAGGGCGAGCTCGCCGAGGTCGGTCGAGGCGCCGTCGGCGATGATGTCCTCGGCGGCGACGACGTCGCCGCGTTTGACGATCGGGCGCTGGTGGATGCTCGTGTTCTGGTTGCTGCGGTGGTACTTGATGAGGTTGTAGATGTCGACCCCGACCTCGCCCGCCACCGTCTCCTTGTCGTTGACGCGGATCACGATGCGGTTGGTATCGACGTAGTCGACCACGCCGCCGCGCTTGGCGGCGACGACGGTGCCCGAGTCCTTGGCCGAGACGCGCTCGACGCCGGTGCCGACGAAGGCCTTTTCGGGGCGCAGCACCGGAACCGCCTGGCGCTGCATGTTGGCGCCCATCAGCGCGCGGTTCGCATCGTCGTGCTCGAGGAAGGGCACCAGCGAGGCGGCGACCGAGACGATCTGCGTCGGCGCGACGTCCATGTACTGGATGCGCGAGGCCGAGGTCAGGATCGACTCGCCGTTGTCGCGCGCACTCACCAGTTCATCGATGAGCCTGCCTTCCTTGTCCAGCGTCGCGCTGGCCTGCGCGATCACGTACTTGCCTTCCTCGATCGCCGACAGGTAGTCGATCTGCATCGTCACCTTGCCGCCCGCAACGCGCCGGTACGGCGTCTCGAGGAAGCCGTACTCGTTGAGCTGCGCGTACAGCGCGAGCGAGTTGATGAGGCCGATGTTCGGGCCTTCAGGCGTTTCGATCGGGCACACGCGGCCGTAGTGCGTCGGGTGCACGTCGCGCACCTCGAAGCCGGCGCGTTCGCGCGTCAGGCCGCCCGGGCCGAGGGCCGAGACACGCCGCTTGTGCGTGATCTCGGACAGCGGGTTGGTCTGGTCCATGAACTGGCTGAGCTGGCTGGCGCCGAAGAACTCCTTCAGGGCCGCGGAAATCGGCTTGGAGTTGATCAGGTCGTGCGGCATCAGAGCCTCGGTCTCGGCCTGGCCGAGACGTTCCTTGACGGCCTTCTCGATGCGCGCCAAGCCCGAGCGGTACTGGTTCTCGGCCAACTCGCCGACGCAGCGCACGCGCCGGTTGCCTAGGTGGTCGATGTCGTCGACTTCGCCGCGCCCGTTGCGCAGCTCGACGAGGATCTTGACGACGTCCAGGATGTCGTCGTTCGAGAGCGTCATCGCGCCTTCGGGCACGTCGCGGCCGACGCGGGCGTTGAACTTCATGCGACCCACGCGCGACAGGTCATACGTGTCGGCGTTGTAGAAGAGCCGGTTGAAGAGCGCTTCGACGGCGTCTTCGGTCGGCGGCTCGCCGGGGCGCATCATGCGGTAGATGGCGACGCGCGCGGCGAGCTGGTCGGCCGTCTCGTCGGCGGCCAGCGTCTGCGAGATGTAGCCGCCCTCGTCGAGCTCGTTGGTGTAGATGCACTGCAGCTCTTTGACGCCCGCCGTGCGCAGCTTCTTGAGCAGCGCTTCCGTCAGCTCGTCGTTGGCCTTGGCCAGGACTTCGCCGGTCTCGGCGTCGATCATGTTGCGCGCCAGCGTGCGCCCGACCAGCAGGTCTTCGGGCAGGCTGACGAACTGCGTGCCGGTCTCTTCGAGCTTCTTCGTGTGGCGCGCGGTGATGCGCTTGTCCTTCTCGACGACGACGTTGCCGTCCTTGTCGGTGATGTCGAAACGCGCGATCTCGCCGCGCAGGCGGTCGGCGACGAACTCGAGCTGCGCGCCGGTGTCCATCAGGCGGATCGAGTCGAAGACGAAGAAGTGGGCGAGGATCGCCTCGGGGTTCAGGCCGATCGCCTTGAGCAGGATCGTGACCGGCATCTTGCGGCGGCGGTCGACGCGGAAGAACAGGATGTCCTTGGGGTCGAACTCGAAGTCCAGCCACGAGCCGCGGTAGGGAATGATGCGCGCCGAGAACAGCAGCTTGCCGCTCGAATGCGTCTTGCCCTTGTCGTGCTCGAAGAACACGCCCGGCGAGCGGTGCAGCTGCGAGACGATGACGCGCTCGGTGCCGTTGACGATGAACGAGCCGTAGTCGGTCATCAAGGGCACTTCGCCCATGTAGACCTCCTGCTCCTTGATCTCCTTGACCGTCTTCGCCTGCGGGCTCTCGCGGTCATAGATGATCATCTGCAGCTTGGCGCGCACCGCGGCCGCGTAGGTCAGGCCGCGCTGCTGGCACTCGCGGGTGTCGAACGGCGGCTTGGCAATGTTGTATTCGATGAACTTCATCTCCACGAACCCGTTGTGCGAAACGATCGGGAACGCGGACAGGAAGGCAGCTTGCAGCCCCTCGGGCTTGCGCTTGCTCGCTGGAACATCCTTCTGCAGGAAGGCCAGGTACGACTCCTTCTGCATCGTCAGCAGGTAGGGAACCTTGAGAACGCTCTCACGCTTGCCGAAGCTCTTGCGGATTCGCTTGCGCTCGGTGAAGCTGTAGGGGGTGACTTGCTGCGTCATAAACACTCCGTGTCGGGAAGGCGCACGGGCGCACTTCCGTCGGCGACTGGCTATTCAGACGTTGCGTCTGACGCTTGGTGGCTGGCCACTACCAGCCGCTGGCGGACAACCCAGGCATTGCACCTGGGCCCGACCAAACCCGTTCTCTGCAGTCGGATCAGAGAACACTGCAAAGCCCGAAGGCTTTGCGCTGCTCTCGCAACGCAGTCCATTGGATGCCGGCCCCGTCGCGAGCGGCCCGAGATCGGTTCGAGAAGCCTCGCCATACTCTCGTACGGCGACGCTATTGTCAAAGAACGGCAGGACCGATATCGGGTCGCGCAGTAGGCCGGGGCCGATGGATTTACTTGATCTCGGCCTTGGCGCCGGCTTCGACGAGCTTCTTCAGCGCGGCGTCGGCGTCGGCCTTGGACACGGCTTCCTTGACGGGCTTGGGCGCGCCGTCGACCAGGTCCTTGGCTTCCTTCAGGCCGAGGCCCGTCAGTTCGCGCACGGCCTTGATGACCGAGACCTTGGCAGCGCCGGCCTCGAGCAGGATGACGTTGAACTCGGTCTGCTCTTCAACGACTGCGGCAACAGCACCGCCGCCACCGGCAGCGGGCGCAGCCATCGAGGCGGCGGACACGCCGAACTTCTCTTCGATGGCCTTGACCAGGTCGTTGAGGTCCATCACGGACATGGCGTCCAGGGATTGCAGGAATGCGTCTTTATCGAATGCCATTGGGGACTCCAGAAATTTCAGTGAAAGGGATTTGCTTCAGTTCAGGTCGTTCAGGCCGCGGGTGCCGGTTCGGCTGCGGGTGCGGCTTCGGCAGGTGCGCCTTCGCCGCGCTTCTCGGCCAGCGCCGCCAGCACGCCCGCGAGGCGGGTGATCGGCGACTTCATCAGGCCCAAGAGCTGCGACAGCAGCACTTCCTTGCTCGGGATCGCGGCCAGCGCTTTCACACCGTTCGCGTCGAGCACCTTGCCCGCGTAGGCACCGGCCTTGACGACCAGCTTGTCGTTGCCCCTGGCGAAGTCGGAAATCACCTTCGCCGCGGCCACCGCGTCTTCCGAAAAGCCGTAGATCAGCGGGCCGACCATGCTCTCCGAGGCGCATTCGAACGGCGTTCCGGCAACCGCACGACGGGCAAGCGTGTTCTTCAGCACGTGAAGGTACACGCCCTTGTCGCGGGCTTGCCGGCGCAGCACGTCCAGGTGCGCCACGGTGAGGCCACGGTACTCGGCCAGGGCCAAGGTCTGGGACCTCGCCGCCTGGGCCGCCACATCCGTCACCACGACCTGTTTCTCGCTCTTGTTGAGACTCAAGGTCTGCTCCTCACTCAATCGCGCCCGTCGGCGTTCATCACGCCTTCGGGCGCAGGTTCAGCGACCGTCACCAACCAAGGACGCAAATCCTCTTCGGCGGGACCGCCATCTGCGCAGGTTTCGAACGCAGCCCCGAAAGGCCTTGTTCTCGATTAAGCGACCCTGCGGTCGCACCAGCGGTCTTGGATGGCCCTCAGCAGTCTTGCGACCGCCTCGGCCCACCAACTCACACGACGCCCCGCGCCAGACACGCGCGCGGCGTCACCAACTTTCTCAGGCTGGCGTCTGCGCGACGTTGATCGACGCCGCATCCACACGCACACCCACACCCATCGTCGACGACAGCGCCACTTTGCGCAGGTAGACGCCCTTGCTCGTCGCCGGCTTGGCCTTGTTCAATGCCTCGATCAGCGCACGCAGGTTGCCGACAAGCTTGTCCGTTTCGAACGAGCGGCGGCCGATCGTCGCGTGCACGATGCCGGCCTTGTCGACGCGGAACTGCACCTGGCCGGCCTTGGCGTTCCTTACCGCCTGCGCGACGTCCGGCGTCACGGTGCCGACCTTCGGGTTCGGCATCAGGCCGCGGGGCCCCAGGATCTGACCCAGCGTACCGACGATGCGCATCGTGTCCGGCGACGCGATCACCACGTCGAAGTCCATCTTGCCGGCCTTGATCTCGGCGGCCAGGTCGTCCATGCCGACGATGTCGGCTCCGGCGGCCTTGGCTTCCTCGGCCTTGGCGCCCTGCGCGAACACGGCGACGCGCTTGGTCTTGCCGGTGCCGCCCGGCATCACGACCGCGCCGCGAACGACCTGGTCGGACTTCTTGGCGTCGATGCCGAGTTGAACCGACACGTCGATCGATTCGTCGAACTTGGCGGTCGCGCATTCCTTGACGATGCTCAGCGCATCGGCGATCGGGTACAGCTTGGTGCTGTCGACCTTGCCGGCGTAGGTCTTCTGGCGTTTGGTCAGCTTGCTCATGGTCAGACCCCTTCCACCGTGACGCCCATCGAACGGGCCGTGCCTGCGACGGTGCGAACCGCCGCGTCGAGGTCGGCGCCCGTGAGGTCCTTGATCTTGATCTTGGCGATGTCTTCCGCCTGCGCGCGGGTGAGCTTGCCCACCTTGTCGACGTGCGGCTTGGAAGATCCCTTTTCGAGCTTCAAGGCCTTCTTGATCAGCACCGATGCCGGCGGGCTCTTGAGGACGAAGGTGAACGACTTGTCGGCGAACGCGGTGATCACGACCGGCAGCACGAGGCCCGGCTCCATGCTCGTCGTCTGCGCGTTGAACGCCTTGCAGAACTCCATGATGTTCAGACCGCGCTGCCCGAGCGCCGGCCCGATCGGGGGCGACGGGTTGGCTTTGCCGGCCGGCACTTGCAGCTTGATGAAGCCGACGATTTTCTTGGCCATTCTCTCTCTCCAACAACGGACCCAAAGCGCCTAAGCGCCAGGTCCTCGAGTGCAAACGCAAAGGGCTGGCACCCTTTGCTCCTCATGCCGATGTCTCGTCATCGGCAGCAACGGGTGCGATGCGCGGCAGCAAGCCGCGCGCCTCGCACCGAGGCTTGTCAGATCTTCTCCACCTGCGAGAAGTCGAGTTCCACCGGCGTCGCGCGGCCGAAGATCGTCACCGACACGCGAACCTTGGACTTGTCGTAGTTCACGTCCTCGATCGCGCCGTTGAAGTCGGTGAACGGGCCTTCCTTGACGCGAACGAGTTCGCCGACCACCCACTCCACCTTCGGGCGCGGCTTCTCGACGCCCTCTTGCATCTGTTGGACGATCTTCTGCACCTCGGCCTCGGAGATCGGCGACGGACGGTTCTTCGCGCCGCCGACGAAGCCGGTGACCTTGGCGGTGTGCTTGACCAGGTGCCAGGTGTCGTCGGCCATGTCCATCTCGACCAACACATAGCCGGGGAAGAAGCGGCGCTCGGTGACGGCCTTCTTGCCGTTCTTGAGCTCGACGACTTCTTCCATCGGCACCAGGATGCGGCCGAACTTGGCCTGCAGGTCCGAACGATTGATGCGTTCGCGCAGGTTGCGCTCGACGGTCTTTTCCATGCCCGAGTAGGCGTGCACCACGTACCAGCGCTTGGTCGACGGAGCGGCGGCAGGCGCCGCCTCGTCGACGGGCGGTGCTGGGTTTTCGAGTTCGGCTGTCATCGGTTGCGCTCCTTCTAGTGCTTCCAGCCCAGCAACAGGTCGTAGAGCACCCATTCCAGCGTCTTGTCGGTCAACCACAGGAAGAGCGCCATCACGACAACGAACGCAAACACGTAACCCGTCATCTGCATCGCTTCCTTGCGCGTCGGCCAGACGACCTTGCGGATTTCGCGCACCGCGTCGCGCCCGAAGGCGATCAGTTCCTTGCCGGTTTCCGACAGGAAGAACACGACCACGGCGAGGGCCAGCACAAGCAGCAGCACGCCAACGCGCATCCACAGTTCCTGCTGACCCAGGGCATAGAAGGCCGACACGGCCGCGACGACCAGCACGCCGGCTACGGCGAGCTTGGCCTTGTCAGCGCCCGTGGAAACGGTTTCGACTTGAGGAGTAGCCATCGGTTTCACTTCAGTTTGCGACCGGGCGAAAGCCCGGTGGCCGAATCGTCGGCCTCGTTGCAAGCCGCCACCCTGCGGTGGCAGATCAGACCATCACCCGAAGGTGGCAGGGGCGGAGGGCATCGAACCCCCAACCTCTGGTTTTGGAGACCAGCGCTCTGCCAATTGAGCTACGCCCCTGTGGCCTGACTTGGCAACTCACTCGAGAATCTTGGCAACGACCCCCGCGCCGACGGTGCGGCCGCCTTCGCGGATCGCAAAGCGCAGGCCCTCTTCCATCGCGATCGGGTTGATCAGCTTGACCGCGATCGAGACGTTGTCTCCGGGCATCACCATCTCTTTGTCCTTGGGCAACTCCACCGCCCCCGTCACGTCCGTCGTGCGGAAGTAGAACTGCGGCCGGTAGTTGTTGAAGAACGGCGTGTGCCTGCC
>CAIKUF010000011.1 GCA_903830565.1 uncultured bacterium | reverse complement strand
GCAGTGCGGCCCGATGACGGCGCGAGCCGCGATCCTCGCGCCGGCCTCGACGACCGCGAGTGCGCCCACCGATGCGCTCGCATCGACCTCGGCGCTGGTGTCGACGACGGCGCTCGCGTGAATGCCGGGCAGAGGCGCGCTACGCGTGCGTGCGGCCCACCACTGCGTGAGGTAGGCGAAGTAAAGGTAGGGCTCGGGCGTGACGATGGCGGCCCCGCGCGCGACGGCTGCATCGCGCAGCGCGGGCGCCACGATCACGCACGCGGCCTGAGTCGTCTCGAGCTGCGAGCGATAGCGCTCGTTGGCGAGAAAGCAGATCGTCGCCGGCGTCGCGGCGTCCAGCGGGCCGATACGGGAAATGCGCAGAGCTGCGTTGCCGACCAGTTCACCACCGAGCTGTTCGGCGATGTCGCCCAGCGCAACGTCAATCACATCGACAAGGGCCGCTTACTTCGGCGCTTGCGCGTTCAGCGCCTTGATCACCTTCTCGGTGATGTCCACGCGCGGGCTGACGAAGGTGGCGTCCTGCAGGATCAGGTCGTACTTCTCAGCGTCGAAGATCTGCTTGATGGTCTTGTTGGCGCGCTCGATCACGGCGCCGAGTTCTTCGTTCTTGCGCTGCGTCAGGTCTTCCTGAAACTCGCGGCGCTTGCGCTGGAATTCGCGGTCCTGTTCGACGAGGTCGCGTTGGCGGCGGCCACGTTCGGCTTCCGACAAGGTCGGCGCATCCTTTTCGAGCTTGTCGGAAGTGGCCTTCAGGCGTGCCGCGACGTCGGCGAGGTCCTTTTCGCGTTTGGAGAACTCGGCCTCGAGCTTGGCCTGGGCGGCCTTGGCGGGCAGAGAATCGCGCAATACGCGCTCGCCGCTGACATAGCCGATGCGCAGTTCCTGCGCCTGGCTCAATGCCGGAAGGGCCAGCAACGCGGCGGCGGCGGTGACTTTCACAATGAAGCTGTTCATCAAAACGCGGTCCCGATCTGGAATTGCAGTTTCTGGATTCTATCGCCTGGCAGTTTGCGTAGGGGCACACCATAGCTCAATTTGAGCGGCCCCACGGGCGACAGCCAGCTCATTCCGAGGCCCCCCGAGGCGCGCAGGCTGTCGAAGGTGACCGGCTGATTCGATCCCCACACGTTGCCGGCGTCGAGGTAGCCGAACACGCGCAACGAGCGATCGTTGCCCATCCCCGGCACCGGCAGATAGAGTTCGTTGTTGAGATTGAACTTGCGCGTGCCGCCGATGAAGGCCCCGGTCACGTCGATCGGGCCGAGCGAACCCTGCTCGAAGCCGCGCACCGACCCCAGCCCGCCGCCATAGAAGTTCTTGAAGACCGGGTAGGGATTGCCTCCGGTGCCGGTGCCGTAGCCGAACTCGGTGTTGAACCCGTAGGTGATCTGGCGCGTGATCGGTATGTAAAGCTGGTACTGCAGACTCAGGCGCAAGTAGCGCAGATCGCCGCCGACCGACCACTCGCCGGTAATGCGCTTCAAGCTGCCCGCGTTCGGCGCGGTCGCGCTGTCGCGATCGTCGCGCGACCAGCCCAGCGTGAGCGGAAACGAAGTGCTTTGGCGTCCAAACTCCTCGATGTAGATCTGGTAGTTCAGCGGCATGCCGTAGATGCTGCCGTTGAGTTGGGTTTGCTCGTAACCGACACCGTAATAGACCGTATCGAAGTTGCTGTACGGAACGCCGAAGCGCACCGACGTGCCGGCAGTCACGATCTGGTAGTACTCGCCCTGGCTGTTCAGCGGCGTCGTCGTGCGGTAGTAGAGATCGAACGCGCGCGAGATGCCGTCCAGCGTGAAGTAGGGGTCGACCGTGCTCAGCACCACGACCCGGTTCGACGCGCTCGTGTTGAACTCGAGTCCGAGGTAGTTGCCCGAGCCGAACACGTTCTCCTGCCTGATGCCGGCATTGAACGCGAGCTTGTTGGACGAGGAATAGCCCACGCCGAGCGAGATGTTGCCGGTTTTCTTCTCCTTCACCGTGATCGTCAGATCGACCTGGTCGGGCGCGCCGGGCACTTCGGCGGTCTCGACGTTGACGTCGGTGAAGTAGCCCAGGCGGTCGACGCGGTCGCGCGAGAGCTTGATCTTGCGGGCGTCGTACCACGCGCCCTCGAACTGCCGGAACTCGCGCCGTATCACCTCGTCGCGGGTCGTGAAGTTGCCGGCCACGGTGATGTTGCGCACGTAGACGCGCCGCTGCGGGTCGGCCTGCAGGACAATCGCCACCTGCGCCTTGGCGCGGTCGACTTCCGGTCGCGCCTCGACGCGCGCGAAGGCATAGCCGAACGCACCGTAGAGGTCGAGGAAGTTCTTCGTCGTCGCCGCCACGGTCTCCGCGCGGAAGAGATCGCCCGGGCGGATCGCGACCAGGCTCTTGAACTCGTCCTCGCGCCCGAGGAAGTTGCCGTCGAGCGTGACCGAGGTCACCGTGTAGGGCAGTCCCTCGCGGATGTTCACCGTGATCGTGATGTCCTGCTTGTCGGGCGAGATCGTGACCTGGGTCGATTCGATCGTGAATTCAAGGTAACCGCGGTTCAGATAGAAGGCCTTGAGCGCCTCCAGGTCGGCGTTGAGCTTGACGCGCGAATAACGGTCGCTCTTGGTGTAGAACGACAGCCAGCCGCTGGTGCTCAGCTCGAACAGGCCGCGCAGTGTGCTCTCCTCGAAGGCCTGATTGCCGACGATGCGGATCTCGCTGATGCGTGTCGTCTCGCCCTCGGTGACCGTGAACGTGAGGTTGACGCGGTTGCGCTCGACCGGCGTCACCGTCGTCACCACCTCGGCGGCATAGAGACTGCGCGTGAGGTACTGGCGCTTGAGCTCCTGCTCGGCGCGGTCGGCCAGCGCCTTGTCGAACGGCAGACCTTCGCCGATGCCGACTTCGCGCAGCGACTTCAAGACCGTGTCCTTCTCGAACTCCTTCATGCCGACGAAGTCGACGTTGGCGATGATCGGCCGCTCCTCGACGATGACGACCACCACCTTGCCTTCGATCTCGATGCGCACGTCCTTGAACAGGCCGGTGGCGAACAGCGCACGCAGTGCGGCCGATCCCTTGTCGTCGTTGTAGGTGTCGCCGACACGAAAGGGCAGCGACGCGAACACGGTGCCGGCATCAGAGCGCTGCAAGCCCTCAACGCGAATGTCGACGACGACGAAGGGCTCGACAGCCCAGGCCGCGCCGACGTGCAGCGCACCGGCGAAAGCGAAGAACAGGATTCGATACCGCAGGAGTGCGAGACAGCGGATGAAGATGCGCATGCGGGGGATCAGTGCAGGCCCAGCAGACGGGCCACATCGTTGTAAAGCGCGAGCGACATCATCACCAGCATGACCGCCACCCCGCCGCGCTGCAACCGTTCAAGCCATGCGTCAGAGACGGCCCGCCCGGTTGCTGCTTCGAAAAGATAATACATCAGGTGTCCGCCGTCGAGCATCGGCAACGGCAGCAGATTGAGCACGCCGAGGCTCAGGCTCACGAGGGCCAGGAAGCCGAGGTAGTAGGCCGGACCCAGGCGTACCGACTGCCCGGCATAGTCGGCGATGGTCAGCGGCCCGCTCAGGTTTTTCAGCGAGGCCTGGCCGACAATCATGCGCCCGATCATCCTGACCGTCAGCGCCGACATCTCCCAGGTACGCGAGAGCGCTTCGACGAAGCCTTCGACCGGCCCGTAGCTCACCGTCACCATCGCCGGCGGGCCGCCGATC
>CAIKUF010000010.1 GCA_903830565.1 uncultured bacterium | reverse complement strand
CGCCATTCACAGCATCGGGAGGTCAGCACAGCCAAGTCAAGAACTACACTTATCCACAGCCGAACCTCTCAAGGTCGGCTTCCACCCCTGGCTCAATATTCGGTCGGCACGGTGGCTCAAATTTGGATCGGCGCCGACAGCGCACGTTCACATGGCGCGCCAGGAAGTCATCTTCCAGGAGATCCTGCGACGGGCCACGAACCCGGTCTGAGCGAGGGCCGTGGCCTGTTGCTTTCGCGCGCGCGGTTCAGGTCGGCAACGAACGGTGAGTTCGCGGGCTCGCGGGTGCCGGCCAGCCCGCCTCCGTGCAGACGCGAACGATGGCCTCGTTGGTGTCGAAGTAGACCTGCCAGTAGTGATCGGTGTGTGTGTACGGGCGTACCGCGATCACGGGTCCTTCGAGCTTCATGTCGAGCAGGCTCACTTCGGGCGGCATCTGCGTGGAGATGTTCGGGATCTGTGCCACCGCGGCCTTCAGGCGGGCGATCGCGTCGATTGGATCGACCCCCGCGGCGAGCTGCGCCACACGCTCCACGCGGCGCGCCGGCAAGGTCGAGAAATTCTGGATCGTGTCAGAGAAGATCTTGCCGTTCCCGATCAGCGTGTGCACGTTGTCTGGAGTAATGATCGCAGTGCCGAACAGCCCCAGCTCGTGCACCGTGCCCACAACGCCACCAATCGAGACGAAGTCACCGACCTTGAACGGGCGCAGGATGAGCATGAATGCGCCGGCCGCGAAGTTGCCAAGCAAACCACTCCAGGCCGCGCCGATCGCCACGCCGGCGCCGGCAAGCATCGCCGCGAACGAAGTCGTCTGGATGCCGAAATAGCCGAGGATTCCCAGCACCAACGCGATGTTCAGAGCGACCGCGACGATCGAACCCATGTACTTGGTCAGCGTCGGGTCGACGTGGTTGCGGTTCATCGCCGCCTGCATGGCGACGATCACGCGCCCGATCAGCCAGCGCCCGACAATCCAGAAGACCAGCGCTGCCGCGACCTTGACCAACAGCTCCACCAATGTCGTGCTCAAGAACTGCTGTATTCCTTGCGTATCCATGGCCTGAAAGCTCCGTAGTGAACAGGCTGCCCGTTGCAGCACCACGATCTTATAGGCTTGTTCAGATTCGTGTCAGGGTTACCGCCAGCTCGGCGGCGCCATTCGCATGGGTGACCCGCGGATAGGGCGGTCTGGGCCAGTTCCACTGCGGCGCCGGGAAGAGGGCACGCATGGCGTGGATGTGACAGTGGTAGGGCGGGCCTTCCACACAGCCCTGGCTGGCGCTCTCGCGCGGCGCCTGCATGAACAGGGCGCACAACCGGCCGCCGGGGCGCAGCCAGCGATGCAGCTGCGCGGCATAGGCGGTCCAATGGTCGGGATGCAGGGCGCACAGGCAGGTCTGCTCGTAAACCGCAGCCAGAGGTGCCGCGGGCTGCCATGCCAGAACGTCGGCTTGCACGACCTCGGCCTGAAGCCGCTGCTCCTGCAGCCGGTCCCGCGTCAACGCCACTGCCGCCGGCGTGTAGTCGATGGCAAACACGCTGCAGCCCGCCGCCGCGAGCGCGGCGACCTCGTAGCCTGCGCCGCAGCCAGGCACGGCGATGGGCCCAGCCTTTGCGCTGATCGTGCCGTCGGCCAGCCATTGCAGCAACTGCGGGTGGACGCCGCCACGGTCCCACGGGGTCTCGCGGCTCTCAAAACGCTGCAGCCAGAAGGCGGCGTCCGGGCCGTAGGAAGAGGTGCGGCTTTGATCGGGGGCACTTGCCATGCGGCGAGTGTAGGCCGTCCGGTCTGCGGATGGGTTCCTGTGGCTCCAAGACGGTAATGTCCCCTGTGGATGGGTTCCCGCGCCGCGAGCTGAGGGTCTAGAGTCCAGTAACTGCCAGCGCGAAGGCGCGCCTTCACGATTCGATACTCCGGCCTCGCAGTCTTAGGCGTCTATCTCTTGGATGAGCTGCTGAGTGGCGCCGATCGAGAGGTTGAGCAGAGCAGCGACATCGCTGTAGTCGTCTGCCAGGGCTGCGTTATCCCAACCCTGTGCCGAATGCCGCGCCAGGCGCACTGCGAGGTTGACGCTCTTCACGCTAGGATGCGCCGCGTGCAGATCGTCGGCGGTCTTGACCAGCAGCGAGTGCAGCCTCCAGGTGCTCATCAAGGCCTGCTGAAGTTGGCGCAGCTCCACGTTGAGCACCATGCGCTGGGCGACCGCCGAACGCATCGTGGGATCCACTCGCTGCCACCGCTTGAGTTCCAGTGCGAGCGTTGGCGCATGGCACCAGAGCAGCAACTCGGCAAAGTCGTGCAGCAGGGCAGCTTGGTGGATCAGCGCCGCGTCGGGCGCCATCCGATGCACCGCGAAACCGATCGCGAACGTCGCCGCGCGGTGAGAACGGCGCAGAACGGCCTGGATCCCCTGCAACGCTTCCGGGAATTCGCGCAGCCGGTCTTCGACCGTGGGCGGCGGCCCGAACGCGCGAAAGAAGGGATCGATGCCGATCATCACGACCGCGGCGGTGACCGTCCCGGTATCGGTCACGACTCGCGAAGGGCGATTCGCCGCTGCGTGGGACAGCACGCGAAGCGTCATCAGCGGGTCGCCGGCAACCATCTCGCCGATCAAGTTGGCATCCACGTCGTCATCGTGCGCTCGCAGCGCCTCGAGCTCGAGGGCGGTACTTGCAAGCACGGGGATCTCCGCCGCCTGGAAGTACGCCGTCCACGCGGCCAGGTTCGGCAGCGGTTGGCTCAGCGGGGCTTCGACGAGGCAATCCATGGCAGGGGCGTTCAGGGCGTTCGTTCTTCGGATGTCGGCTAAATGCCGGTGAGCTTGAGCGGGCGCTCAAAGTCTGGAAGGTCCGGAAGCGGTCGAACAGCGGCGGCGGAATGACTCAAAGCGTCAGCAGGTGCCCATCCTGAGGCCGCGAGCGGCCGTCCAGCAAGGCCGCATACACGTCATCCACGGCCTCACGGCCGTGCCCGCGCACGACCTGCAGCCACGGATGCCGCGCGTTGCTGACGGCGCCCATGAATGCGGACCAAGCCTGCGCAAGGTGCTGCTGCAGCGCCTGGGCACCCCAATCGCTGCGGCGCTTCCTGATCTGCGCCGGGGCAAAGAACAGCACCGGCCGTGGGCCGGCCAGACCGCGGCCAGTTCCGAGTTCGCTCCAGTGCGTGCCACCGACCGAGCAGCTGTAAGAGAGCTTGTCGCCGAAGTGCGTGTGTACTCCGGCACGCACTTCGGCGCTGCCGGAGAAGTCGACGTAGACCGCTGGCTCATCGGTCGCCAACGTGGAAAGCTCGCCGTAGCTCAACACCTCGTCGTAGCAATGGAGGCCTTGCGTGAACGCGAGGTTGGCGGGCGAGGTCAGCCCGACCACTTGCACCGCGGCGTCGGTTCCGCGCCGACGCGACAGGCAGAACGCGGTGCCGTAGGCCGTCTTGCTCGACGCGCTGGAGAGCAGCACGCGCCGCGCGCCGAAGAAGCCGTTGTCGGCCAGGAAATCGTCGATCAGGAACGACGTGACGTAGAGTGGCCGCAGCAGTGCCTGCTCGGCTTCGCAGGCTGGGTCGTATCCGGGGTCGGCACTGCATCGCAGGTACTGGTTGTAGACAGCATGCAGTTCGCGCCGATGCGCCGCGCCGTCGACAAAGCCGCTGGAGTCCACGCGCTCCGGTTGCAACACCGCATGCGTGGCGATCGGCCAGTAGCCGTAAAGGCGCTCGCCCACGGTGATGCCATCGCAACGCGATTCGACGACGTTTGCAAACCCCCATACCGGGATGCGGCCCCAGGCGGGGTCGTCGGCGGGAAAGAAGCGCCAGTAGTTCATCGCCTCGCCGAAGGCGGCGTAGGTAATGTTGTTCGAGGTCAGCGCGAAGGCGTCGATGCGAAAGCGCGCCTGACCGGGCTGCAGCGGCGCCATCGCGGCTTCGTCATCCTCAGCCCAGCGCGTCGCGCGAAGGTTGTCACGCCGGATGAGAAGGCCGATCGCTTGATCTGTCATGGTGTCGACTCCGTCGGATGCAGATCGACAGTGTGCACCGACGGCGACGCGGCGTTTGCTTCGCGCTGAACTCGCAGCTGGGCGCGCCCGTCGCCAAGCGCGCCCGAGTCGATGACGCTTACTGGATCGCGAGACGCCGCGTCTGCGGCGCATCCTTCTTCGGCAGCGTCAAGGTCAGCACGCCGTTTTCAAGCTTGGCGACCGAAGCGGCCGAGTCGACGCTCTGCGGCAACTCGAATGCACGCGCGAACGACTCGCCGGTGCGTTCGCTGTAGATCACCTTGTCGCCGTCCTTCTTCTCGGACTGGCTGTTTGTCTTGGCGCTGATCGAGACACTGGCGCCATCGATCTCGACTGCGATGTCGTCCTTGGCTGCGCCTGGCAACTCGGCGCGCACTTCATCGCTGCCATTGCGTTCGGTCACGTCAATGCGTGCGCTCGCGACCAGAGGCGAAGCCGGACGCGCCGACAACCAGTCGGCGAAGAGCGAGTCCATCAGACTGAACGGATCACGTGGGCCCGACACGGACGCGGAGGCAGGGCGAGAGGTCAATGAAAACATGATTTGTTCCTTGTCGAATGGGACCCCCTGGTCCCCAGGCCTGGAAAATACGTGTGTCGCGCGCCGCTCTAAGGGTCTCTGAAGCGATGTAGCAACGATCTCTGATTCGCGTCAAACTCCAAAGCAACATGCAAGACGCCGACCCCATCGTTAGCCTGAGCGCCTGCGCGCTGAGCGCGCACCTGCACGAGCGCAAGCTGAGCTGCCGCGAGGTGATGACGGCCTATCTCGACCGCATTGCCGCGCTGAACCCGATCTGCAACGCCATCGTCAGCCTGCAACCGCGCGAGATGCTGCTGGCGCAGGCGGATGCGCGCGACGAGCAACTCGCTCGCCGGCAGAGCATGGGCTGGATGCACGGCTTTCCGATGGCCATCAAGGACATGGCGGCCACCGCCGGCATTCGCACGACCCTCGGCTCGCCGCTGCTGGCCGAGCACCTGCCGGCGGCCGATGACATCATGGTCGCGCGCATGAAGGCCGCCGGTGGCATCGTCATCGGCAAGACCAACACGCCTGAGTTCGGCCTCGGCTCGCACACCTACAACACGGTGTTCGGCGTCACGCGCAATGCGTTCGACCCGAGCAAGAGCGCCGGCGGCTCCAGCGGCGGCGCGGCGGTGAGCCTGGCGTTGCGGCTGCAGCCGGTGGCCGACGGCAGTGACTTCATGGGTTCGCTGCGCAACCCGGCGGCCTTCAACAGTGTCTACGGGTTCAGGCCGAGCGCGGGCCGCGTGCCATATGGTCCGCAGGGCGACCAGTTCGTGAACCAGCTCACCACCGAAGGCCCGATGGGCCGCACCGTGGCCGACCTGGCGATGCTGCTCTCGGTGCAGGCCGGGCGCGACGACCGCGCGCCGCTTTCCATAGCGCAGAGTGGTGCAGCCTTCGCCGGCCGGCTGGCTGCGCCGGTGCAGGGGCTTCGCATCGGGTGGCTCGGGGATCTCGACGGCTACCTCGCCGTCGAGCCGGGCATTATCGATACCTGCGAGAGTGCCCTACGCCGCCTGGAGGTGCTCGGATGCGCTGTAGAACCTGCCGCGCTCGACTACCCGCCGGAGCAGGTCTGGCGGACCTGGCTGACCTGGCGCCGCTGGCTGGTCGCTGGGTGGCTCGCTCCCTACTTTGAAGACCCTGTGATGCGCGATCGCCTCAAGCCCGAAGCGCGCTGGGAGGCCGAGCAAGGCCAGGGCTTGACGGGCAACGACGTTCACGCGGCAAGCCTCGCGCGCACGACGTTCTACCAGCACCTCTTGACGCTGTTCGAACGCTACGACTTCCTTGCGCTGCCGAGCGCGCAGGTCTGGCCGTTTCCCGCTGATTGGACCTGGCCGAAGGCCATCAACGGCCGCACGATGGACACCTACCATCGATGGATGGAGGTCGTGATCTATGCCACTCTCGGCGGTCTGCCGGCGATCAGCGTACCGGCGGGGTTTGGCGCCAACGGGCTGCCGATGGGCGTGCAGCTGATCGGCCGGCCGCTGGCCGACCTGGCCGTGCTGCGCCTTGCGTATGCGTATGAGAACGGTTAGGCCAAGGCAACCCAAGCAAATCCAGGGAGACACGATGAACATTGCGCGCAACGCCGCTGCCGGGCTCCTGGCGACCGTCAGCCTGCTCGGCTCGGGTCATGCCGCCGAGCGCAGCATCGACAAGCAGATCGAGGTCGCGGCCTCGCTCGACCAGGCCTGGGATGCCTGGACTACGCGCGAAGGCATCACGAGCTTCTTCGCGCCCGACGCCCGCGTCGAGCCGCGGGTCGGTGGCGCGTTCCAGATCTACATGGACCCGCTCGCCGTGCCGGGCCTCAAGGGCGCCGACGAAATGCGCTTCATGGCTGTGCAGCCCAAGCGGATGATCTCGTTCGACTGGAACGCGCCGCCCCACCTCGCTGAGGCGCGCAAGCAGCGCACCTTCGTCGTCGTGCGCTTCGAGCCGCTCGGCGAGAAGCTGACGCGGGTCACGCTGCACCATACCGGTTGGGGCGACGGCGGTGAGTGGGACGCCACTTTCGCCTACTTCGACCGCGCCTGGGGCTTCGTGCTCGGCAACATGCAGAAGCGCTTCGACACTGGCCCGATGGACTGGACGGCGTGGATGGAGCAACTGCGCAAGGCGCACGCCGACGAGAAGAAGTGAACCGACCCTCAGGCCGCAATGCCCGAGGGTCGATCGGCCGAAATCAGTCCTCTTCCTTCGCCTGGTACTGCCCGACGAGTTGCTGCTGAACGTTGGGCGGCACGGCTTGGTAGTGGCTCAGCGTCAGCGTGTAGCGGCCCTGGCCGCTGGTGAGCGCGTTCAGCCGCGACTGGTAGCCGTTGAGCTCGGACTGCGGCGCCTGGCCGACCACGGTGAGCGAGCCCGCCAGCGCCGTGCGCGTGCCGCTAACCAGGCCGCGCTTGGACGAGAGGTCGCCGGTGATGTCGCCGATCGCCGCCTCGGGCGCGGTGATCTCGATGTTGGCGATCGGCTCGAGCACGATCGGCCCGGCCTTCTTGACGGCGTCGATGAAGGCTTTGCGGCCGGCGGTGACGAAGGCGACTTCCTTGCTGTCCACCGGGTGGTGCTTGCCGTCGTAGACGATGACGCGAACGTCCTTCACCGGGTAACCGGCGATGACGCCGGTCTCGAGCACGCCGCGCACGCCCTTTTCCACCGCCGGCAGGAACTGGCCGGGGATGGTGCCGCCCTTGACCTGGTCGAGGAACTCGAAGCCCGCGCCGCGCGGCAGCGGCTCGATGCGCAGGAACACCTCGCCGAACTGGCCTGCGCCGCCAGTCTGCTTCTTGTGCCGGTGATGGCCTTCGGCATTGCCGGTGATCGTCTCGCGGTAGGCGATGCGCGGCGGCCGGGTGTTGACCTCGCACTTGTAGACGTCGTTCAACCGCTCGAGCAGCATGCGCAGGTGCAGCTCGCCGAGACCGTAGATCACCGTCTCGTTGGTCACGACCACGTGCTCGACCTTCAGGCATGGGTCTTCATCGATGAGCTTTTGAACGAGATCCCACAGACGCTGCTCGTCGCCGCGCCGCTTGGGCTCGATCGCCAGGCCGTGCACGGGGACCGGGAATTCGAGCGGCAACAGGTGCAGGTGGTCGTCCTCCGCGGCGTCGTGCAGCACGGCGTCGAAGTGGATCTCATCGATCTTGGCGACAGCGCAGATGTCGCCCGGGTAGGCTCGGTTGACCTCGACGTGCTCCTTGCCCTGCAGCATGAACAGGTGGCCGACCTTGAACGGGCGCCGACCGTCGCCGATGTAGAGATGGCTGTCGCGCGACAGCGTTCCCTGGTGGATGCGAAAGATGCCCATCTTGCCCACGTAAGGGTCCTGCGTGACCTTGAACACGTGGGCCAGCACGTGCAGCGTCGGGTCTGGCAGCGCGATCAGCGGGACCGCGGCTTCGTCTTCGCCCTTGAGGAACTTCGGCGGGTTGGCTTCGCTCGGGTTGGGCAGCAGCTTGACAATCACATCCAGCAGTTCGGCGACGCCGGCGCCGTTGCGCGCCGAGACGAAGCAGATCGGAATCAGGTGCCCTTCGCGCAGCGCCTGCTCCAGCGGCGCATGCAGTTCGGTCGGGTCGACGTCGCCCTCCTCAAGGTAGCGATCGACGAAGTCGGGGTCGACCTCGACCACCTGCTCGACGAGCGCCCGGTGTGCCAGCGCCACCGACGAGAAGTCGACCTTATCGCTCGCATCGCCGGGGTTGAAGAAGCAGTCGACGACGCGCTGGCCGCCATCGGCGGGCAGGTTCAGCGGCAGGCATTCCTTGCCGAACGCGGCCTGGATCTGCGTCACCAGAGCCGGGAGGTCGACCTCGGCGGCGTCGATCTTGTTGACGATGACGAGGCGGCAGCGCTCGCGCTCGGCGGCGTAGCTCATCATGCGCTCGGCCATCATCTCGACGCCGTTCGGCGCACCGATCACGATCGCCGCCGTCTCCACCGCTTCGAGCGCGGGCAGCGACTGGCCAAGGAAATCCGGCGTCCCCGGCGTGTCGATCAGGTGCACGCGCGTGTCGGCGTAGGTCAAGTGCATGAGCGCCGTGTTCAGCGAATGCTGGGCCCGCCGCTCGAGCGGGTCGAAGTCGCTGACGGTGGTGCCGCGCTCGAGGCTGCCGGGTGTGCCTATCGCGCCGGCGCGAAAGAGAAGTGCTTCGGCAAGGCTGGTCTTGCCGGATGCCGCTGGGCCCACCAGGGCCAGGGTACGGATGTTCGTGGTGCCGTTCGGCATTGGGCTGGGCATGGGGTTCCTTATTGGTCGTGCCGGTCTAATCGTAATGCTAACCAAGGGCGCCAAGACGCTCGCCGCGCAAAAAGCGGCTTGCCATGCCGCGAGCCTTTGCGGTCTGCACGCCGCGCCGGGGTGGCACCTCGCGCGCGGCGCGATGGCCTACACTTTTCGCGATGAACATTCAACTCGCCGAAGCGCTGCCGGAGAAGACGCTGTCCGCGCTCGAGCGCTGGGCGCAACTGCGCCGCTACCCCAAGAACACGATCATCATCACGCAGGGCGATGCCGGCGACACCGTGTTCTTCATCATCGAAGGCAGCGTCAAGGTCTTCGTCAGCGGCGAGGACGGCGACCAGCTCGTCGTCGCCACCCAAGGCCGCGGCGAGTACTTCGGCGAACTCTCGCTCGACGGCGGTCTGCGCTCGGCCTCGGTGATGACGCTCGAGCCGACGCAGCTCGCAGTGGTGCCCAAGGCGCAGTTTCGCGACCTTGTCGAATCCGAGCCCGACGTTGCCGTGCAGTTGATCGGCAACCTGATCGGCCGCGTGCGCGCCTTGACCGAGCGCGTGACCGACCTCGCGCTGCTCGACGTCTACGGACGCCTGGTCAAGCTGCTGAACGAGCGCTCGACCCCGCTTCCCGACGGGTCGCGCGCCATGGCCCGCCTGACGCAGCAGAGCCTGGCCGAGCACGTGGGCGCATCGCGCGAGATGGTGAGCCGCATCTTCAAGGAGCTGGTGACCGGGGGATACGTTTCGGTGAAGGCCGACGAGATCGTCATCCTCAAGACTCTGCCGCGCCGCTGGTAGGCGTGCGGCATGTGAATAGGTCACACGCCGCACGCGCCGGATTCACTCGCCAACGCCACCTGCCGAGCGTGCAATGCGCTTACCGGCTTCTTGTCGCGAGTACCGGGGCCACCCGCCCCGACGTTGCACGCGCAGATGGCCGGGCAAGGAGATCGTCATGCGCCATCGGAACGAACATCGCCGGCTCGAGACCCGTCTCGCGCAACCCCTGGCCGCGCTCTTGATCGCCGCGGTCGCTGCGGCTGGCGCCATTGCGCAGGTGGGTCTGTGGGCCGATGCGACACCCATGGCCTACGGCGACGAAGGAAAGACCACGGCCGGGTCGGGCCGGGCTGCAGACAACGCGGGTGAGGCGCTCAGCGCCGTCACCACGCGCAGCGCCGTGACGGCACAGGGAGCGCAACCGGTCGCCGCCCGCCCGCGCAGCTACTGAAACGCGACTTCGGCGAAGCTCCTGAGCTTGCGGCTGTGAAGCTGGTCGACGCCGGCTTCGCGCAGCAGTTCGACGGCGCGCATGCCGATGCGCAGGTGCTGGTCGACGCGCTCGCGGTAGAACTGGTTGGCCATGCCCGGCAGCTTGATCTCGCCGTGCAGCGGCTTGTCGCTCACGCACAGCAGCGTGCCGTAGGGAACGCGAAAGCGAAAGCCATTGGCGGCGATGGTCGCGCTCTCCATGTCGAGCGCGATCGCCCGGCTCTGGCTGAAGCGACGCTCCGGCCCGCGGTGCGGCAGCAGCTCCCAATTGCGGTTGTCGGTCGAGGCGACGGTGCCGGTGCGCATGACGCGCTTGAGTTCGTAGCCCTTGAGTTGGGTGATCTCGGCCACCGCGGCCTCCAGCGCCAGTTGCACTTCGGCGAGCGCGGGAATAGGCACCCAAAGCGGCAGGTCTTCGTCGAGCACATGGTCTTCGCGCACATAGCCGTGGGCGAGCACGTAGTCGCCAAGGTGCTGCGTGTTGCGCAGGCCCGCGCAATGGCCGAGCATGATCCAGGCGTGCGGGCGCAGCACCGCGATGTGGTCGGTGATCGTCTTCGCGTTCGCCGGGCCGATGCCGATGTTGACCATCGTGATCCCGGCGCCGCCCTGCCGCACGAGGTGATAGGCCGGCATTTGCGGCAGCCGCGGCGGCGGGGTGCCGAGATGGTCGCCAGCCTCGGCGGGCAGCCCGGCGCGGCGGGTGACGACGTTGCCGGGCTCGACGAAGGCGTCGTACTCGCCGACCGCATCCTGCATGCGCTCGCGGCCGAGGCGGATGAACTCGTCGATGTAGAACTGGTAGTTCGTGAAGAGCACGAAGTTCTGGAAGTGCTCGGGCCGCGTGCCGCTGTAGTGGCGCAGCCGGTGCAATGAATAGTCCACGCGTGGCGCGGTGAAGAGGGCCAGCGGGTGTGCTTCGCCGGGGCCCGGCTCGTGGGTGCCGTTGGCGATGCCGTCGTCCATCGCCGCCAGGTCGGGCAGGTCGAAAAGGTCGCGTAGCAGCAGGCGGCGCTCGGCGCTCATCGCGCCCTCAATGTGGTCGTTCTCGGCGAACGAGAAGTGCACCGGAATCGGCTGCGCACTGGTGCCGACTTCGAGCGACACGCCGTGGTTCTTCAGCAGCAGGCGGAACTGCTCAAGGTAGTAGGCGCCGAACAGGTCGGGTCGCGTCAATGTGGTCTCGTAGGTCCCGGGGCCGGAGACGAAGCCGTAGCTCAGGCGCGTGTCGGCGCGCGCCACGGTGTCGGTGCGCACGCGAACGAAGGGGTAGCAGGCACGAACGCGCGGTGCCAGGTCTTCGCCGTCGACGAAGCGCTGCAGCGCATCGCGCAAGTGAGCGATGCTGCCGTCGTAGATGGCGCGCACCTGGGCCAGCGCGGCAGCCGGGTCTTGAAAGCGCGCCGGGGCGATGAAATCGGGCAGGCTTGACATGGTTTTCCTTGCTCAACGGGGAGATTGTGGCCCCGGCAATTCGGGGCGTGCAGTCGTGACAGACTTGCAACTCAGTCCGTTGCATTGCACCACCTTGAGATGACAACTACCGCACCCGACCTCGCGAAACCCCTGCACCCACCCCCGGGCACGCCGCGAGCCGCGGCGACGCTGGTCGTCGTGCGCGATGCCGCCGTCGGCATCGAAGTGCTGCTTCTGCGCCGCGCCGAGCGCGGCGACCACAACAGCGGTGCCTGGGTCTTCCCGGGCGGCCTCGTCGAACCGGGCGACGGGCAATGCCATGCGCTGTGCGCCGGCATCGACGACGCCGCGGCCAGCGCGCGGCTCGCGTTGCCCAGAGGCGCTCTGGACTACTACGTCGCAGCGGTGCGTGAATGTTTCGAGGAGGCCGGCCTGCTGTTCGCCCTCGATGCCGGCGGCGCGATGCTGAACCGGCACGACGCCGCGGCGCCGGATATCGCGAGCTGGCGCCAGCCCTTGCACCGCGGCGAACGCACGCTGGCCGAGCTGTGTGCGCGTCACGGCCTCGCACTCGCGATGGACCGGCTGGTCTACTTCAGCCACTGGCTGACGCCGCTCGGGCGCGCCAAGCGGTTCGACACGCGCTTCTTCATCGCCGCAGCGCCGGACGCGCAACTCGCCAGCCACGACGACAACGAGCTCGTCGAGCAGCGCTGGCTGCGCCCGGCCGACGCGCTCGCGCAAGGCACGGCGCTCAAGCTGATGACGCCGACGCTGAAGACGCTGGAGGCGATCGCCCGTTTCGACAGCCTGCACGCTCTGCTCACCTGGGCGCGGGCGCGGCGCGACATCGTGCTGATGATGCCGCGTCTCGCCGTTGGCAGCCAGGGCCTGCGCCCGGTCACGCCCGACGAGCCGGCATGGGCCGAACTCGGCCGCATCGACCCCGAAGGCTGCGGCAGGGCGTCGTGCGAGATCCGCCCCGGCGAGTCGGTGCGCCTGTCAGCGCGCGTGATCCGCGTCAGCGCCAACAACGGCAGCGTGATGACCGGGCCGGGCACCAACACCTATCTCGTCGGCGGCGGCGCAGCCAACGAGTGGGCGGTGATCGACCCCGGCCCGCTCGATGCCGAGCATGTCGACAACGTGCTCGCCGCCGCGCCGGGAGCGGTCCGCTCGATCTTCGCGACCCACACCCACCCCGATCACTCGCCGGCGGCCCTGCTGCTCAAGGCGCGCACCGGCGCTGTCGTCCACGGCCGCCTCGCGCTGCACCCCGAGTGGCAGGACGCGAGCTTCGCGCCCGATCGCGCGCTGGCCGGTGGCGAGCGCATCGCGCTCGGCGACGCCGCGACGCTGCGCGTGATCCACACCCCGGGCCACGCATCGAACCACCTGTGCTATCTGCTCGAAGAAGAGAAGACGCTGTTCGCGGGCGACCACGTGATGCAGTTGTCGACCGTCGTCATCAACCCGCCGGACGGCGACATGGCGGCCTACATCGCGTCGCTGCGCGAGTTGCTCGCCGAAGAACTCGACTGGCTCGCGCCTGGCCACGGCTTCCTGATGGCACAGCCGCGCAAGGCGCTGCAGGCGATCATCGACCATCGGCTGCGGCGCGAGGCGAAGGTGGTCGACGCGCTGCGCGACCTCGGCCCGGCCGCGGCCGACGCATTGCTGGCCCAGGTCTACGACGACGTTCCGCAGCGCATGCACGCGGTGGCGATGCGCTCGCTCAAGGCCCACCTCTACAAGCTGCGCGACGAAGGGCGCGCGGCCGAAAAAGGCGATCGCTGGAGCTTGATAGACTAACTGTCGAAGTCAGTCGTTCGCGAAACTGTACGGCCCGCCGCGCTCGAGCGCGCGCTGGTAGGCCGGGCGGGCGTGGATGCGTTTGAGGTAGGCCGCCAGATGCGGCCGGCTCGCGCCCAGCCCGGCGCGCTGCGCAGCGGCTTCGAGCGGAAAGCTCATCTGGATGTCGGCGGCCGTGAAGGTGTCGCCGGCGAACCACTCGCTGCGCGACAACTCGGCTTCCATGAAATCGAACTGGCGCTTCAGATTGGGCTCGACGAACGAGCTCAGAACCTTGGCCGAAATGCCGCGCGCGATCGGCTTGACGAAGAACGGCATCGGCGAGTTCGCGACCTTGTCGAAGACGAGCTTCATCAGCAAGGGCGGCATCGCCGAGCCTTCCGCGAAGTGCAGCCAATACGTGTAGCGCAGGCGGTCGGGCATGCCGGCAGCGGGAATGAGCCGGCCCTGGCCGTAGCGCTCGACGAGGTACTCGACGATCGCGCCCGATTCGGCGACGGTGACGTCACCGTCGGTGATCACCGGCGACTTGCCGAGCGGGTGCACCTTGCGCAGCGAATCGGGGGCTAGCATCGTCGTCGCGTCGCGCTGGTAGTGTTTGATCTCGTAAGGCAGGCCGAGCTCTTCAAGCAGCCATAGCACGCGCTGCGAGCGCGAGTTGTTGAGGTGGTGGACGGTGATCATCGGGTCCTTGTGGTGGATGTGCGTGGCGCGCCGCCGGAAACGAGCTTCATCGGTACTGCTGCGCGGCGCCGCGTCTTGGGCTTTGCTTCGGCGACGGCTCGCTTGGCCGGGGCTTTTGCTGGCGCCTTCTTTGCGCCCGCCTTGGCGCGCTTCACGGGCGCGGGACGCGCGGGCTCCGCAAGGCGAAGATCGGGCACTTGCGGCGTAAGCGCGAGCAACTCGTCGTGCGCGGCCTTCATGGTCGCGGCCAGATGCGGCAGATCGGGCAGCGCCTTGCGGCAGGCGGTGAGGCCGAAGTCGAGCGAGCCGTTGTAGCTCTGCACGGTGATGTTCAGCGCGACGCTGTGGATCGCGATCGAGACCGGGTAGTAGGTCAGCATCTTCGCGCCCGAAAGGAAAAGCGGGAACTGCGGGCCCGGAACGTTGGAGATTGCGACGTTGGTGATCGGCGGCATGCGGTTGGCGAGCTTGGAACGGCCGAACAGTGTGGCCAGGCCGCTGATCAGCCACGGCGCGCCGAGCGAAGGGAAGTCGGTCGGGATGACCGACTTCATGCTCGCCGTCAGTTCCTTCGCCGCGGTGCTCGACAGGTGGATCGTCTTCAGCCGCAGCAGCGGGTCGACGACGTCGCTCGCGAGGCCGATTCGCACCATCGTCGCCTGCGTGTTCATATCCGTGTTGCCGGCCTCGCGCAGGCTGACCGGCACGCCGGCGAGCAGCGGCTCGGCGGGCAGCGCGTCGTGATCGGCCAGGTAGTGCCGCAGCGCGCCGGAGCAGATCGCGAGCACGACGTCGTTGATCGTCGCCTCGTTGCCCTTGGCGATGCGCCGTGCCTCGGCGAGCGGAATCGACAGGCTCGCAAAGGACCGCTGGTTCGTGATCGCCACATTGAGCGGCGTGCGCGGCGCGAACCAGTTGCTCTTGGGCGCCTGGCCTTCCTCGGCAACGTGCGTTGCCGCGGGGCGCATGCGGCTCCACAGCGTGCGCGCCAGCGTCGGCAAGGTGCGCACGAGCTTCACGGTCTGCTCGCCGGTGTTGCGTGCACCGGCCGCCGCGAGTTCGGCGATGCCGAAACTGTCGGCATGCGCGTGGCGGCGCACCCGCGCAGCGCGCACGGTGCGCGGCACCGGGCCGGTGTCGAGGATCGCATTGGCCAGAGCGATGCCGCCCGCGCCGTCGAGCGACGCGTGGTGCACCTTCGAGTACAAGCCGATGTGGCGCGTGCCGGCGGGTGCGTCGGGAGGGGTCTGCAGGCCCTCGATCACGTAGAACTCCCACAGCGGTCGGCTGCGGTCGAGCAGGCTCGAATGAAGGCGGCCGACCAGCTTGTCGAGCTGCGCGCGGCTGCCGGGCTTGGGCAGCACGGTGCTGCGGATGTGGTATTCGAGATCGAGGTCGGGCTCGGCCACCCAGACCGGGTTGGCCAATTCGAACGGCATGTTGAGCAACTTGCGCTGGAACACCGGCGCCAGGTGCAGGCGGCTGGCGAGGTGCTTGCGCACGTCATCGACGAAGTCGCCCTCGTAGCCGGGCGGCAGCTCGTAGATGTGCAGGCTGCCCACGTGCATCGGGTTCTCGGGCGTCTCGAGATAGAGGAAGGTGGCGTCGAGGCCGCTCAGGTGATCCATGGCCGTCTCCGTTGTCATCGAAACAGCGGCGCGCCGGGCGCCGCGCCGATCAGCCCGGCCGGTAGTCGGAGTACAGGGGGTAGAGCCGTGACTCCTCCATCGCGACGCGCTTGGTGAGCACGTCGCCGATGGCGGCCAGGTCGGCGCTGAATCCGCGCGCGAGTTCTGGCGTGAACGGCTCGCCGACGGCGTAGGTGTTGGCGAACTTCACCGCGGCACGCGCGATGCCGTCCATCTGCTTGCGCATGTCGGCAATGAAGGCCGACGTGTCGGCGTCGCCTGCGAGTTGCTGCTGCAAGAAGACATAGAAACGAACGTTCTCCACCATCACGTGCGTCTGCAGCGCGAACTTGAATTCGCCTAGGAGCTTTGGCACGTTGGCGTAGTTGCCACTGTCCTTCGCCTGCACGAGCTCGCCGTACAGCCGAAAGAGGGTCTGGTGGTCTTCCTTGAGGCTGCCGATCAGCATCGGGTCGAAGCGGATGCCGACCTTTCGGCCCTGAGTCTGGATGTCCGCGCGCACCTGCGCCGCACGCGCTGCCACTGGGGGCGACGGCTTGCTCGATTCGATGCCGAACAATCGACTAAAGAAACCCATGATGCAATCCCCGTGCGGCCACCGCGAGCGGCAATCTATGGCCAAACTCGACCGAGACGGATTAGACCACGGCGCCCACGGCGACGTAGCCACACCGCTCAGTCTGGCGCAGGGACGTAGCCGCGCGGCGGCGGCGTGTCGGGCGGCGGCGTCACCGCGTTGGGCGGTGCGCTATACGGCCCGCGCGGCGGCGGAGCGTAGCCGTAGGAGGGCGAGGGCTGAGCCGGCGTGCGCCGGGCCACCTGCCCGGGCACCTGGTTGCCACGCGTGTACATGCACTGCATGTAGGCGATGTCGTATTGCTTCTGCAGGTTATACGACGCGGCCGCGCCCGAATTGCCGGCCGCAGTGCCGCCGAAAAGCAACCCGGTGCCGGCTCCCCACGCGGCGCCGGAACTGGCCTGCCCGGTGGCGGCGCCGATCAGCGCGCCGACCGCCGCGCCCACCGCCGCGCCGCCCACGGCGTTGGCGGCGGCATTGTCATGCGCGGCCTTGTTGGGGCCGGCGATGGCCGACTGCGCGAACTGCTGGCAAATGCTGCTGTCGGCGTGGAACTGATCAAGGCTCTTGTCTGGGCCGGGCATCACCGCGACGGTCGGGGCTTGCGGTACCGACACGCATCCGGCGAGCGCCAGAGCGCCAGCCAGCGCTGCGGTCAAGTGGGTCAACTTCATTGCCATCCCCCGGGTTGTGTCGAGCTAATGCGACGGCGCACTGCCGACGGGCGGTACGGCCTGGGGCAGCACGGCGACCCAGGGCCTGGAGCACTGCTGCACATAGGGGAAATAGCCGGCTGGCTCGGTGCAGTAGTACCAGTAGCTGGTGGGCTGACGCGTTGGCGGGGGCGGCGGGGCGGCCTCGGCCTGGGCTTGTTGAACGTAGGTCACGCCTTCGTTCAACACCACGGTCTGGTAGCCCACGTAGCCATAGGGGTACAGCGCAGGCGCAGCGACACCGTAGCCATAGGGGCTTCCCCAGTACCACGGCGAGGTGGCCGACCACGCCAATGCCGCGCCGTAGCCCAATCCCAGGCCGATTCCATATCCGTAGCCCGGGTAGCCGTAGCGCCAGCCCCCGTAGTAGCCGTGACCATAGCCATAGCCATAGCCATAACCGGTGCCGCCGCGCCCGCCGTGGCCCCCCCAGCCGCCCGGAGGGGGAGCTGCCTCGGCGGTCGGGCCGGCTAATGCGGCGGCAAGAACCAAAGCGGGGAGGGCAAGGATTCGCATGGTGTGACTCGCGGTGCGGGCTCTCATCGAAGACTTAACGGAAATGCAACGCGGGGCGTTGACGTATCGGACTGTGACGGACCTTCGTGCGTCGCGCAAGTTCCGCCCGACAGGCGGAGGGGGCCTCCCGCGGCATGCTTGCGCGCCGTTCAGCCTTGCGCGGCCGCGAGCTCGGCGTCCTTCGCGCGTGCCCGTGCAACGGCCGGTCGCGCGTTCACGCGTGCCATGTAGGCGGAGATGGCGGGCAGTTCCGGGACAAGCTTGAACATCGTCGTCCAGGTCAGTGCCGTGCCCCACAAGACGTCGGCGGCGCTGAAGCGTTCACCCAGAAGATAGGGGCCGGCAGCGAGCTGGTCGGTCAGCGTCTTGAGCATGGTGTCGTAGTCGCCATAGGGCGCGGTGCTCGCCGGTGCCGGCTCACGCTTCATCGCCCGGTCGACCACCGCCGGCTCGAAACACGAACCGTAGAACGCCAGCCAGCGCAAGTAGGGCCCGCGTAGCGGGTCGCCGATGGCCGGCGCGAGGCCGGCCTCGGGGTAGAGGTCGGCGAGGTAGATGAAGACCGCCACCTGCTCGGTGACGAGCGCGCCGCCGCAGGCACCTTGCCCATCGGGTTGACGCGCAGGTAGGCCGGCTGACGCTGCTCGCCGGCCTTCATGTCGAGCACCTGCAATGCATAGTCCGCACCGAGCTCTTCGAGCAGTACGAGCGCGCTGGTCGAGCGCGTGTTCGGCGAGTGAAAGAGCGTCACGTGGCGCCTGCTGTTCATGCGTTCCTCCTTGCGCGCGGGTGTGCGCGGAGGCAGTGTAGCCAGCGCGGTAGTCGCGCGCCGGGCAGGGTAATCAGCGCGAAATCGTGACGCCGCCGTCGACAACCAGCGTCGCGCCGACCACATAGTCGCCGGCGCGCGAGGCGAGGTAGATCGCCGCACCAGCCATGTCGTCGTCGATGCCGATGCGCCCGGCCGGAATGTGGGCGGAGATCTCCGCTGCATGGTCGCGCGCCAGGCGGTTCATGTCGGAGGCGAACGCGCCCGGCGCGATCGCGCTGACGGCGATGTTGTCGCGTATCAGCCGCAGCGACATGCGCTTGGTCAGGTGGATCAGGCCGGCCTTGCTGGCGGCGTAGGAATACGTCTCCTGCGGATTGACCGAGACGCCGTCGATCGACGCGATGTTGATGACCTTCGCGGTGCGCGTCTCGCCCGCCTTGCGCAGCGGGGCCAGCAGGGCTTGGGTGAGGAAGAACGGTGCCTTCAGGTTCAGGTCGACCACCTTGTCCCAGCCGTTCTCGGGGAATTCGTCGAGCGGCGCGCCCCAGGCCGCGCCGGCGTTGTTGACCAGGATGTCGAGCTGCGGCTCGCGCGCCATGTAGGCGGCGGCCAATGCGCGCACGCCTTCGAGCGTCGAGACGTCGGCTGGCAGCGAGACGCAGGGGCCGATGGCCGAGAGATCCGCCGCGGCCCGGTCACACGCGTCGGACTTGCGCGCAGAGATGTAGACGCGCGCACCCTGGGCCAGGAAGCCGGCCGCGATCATGCGGCCAATGCCGCGCGAGCCGCCGGTGACAAGCGCGCTGCGGCCCTGCAGCGAAAAGAGGTCGCTCATGCTCAGACTCCTATCTCGATGAAGTACGGCGTGATCCAGGGCCGAGTCGGCGACGACATCGACACGCCATGGAACCCGTTGGCGCCCGGCGGGTTCATGCGGACGCGATCCGAGCCACGCTGGACTGCAGAATGCGGCCGCGGCCCATTTGCTTGGCCACGGGCAGCGCATCGTCGGCCGCCCGCATCAGTGCGGGTAGCGACTGCGCCGCCTGGAGCGTGTCGCACACGCCGGCCGAAAAGCTCAGGCCCCGGTGTGTGATGTCGCCCAGCCTGAAGACCGTGCTTCGACAGACCTTGAGCAAGGCGGTGACCTTTCGACACGCGGCCTGCGCATCGGTGCGCGGCATCAGCAGGCAGAACTCCTCGCCGCCGTAGCGGCAGGCGACATCGCTCTTGCGGAACTGCTCCGTCAGAAGCTTGCCGAAAGCCGTCAGCAGAAGGTCGCCAGTGCCGTGACCGTGGCGGTCGTTGATGGCCTTGAAGTGATCCAGGTCGATGATCACCACCGAGAGCGGTTGTTGCTCGCGCTGAGCGAGCGCCAACATCGCTGGCATCACGTCGTCGAGGTGGCGGCGGTTGAAGAGGTTGGTCAGGAAGTCGCGCGTGGCCTGGTGCTCGAGCGCTGCCTGCAAAGCCTGCACTTGCGCGATCTTGCGTGAGAGCCGTTCGTTGACGATCTGCAACTCGGCATGCGCGCGCTCGGTCGAGCGGCGCCGGGCCTCGTTGTCGTCGAGCTTGTGCTGCAGACGGAGCATCTCGGTCTGCAGCGCCGCCGCCTGGTAGCGCGCTCGCGAGGCCTGATCAGCGCGCTGCAAGTGCAGGCGCTGCCAAGTGCGCAGCGACGCCAATGCCGGCGCAGGTTGGCCGGCGTCTTCCTGCATCTCCGCGAGAGTCAGGAAGGTCATGCAGCGCATGCGCAGGCTCAGGCCTTCGGCGGGGTCGTCGCCGGCCAACGGCAAGGCGCGGTCGATCTCGGCCAGCGCCCGCTGCAGCCGCCCGTGCGCGCGCTCGAGGAGTGCCGCGGCAATGATGCGTTCGACCCGTTCGTCCGGGTGTTGCGGCGGCGGCGCGTGCCGCGCCAGCTCGACCAGGCGGGCGCCGAGCGCCTCTTCGTCGGCCCGCAACGCCGCGATCGCCAGCGTCTCGAAATGAGAGCCCATCGTGCCGCGGCCGCTGGCGTCGGCCGGCAAGGCGAGCACGCGCTCGATGTCGGGCAGCGCTTCGCGCGGGCGGCCGAGCTCGGTCAGGCAGATCACGCGGTTGATCAGCAGCACGCTCAGCAACTGCTGGTCATTCAGTGCACTGCAGCGTGCCACGCCGTGATCGATATGCCGCAGCGCCTGCGCGTAGTCGCCCAACTGCAGCAGTTCGTGCGCGATGTTGCAATGCAGAACCGCGTCGAACCCGTGCGCACGCGAAGGGCCGGCTGCACGCAGCGCCTGGTACATGTGGGCGAAGGCCTGCTCCGAATCACCGATCGCCGAATAGCAGCCTGCCAGGGTGTTGAGCAGGATGCCGCGCTGGTCGACATTGAGCACGTGAAGCCCTTCTTCACGCAGCGAATGTGCCCGCTCCAGGGCCTCACGAAAGTGCCCGCCCCGCCACAGCCCGCGGGCCCGCCCGACACCGGCGACGATGTGCCCGGCACGATGACCGATCGCCTCGAAGCAGCGCTGGGCGCGGATAAGCTCCGGCTCGGCCTCTTCCGGCGTCGTGAAGTACAGCAGGTAGAAGCCCCGCCCGAGCCGAGCCCAGGCCTCGGCGGTGACATCGCCCGTGGCGAGCGATAGGTCCAGTGCACGCTGTGCGAGCGAGATCGCCTGCTGGGGATCGACGTGCTGGAGTCGCCACGACCGGCGGGCCAGGCGCAGTGCACGCGAAGTCCCGGGCCGATCCGCTAGCGCTCTCATGGGCCGCATTGTGGTGGCACCGCGGCTGTCGCGCCAACCCGGGGAAGCGCCTACACGGGAGGCGCAAGGCAGCCCGCGTGCGGCTGCATCGTGGGGCTCTCGCTGTGGCAAGATTGGACTCAACCCCATCCGACGCCAGGAGTCCTTATGAAGCACTACCTTCCCCTGCTGATCGCTCTGGCGGCCGTGCCCGTCGCAGCGCAGACCGACGCCGCCGCGAAGGCGGCCAAGGAGCCGGGCGCCGTCGTCTCGCCGAGCGGGCTGGTCTACCTGTCGATCAAGGAAGGCAGCGGCGCCAGCCCCAAGGCGTCTGACACGGTCAAGGTGAACTACCGGGGCACCTTCCCCGACGGCAAGGAGTTCGACAGCTCGTACACCACCGGCAAGCCGGCCGAGTTCCCGCTCAATGGCGTGATCAAGTGCTGGACCGAAGGCGTGCAACTGATGAAGGTCGGCGGCAAAGCCAAGCTGACCTGCCCGGCGCCGATCGCCTACGGCACGCGTGGCGCGGCCGGCGTGATCCCGCCCAATGCGACGCTGGTGTTCGAGATCGAGCTGTTGGGCGTGAACGGGCGCTAAGCCCGGGCGCACCCGGACTTGTCCAGATTCGCCCCGTGGTGCAGGGCGGGCCGCGTCACTTCGCCTTCCGTCTGAACTCGTAGCCGTTGAATCGAGCGCGCACCAGGCCGTCGTCTGTCGTGCGCCAGCGCACGACTTCGCCGGAGTCGGCCAGCGGGCCGAGCACGATGGCCTCGCCTTCCGACACTTCGAGCAGCGGTGACCTGCCCGGTCTGAGCGAGGCGTCCTTGAGCCTGGCCTCGAGCGCCACCGCGAGCGCGCGCGTGGCGATGGTGTCGACAACGCGCCCCGCGCTGCTCGAATTCGCGGCCACGATGACACCGAGCTTGTGCTCCGGCAGCGCGTACATGTGGCTGCGAAAGTGGATCACCGCGCCGACGTGATGTGCCACCGGCCCGGCATCGACGAGGGTGTCGCCGCCCAGCGTACTGAGCATCCAGCCGAGGCCGACCTTGAACCCGATGTCGAGCGCCACGTCGGCGTTCTGCACGCGCAGCACCTCGGCCACCGCGGCGGGTTGCAGGACCGTGTGCTTTCGCGACACCTGCTCGATGGCCGCCCCCAGCACGGTGACGCCGACGTTGGAGTACGCCAGCAGCAGCCCCGGTGGATAGGCGGCGTCTTCGTCCGCGAGCTGCGCGAACATCGTCTGGAACGGTTCGACTTTGCCGCCCTACGTGCCCTTGGCGACGTCGCGCGGCAGGCCGGCGTGGTGGGTCATCAACTGACGCGGGGTGATCGCCGCGTGGCCGTAGCGCGAGCGGATCTTGAACCCAGGGAGGGCGTTCTGGATCGGCTCGGACAGGCGAAGAAGAAGGACGAACTCAAGGCGCAGGCCGAGCAGGACCAGAAGACCTACGACGCGCTGAACTACCGCGACGACCAGTTCGACATGTCGGACGCGCTGATCGCGATCTCGATTGCGATGCTCGCGGTCACCGCGCTGACCGGCCTATGGCCGCTGTAATGGGCGTCGCTGGTTCCGACCGTGTTCGGCGTGCTGATGGGCGTGGCCGGGCTGGCCTCGCTGCCTATCCATCCGGAGGCACTGGTCAGGCTGCTGTCCTGAACCCGCCCGCGCTGCGGCGGCGACCCTCTCCTGAGGGCCTCCGATTCACAGGCGCCGCAGGCGCTGAACTGCCTGCCGCCGCCCGCCGAGCTCACTTCGCCGCGATGGTGATCGGCACCGTCGCCTGGGCCGTGAGGCCTGCCGAGTCCTTTGCGGTGACGTTGAGCGTGTACTTGCCGGCCACGGGGTTCCGCCAGTTGATGAGGAGCGTCTGCCCACTGAGGCCGAACGTTATTCCGGCGGGGACGCCGGTGATCGTCACCATCAACGCATAGCCACCGGGGTCGGCGAAGGTGATTGCGCCCGTGAGCGGCCTGCCTGCGACGCCGGACATGGCGGTGGCGGTGATGGTCGGCGGCTGCGGCGCCGCGATAACGACCGTGTAGACGCCCTTGCCGCTCAGACCGCCGGTCGTGTTCGTCGCTGTCACGGTCACCGCATAGCTTCCCGCCACCGGGCTGGCCCAGCTCACGACGCCCGCGCTGCTGATCGTCATTCCGGACGGCGCATTCGACAGCGCGAGGCTCACCGGGCCGCTGCTCGTCACGTTGACGCTGAACGCCAGTGGCGTGCCGACCTTGCCGTTGATGGTGGCCGGTGTGACCACCGGTGCCGTCGCGACCGGGACCGAGCCCGTGCTCGAGCCCGAGAGCGCGTTCAGCAGCGCGGTGGCATTCGGCGTCCCGAGCCCGGTCGGCTGGTCGTAGCCGGTCTTGGCGATGCAGGTCGCGCACGTGCCGTTGCTGCCCCTCGTGATGTCTGCAAACGCGGCTGCGTAGGTGCCCGGCACGGCACCGATCTGGCCGTATAGCGCGCTGTGCGCTGCGCCCAGCAGCGGCTTGCCAGCTTGCGCACGCAGCGCGCTCGCGACCGCGGCCAGGCCGGCCCATTGCGGCGTCGACAAGCTGGTGCCGCCAGCGCTGACCCAGTTCACGGCCGAGCTGCCTTGCGGTATCACGGCGACGTACTGCCCTGTCGCGGGGTCGGCGTTGAAGGCCACGTCGGCTACCGCGCGACGCGCGAGCAGGCCCACGCCGGGTACGGCCTGGGACTGGTAGGCCGGTGTCGGCGTGTAAAGGCTGATGCCGCCGCCGGTCCGCGACCAGCCGATTTCCGAGCGCGCGCCGCTGCCCGTGTAGGTCAGCGTCGTTCCGCCGACGGCGAGCACATTGGCCGACACCGAGGGCCAAGAGACGGCGCTGCCCGAGTCACCCGTGGCCGCGAAGTAGGTCATGCCGGCGCCGGAAAACGCCGAGTCCACCGATGCCGTCCAGTTGCCTTCGCCGGTGCCGAAGCTCATCGAGACGGCGCCCGGTCCCATCGCGGATGCGAGCTTGATCGCGCCGAGCAGCCCGGCGAGCGAGGCGTCCGGCGCTTCGATGAGGATGATGCGCGCGAGCGGCGCGGTGGCGTGGGCCCACTGGACGTCGAGCGCGATCTCGGTCGCCCAGCCGGCGTTGTAGGCCGGCGCAGCGGCGGTCATGGTCGCGCTCGGCGTGTTGTAGACGACCGAGAAGACGCAGCCCTCGGCAGGGTTGGCCGCGGCGAGTGGCAGCTTCGTGCTTGCCGGGATGGCCCTGACCGTGCAAGCCGGCAGGCCGAACTTCTGGTTGAACGCGCTCAATTCGGCGAACGCGTTCGGGTCGTGCATGGCGTCGATGATGTAGATCGTCTGCCCGGCGCCCATTTGCGCTGCCTGCACCGCGGTGGGCGTGACGCCGCTGCGCGGCAGCGGCGGCAAGGCGTACGCGGCGCGGATCTGCGCCGGTGTGTAGGTCGACACGACGCTGCTCGACGCCATCGGGGCAGCCGTGCCGTCCGCACCGAGCACCGGCGCCCCGAGGGCGTGCGCGCGCTGCGCTTGCTCGAGCACTTGCACGGTCAGGCCGCGCGTCTGCAGGCCGGTGAGATCGGCCGCGACGGACTGCACGTGGGGCGCGGTCTGCGCCGATGCGGCGCTGTCGACCGCATCGCAGTCGCCGGGCGCATCGAGCACGACAGGTGCCAGGTGGAAGGTCGGCTCGGCGACGGTGCCTGCCGCATCCGCAGGCACGGCGTCGGGTTCGATCGAGAAGCTGGCGCTGGCGGCGCCATCGGACTGCACGGCCGCCGGCAGGTCGGCCTGGCCGCTCGAGCCGCCGCCGCAGGCGGACAGCACGAATGCAGCGCAGAACGTGATCAGCCAGCAGGGCTTGCCGGCGCGGTGAATGTCGTGATGCTGTTGCATGACCTCTTCGCTCCAAATGGCGAGGGCCACGCTGCAACGACGGCGCACCCCTTGGTGTACGCTGACCAGGATGGACCTGGCCTGTCATTGGCAACCCCGCTACCTTGGCGCTTTCGCGCGACAGGCCGGAGGCTTTGCGTCCCCGCCTTTCGACGGGTTTGCCCTCAGTGACGAAACTTGCTCGACACCCCAACTGCAGTACCGAGACGTGCCGAGCATACGCAAACGGCCCGCGAAAGACACATGGCGGCGTGAATTCATCGGCTTGTCGTGGTCTATTCACGCGCCAGCGACGTTGCCGGGCGGCGCGCTGCCGCACGCCGGCCGTCGATCTCATGGCCGGTGCTCTTTCGCAACGGCGCAAAATGCGCCTGCACTCGCCGCACGAGCCGCGCCGATTTCAATGCGTGCGCCGCCAGCCGTCATGAGGCTCGCCGCTGCCCGCGCCCGACCTGGAGACCGCGCCATGAACGCAGCTGAGATGCTGCTCAACAACCGGATCTACCTGGCCGAGACGCACGACGTCGTCAACGTCTCGCGCGAGCTGGTGGGCACCAACCTGTACCTTCAAGACGCCGCGCTGCAAGAGGCCGTGCGCCGCGAAGGCGCGGCCTGGGCCGATGGCGACCTGACGGCCTTCGGCAAGCTCACGGGCTCGGCCGAGCACCTCGCGCTGGGCGTTCTCGCCAACCGCTACGCGCCCGAGCTCGAGACCCACGACCGCTTCGGCAACCGCATCGATCAGGTGAACTTCCACCCCGCGTACCACGCGCTGATGAAGACCTCGATCGAGCACGGCCTGCATTCGTCGCCGTGGACCGACCCCAAGCCCGGCGCACATGTGGCCCGCGCCGCGCACAGCTATCTGCACGCGCAGGTCGACGCCGGGCACGGCTGCCCGGTCACGATGACCTTCGCCGCCGTGCCTTCGCTGCGCACGACACCCGAGCTCGCGAGGCTCTGGGAGCCGAAGATCACCGCACGCATCTATGACCCGCGCAACGTTCCTGACGCGGCCAAGCAGGGCCTGACGATCGGCATGGCGATGACCGAGAAGCAGGGCGGATCGGACGTACGCGCGAACACCACGCGCGCCTACCCGCTTGGCGCCGAAGGGCCGGGCGCGGCCTACGAACTCGTCGGCCACAAGTACTTCGTCTCGGCGCCGATGTGCGACGTCTTCCTGACCCTCGCGCAGGCGCCCGGCGGGCTGTCGTGCTTCCTGCTGCCGCGCTGGCGGCCGGACGGCAGCAAGAACCCGCTGCAGGTGCTGCGCCTCAAGCGCAAGATGGGCAACGTCTCCAACGCATCGAGCGAGACCGAACTGCGCGGCGCGCTGGCGTGGATGGTCGGCGAGGCGGGGCGCGGCGTGCGCACCATCATCGAGATGGTGGCGATGACGCGCTTCGATTGCATGGTCGGTTCCTCGGCCGGCCAGCGCGCGGCGGCAGCGCTGGCGTTGCACCACTGCTCGATTCGCTCGGCGTTCGGCCGCGTGCTGAACGAGCAGCCGCTGATGCAGAACGTGCTCGCCGATCTGGTGCTGGAGAACGAAGGCTCGCTCGCGCTGACGATGCGCACCGCGCGCGCGATGGACCGCCGCGCCGAGCGCCACGAGGACCTGCTGGTGCGCCTGTGCACCGCGGTCGGCAAGTACTGGATCTGCAAGCGCACGCCCAACCACGCCTACGAGGCGATGGAGTGCATCGGCGGCAGCGGCGTGATGGAAGACGGCCCCTTCCCGCGCCTGTTCCGCGAGTCGCCCGTCAACGCGATCTGGGAAGGCAGCGGCAACGTGCAGTGCCTGGACGTGCTGCGCGCGATGCACAAGACGCCCGAGGTCGTCGAGGCGTTCTTCCGCGAGGTGCAGCGTGCGAAGGGCGCGAACGCGATGCTCGATCGCTGGATCGCCGCCTTGCTGAAGGACTTCGGCGATCTCTCGGATGTGGAGTACCGCGCGCGCGACATCGTCGATCGCATGGCACTGGCACTGCAGGCGGCTCTGCTGGTTCAGCACGCGCCGGCATTCGTGGCCGATGCGTTCTGCGCCTCGCGCCTCGCCGATGGCGGGCACCGCAACTACGGCACGCTGCCGCGCGGTGTGGACTGCGCGGCAATCATCGCGCGCGCGACGCCGCGCGGCTGACGGCGGCGCGCAGGCTACTGGTTCGCCTGCAGCATCGCCGCCATCTTCTGGTGGATCAGGTTGACGGCCTTCAGTGGCCGAAGCATGACCTTGAAGTCCACGATTTGCCCGTCGTCGTTCCACGTGATCATGTCCACGCCGTTGACGACGATGCCGTCGATCTCGGTCACGAATTCGAGCACCGCGTCGCGATCGCCCGCGACTTCGCGCACATACCTGAACGACGGGTTGCCAAAGACGTGCAGGGCCGCGGCCAGGTACTGCATCGTGATCGCCTTGCCGACCTGCGGTGTGTGCACGACCGGTGAGTGGAAGACGGCGTGGTCGGCGAGCAATGCGGCCAGGCCGCTCGCGCTTCGAGTCTTCACAAGTTCGTGCCACCGGGGCAGTGCGCTGACGGTCATGGGGCTTGCTCGTGCTGAGACTCGAGCCCACGCCGTTCTGCGCGGCGCGGGGGCTTTCTGCAAGCGACGATTCTGCTCCAGAAGCTTGGCTCAGCGTCGGCGGCCCGACGCGACGAATTCGTCCAGTGCGCTTCGCACGCGGGCGATCACCGACGTCCAATCGCCGCGCGCCGGTTGCCGAAACAGACGCATCGCGCCGGGATACCACGGCGAGTCGGATCGCTCGGCGAGCCAGCGCCAGTCCGGCATGTGCCAGGGCAGTAAGACCCAGCACGGCTTGCCCATCGCGCCCGCCAGGTGCGCGATGGCGGTGTCGACGCAAATCACGAGGTCCAGGCTGTCGACGATGGCGGCGGTGTCGGCAAAGGGCTCGACGCGATGCCCCGGGTGCAGCAGCTTCGAATCGAGTGCTGCTGGCGCGGCTTGCGGCTCACCGATCTGAAGGTCGACGAAGTTCACGCCGTCGACATCGGCCAGAGGCGCCAGCGTGGCGAACGACGCGATCGATCGCTCTTCGTCGTTCTCGAACTTCGGGTTGCCCTTGCACACCACGCCGACAAGCGTTCCCGGTGCCGGCAGTGTGGGCCGCCAGCGCGCAACGGCGTCGCGGTCCGCATGTACGTACGGCAATCCCGCGGGGATCGAGTCGGCGCGCGTCGCGCACAGGTGGGGCAGGCTCATCAGCGAGACCCAGAAGTCCCACTCCGAGCGCGCGATGGCGGCATCGCTGGGCAGCACGTCGTCGATACCCTCGACGGCCGCGAGCAGCGTCTGCAGTGCAGGCGGGGCGACGAGCGTGATGCGGCGTGCACCGCCGTGCTTGAGGATGGCGGCATAGCGGCTGAACTGGATCATGTCGCCGTACCCGCCCTCATGGACGATCAGCAGCGACTTGCCGGCGTGCGCCTCGGCAAGCCCGGGCGCGATCGCGACGGCGCGCCGGTAGCAAGCCCGTGCCCGCTGCGCGTCGCGCGCGGCGAGGTGGCGCTTGCCTTCGAAGAAGAGTTGCTCGGCGGCCGCGTGCATGAGTTGGAATTGAAGCACTTCGCCGTTCGCTCGAAGCATCGAAAAGGCGGTGAAAGCAAGGCTATCGGCCATGCGCGGCGCCGCAGGCGGCGGCATCGAAAGCAAGGGTGTTTGTGGATGTCCTGACACGGCGGTGCTTCCTAGAATGGCCCGGACCGCGCGCCGCACTGGCGCCCGTCGATGCATCCACAACACGCTGAGGAGCAATATGCGTTTCAACCATCTGTTCGCGCCGCTCGTGGCCGCCGCGGGTCTTGCCCTCCTGGCCGCTGCGCCTGCCGCAGCGCAGGAGACGATGAAGATCAACATCTCGCTCGCGCAGAACTCGCACCAGGGAGTGGCGATCGACACCTTCGCGAAGGAAGTCGACAAGCGCAGCAACGGCCGCTACAAGATCCAGACCTTCTACTCGGGATCGATAGGCGCCGAGCGCGAATCGGTCGAAGGCGTGCAGCTCGGCACGCACGACCTCACATTCACCTCCACCGGGCCGGTGCCGAACTTCGTTCCCGAGGTGGCGATCCTCGACATCCCGTTCCTGTTCCGCGACTACGCGCAGGCGCGTGCGGTGCTCGACGGCCCGATCGGGCAGGACCTGCTGCAGAAGTTCCCGGCCAAGAACCTCATCGCGCTGGCCTGGGCCGAGAACGGCTTTCGGCACATGACCAACAGCAAGCGCTCGGTCGCGCTGCCCGATGACCTCAAGGGCCTGAAGATGCGGACGATGGAGAACCCGGTCCACATCCAGGCCTACAAGGCGTTTGGCATCATCCCGACGCCGATGGCCTTCACCGAGGTCTTCACGGCACTGCAGCAAGGCACCGTCGACGGGCAGGAGAACCCGCTCTCGGTCATCACCGCCGCCAAGCTGGAACAGGTGCAGAAGTACCTGACGCTGACCGGCCACGTCTATTCGCCGGCGCTGATCCTGATGAACAAGGCCAAGTGGGACAAGCTGCCCCCGGCCGACAAGCAGATCTTTCTCGACTCGGCGAAGGAGGCCGTCAAGGCCAACCGCGCGCGCGTCGACGAGGACGAGAAGAAGGCCGTCGCCGACCTGCGCAGCAAGGGCATGACCGTCGTCGAGACGATCGACAAGACCAAGTTCCAGGCCGTGCTCGGCCCGACCTATGCCGACTTCGGCAAGCGCTTCGGGCAGGACAACATCGACAAGATCCGCAACTACAAGTGATGCCGTCCCGCGGCGGCTCGCCTCGCCGAGAAGCCTTCCTCGCCTTCGAGCGCCGCACGACGGCAGCGGCGCTCGCCGTTGCGTGTGCGATGCTCGTCGTCGCATCGTGCCTGGGGATGTACCAGATCCTCGCCCGCTTCATCTTCCAGCAACCGGCCGAGTGGTCGGAAGTGATGATCCGCTTCGCGCTCATCTGGATGGTGTTCCTCGGCATCCCGGCGGTGTTTCGGCGTGGCGCGATGGTCTGCGTCGACCTCGCCTACCGCCTGAGCGGGCCGACGATGCGGCGCGGGTTCGACTGGCTGGTCGCCATCGCGGCGCTCGTGCTGATCGGCTTCATGATCCACTACGGCGCCTACTACGCCTGGCTGGCGCGCGTGCAGACGATCAGCGGCATCGAGACGTTCTCGATGAGCTGGGCCTATGCGGCGATCCCGGTCGGCGGCTTGCTCTCCATCCCCGGTGTGATTGGCTGCCTGCTCGACCCGCAGCGACTCGACCTCGAAACCCAGCAGTAGCGCGATGGAGCATTCATGTCACTGACGATGCTCATCACGATGGTGCTGTGTTTCGCACTCACGATTTCGATCGCGGTCTCGATTGGCCTGGCCAGTCTGATCGGCGCCTGGCAGTCGGACGTGAACCTGCTCTCCATCGTGAAGGAGATGTTCGCGTCGATCAACAAGTTCCCGCTCGCCGCGATCCCCTTCTTCATCCTCGCCGGCAACCTGATGGAGTCGGGCGGCATCTCGGCGCGCCTGGTCGAGTTCGCCAAGTCCATCGTCGGCGGCATCCAGGGGGGCCTCGCGGCAACCTGCGTGCTGACGTGCATGATCTTCGCCGCCGTCTCGGGCTCGAGCGTCGCGACGACCTTCGCGATCGGCGCCATCCTGATCCCGGCGCTCGTCAAGCACGGCTACCCAAACACCTACGCGGCGGCGCTGCAGGCCACGTCGGCCGAACTCGGCGTGATCATCCCGCCGTCGATACCGATGATCCTCTACGGCGTGTCGGCCGAGGTGTCGATCGGCGAGCTCTTCATCTCCGGCTTCGGCCCTGGGCTGCTGATCGGCGTCGCGCTGATGATCTTCGTCGTCATCTATGCGCGCTGGAAGGGCTACGGCACGCGTGACCACGAAGGCCGGCTGCCGTTCCTCGTCGCTACCCGGCGCGCGCTGCTTGCCTTGATGATGCCCGTCATCATCCTCGGCGGCATCTACGGCGGCGTCTTCACGCCGACCGAGGCCTCGGTGGTCGCGGTGTTCTACGCGCTCGTCGTCGGTGTCGGCATCTACCGCGAGACCAAGATCGCCGACCTGCCGGCGGTTCTCTCCAAGAGTGTGTTGTCGTCGGCGGTGATCATGTTCATCATCGCCAACGCAGGGCTCTTCAGCTACTTGATCACGCGCGCCGGCGTGCCGGAGATGATCGGTGCCTTCCTCGTCGAGTGGCTCAAGTCGCCGGGTTACTTCCTGCTCGGCGTGAACATCGCGCTCTTCATCATCGGCATGTTCATCGAGACCTCGGCGTCGATCATCGTACTTGCGCCCATCCTGGCGCCAGTCGCGCAGCACTTCGGCGTCGACCCGGTGCACTTCGGCATCATCATGGTCGTGAACCTGGCGCTGGGCATGATCACGCCGCCGTTCGGCGTCAACCTGTTCGCTGCCTGTACCGTCGCCCGGATCTCGCTCGACCGCATCGTCCCGCGCCTGCTGCCCTT
>CAIKUF010000009.1 GCA_903830565.1 uncultured bacterium | reverse complement strand
GCGTGCCTGGCCGCCCTGCAGGGCGGCCAGGCACGCAGAGCTGCGCGATCCTCAATGCCCAAACACCAGAACCGCGTCCTCACAGCCAGAAAACAGCGCTTCCTGGCAGCCGTTCACACGGGCCGCTGGTGCTGCTCGGTCACAGCATGGGCGGACTGGTGACGGCGCGCTTTGTCGCCGAGGGCCTGCAGGCCCAGCCCGCGGCCTGGTACCGCGACGTTGATGCGCTGGTGCTCTCATCGCCCGCGCTCGATCCCGGAATGAACGCGGCCCAGAAACTGCTGCTGGCCGTGCTCGGCCCGCTCGCGCCCGGCCTTGCGGTGGGCAACGGCCTGAAGACCGACTGGGTCTCGCGCGACCCGGCGGTCGTCGCCGCCTACATCGCCGACCCGCTGGTGCACGACCGCATCACGCCGCGTCTGGCGCGCTTCATCCTCGATGGTGGCGCACTCGTGCGCGGCCTTGCGCCGCACTGGAAGGTGCCCACGCTTTTGCTCTATGCGGGCAGTGACCGCTGCGTGGCACCTGCCGGCAGCCAGGCCTTCGCCGCCGCCGCGCCAGCGGCCGCCCTGCAGGCGCAGGTCTTCGCGCCGCTCTACCACGAGATCTTCAACGAGCCCGAGAAGGGCGCCGTGTTCGCTGCCCTCGGCGTCTGGCTCGCGGCCCGACCCGGCGCCCCGCAGTCCTTGCCGGCGGCGTGACCAGCGTCCGGCGGCGCGGGCTACCATCGCCTGCCAACCCGAACCTGCCCACGCATCGCAATGCTCCCGACCGCCAAACCCGACCCCACAGCGCCCCGCGAAATCAAACTTTTCTGGGAGGACTTCCTCGTCGGCCATGTGCGCGAGTTCAGTGGCTTGACGGTGCAGCGCGACGACATCGTCGATTTCGCCTCGCGCTACGACCCGCAGCCCTTCCACCTCGACGAGGCGGCGGCGCGCAAGACGCCGTTCGGCGGCCTCGTCGCCAGCGGCTGGCACACCTGCGCGCTGGCGATGCGGATGATGTGCGACGGCTACCTGCACGAAGCCGCGAGCCTCGGTTCGCCCGGCGTCGACAACTTGCGCTGGGCAGCGCCGGTGCGCCCGGGCGACACGCTGCGCCTGCGCCTGACCGTGCTTGCCGCGCGGCCGATGAAGAGCAAGCCGGACATCGGCCTCGTCGAGTCGCACTGGGAAGTGTTCAACCAGAACGATCAGCAGGTGCTCGAGATGACGGGCTGGGGAATGTTCCGCCGCCGCCCTGCGGGCATGTGAGTCGCGCGGCGGCCAAAGCCCTCCGATAGCGCAGGAACCCGACACCGTCTTCGCTACCCAACCGTGCAAGCCGATCGGCGCACACCGGCCGACACGGCCGCTGCTCGCAATTGCCTTCGGAGTATGTATGCTTGTAAGGGGTATCCGCTTAGCTCCAGTGCGGCTACCATAACTGGATGAATATCCAGCATATCGCATCTGCGGTTGCAGGCAAAGACTACCCACGCAACTGGAGCGAGTTTTTGGACTGGTTCGCCAGCGAAGAGGCTTGCCTGTCGTACCTGGAGAAGCTGCGCTGGCCGGATGGCTTTGTCTGTCCGGCGTGCGGGGTTGCCCAGGAGCCTTACCGTTCCAGCCGAGCCCGGCTGATGTGCCGCAACTGCGCTCACCAAGGTTCGGTGACTGCTGGAACCATCTTCGAGAAGACGCGCACACCGCTGCGGGTGTGGCTGGCGGCTGCGTGGTACGTGACCAACCAGAAGCTGGGGGTCAGTGCGCTGG
>CAIKUF010000008.1 GCA_903830565.1 uncultured bacterium | reverse complement strand
TTCTACTTCGCGACGCTGCCGGCGATCGAACAGGCAGCATGAGCGGTGAACACGAGTTGCCCACCGCGTCGGTCGTGCGTTCGGCGCCAGCGTCGCCCGCCCGCCGCCGTGGACAACTCTTCACCGAGGCCAAACCCGCAGGGATCCACTTATCGAAGCCGGTTCGGTGTTCAGACAAGCGGAGCCACCTCTGAACGCGGCTGACGGTTGCCTGTTTTCCAGTTCGCGCGTCAAATCGAGCTTGCGAATACGTTGGGAGTTGCTATGCAAGCAAGTCGAGTTCTCGTGCGCTGCTCGGCGCTGGTTTTTTCATTGGCGGCGGTTGGCGCGGCTCATGCCGTTCAGCTGCTGCAAGGCCGCGACATCAATGGCACCCCGGTGGCGCCGGACGCAGCCACCGCAGTGATGGAATACGACCCCAACCTGAACATCACCTGGCTGCGGGACTGGAACGCAAAGGGGGCGATGAACTGGAACGCGGCCAAGACCTGGGCATCGGGCCTGACGGTAGGTACCTTCGGTGGCTGGTCCTTGCCGAGCGCTCTGAATCAGGACGGCAGCGGTCCCTGCGGCCCCGCCTCCAACTGCACCGGCAGCCAGATGGGCTATATGTACTACACCGAACTGGGCAATGTGGCATTTCCCGAAGCCGGCTATGGCATGTCCAACAAGGGTCCGTTCCAAAACGTGCAGTCCAACTTCTACTGGTCCGGTACTGGGTCCGCGTCGGCTCCGGGCAGCGCGTGGTTCTTCCGCACCGACTTCGGCTTCCAGGGCAGCTTCGGCACGAACTTTGAGTTTTATGCCGTGGCTGTGCGCCCCGGCGATGTAGCCGGGGTTCCGGAAGCTCAGACGTGGGCGCTGATGCTGGCGGGCTTGGGCGCAGTGGCGGTGGCGCTGAGGCGGCGGCCAGGTTGAGGCGTTGAGGCTTCGGGCGCTTTGATTCTTTCGGGGGTTTGGGAGCGCCAGCCCGGACCGCGCTGCTTTTCGCGTCGGTCATGGCTCGCGACGAACACTTACCGATCTACACAGCGGCACTGAAGATGACGGTGCGCTTCGAGACGCTGGTTGCCGGCTTCTAGCGGCATCGCAAGTACACGCTGGGCAGCGCGTTGCAGACCGATTCAGATCGGTGAAGTGTACGCAGGGGCCTATGCCGAAGGTGCGCAAAGCCGATGCCAACGCGACGTTCCGATAGCATAGCGCGCGCGCAGGCAACGGCCGCGATGAGTCGGCTCCGTCTGATTCAACGATCGGTCGATAAACGCCTTCCCGGCGAAGCCGACCTTTGGGGGACGCGACGATGTTCGACACACCGGTTCTGAACGTGGCCATCGGCCTGGTCTTTTGCTTCGCCGCGATGGGACTTGCTGCGAGCACGGTGACCGAAGCACTGGCGTCGCTCGTCAAGTTGCGCGCCAATACGCTCGTCTCCGGCGTCCAGCAGATGCTTAACGACCCGAAGTTCGAAGGCTTGGCGCTCCAGGTCTACCAGCATGCGCTGGTGCACCCGCAGGGCGACGGCGGAATCCACAGCCGCAGCCGGTTCTGGACGTATGGCGGCCCGTCTTACATCAAGGCCGAGAACTTCGCGACGGCGATGGTCGACATGCTGCAGAAGACGCCGGGAGACGTCGCGCAGATCAAGGCAAGCGTCGATGCCATCGGCGATCCGCAAATCAAGCAGCTTCTGCAGGGCATGCTGGCCCGCGCGGGCGGCGACATGGACCACCTGCGCAAACAGATCGCGGGCTGGTTCGACACCGCGATGGACCGTGTCTCCGGCACCTACAAGCGGCAGGCTCAGTTGATCAGCTTCCTCATCGGCCTGGTGCTGGCGGCGACGTTGAACGTCGATGCCACGCGCGTCGTGACGACCTTGTGGGCCAACCCCGCTCTAGCGCGCCAGGTGGCGAGCGAGGTCTCGCCATTGACGAGCGAGACGGCGACGGTGAAGGAGGCCGTCACGCAACTTCAGGTACTGCCGGTCGGCATCGCGCTTCTCGGCGCATGCGACGGCCGCGAAGCGCTGTGCGTCGGCGGCCACGCCGTGCACCGGGTGACAATGCTCGGCTGGCTGATCACGGCCATCGCTGCGGTTTTCGGCGCGCCGTTCTGGTTCGATCTGCTCGGCAAGCTCGTGCAGTTGCGCGGCGCCGGGCCGAAGCCGGTCGCAGCCGCGCCCAAGGTGGACGCCTGACGCCAGGGCCGCGCGTAGACTGCGCCCCGTTCGAACCATGTCCAAGATCTTTCCCATCAGACAGATTCCAACCGCCTCTGGCACTGTGCCTGGCGCGTCGCCGACGCTGCAGCAGCCGAAGGTCGACTTCAGGGAAGTCCTGCGACTGGTTCAGTCCAGCGCGGTCAGCGCCGACGGCGCGCAAAGCATCGACTTCGGCGGACGCTCCGAACGGTTGATGCGCGATGTCATCGCACGCTATGGCTTTGATCGTCTGCCGGCCACCTATGCCGAGTTGTACGGCCTGTTCGAATACTGCGACAGCCTGGATGCGGCATCGGGCATGGGCATGCGGCCGAAGGACCAGTTGCGTGAATGGCAGGAAGCTTCCTTCGTCGTCTGGCGCAAGAAGAAGCCGGAGTTGATGCCGGCCATCGAGCTCTATTGCGCAGAGGACATTGAGGGCCTGCGTTCACTGCACGAGCGTGAGGACACGCTGACGGCGCTTGGCCGTCGCTTTCTCGAGTGCGAGGAGTGAACCGTGGTTGCACGATGCCGAATCACGTGTCGTGCAGCGACGCACTTCCCGCCGCGACGGCGAACACCCGCATGACACGAACCTCCTCCTCGCGCGACCAAGGCTTTCTCGGCCTTCCCAAACTGTCTTCGCGTTACGGCTCGCTCGTCATGCCGCTGTTGCTGTCGGTGATCATGACCTGCATCGTGTCGCTGGTCAGCACGCTGCGCAGCGTGGGGCTCACGGCGGACCTGCTTGGCATCTGGCTCAGTGCATGGGCCTTGTCGTGGCTGGTCGCATTCCCGACCCTGCTCGTCGTGCTGCCGCTCGTGCGCAGGCTGACCGCGGCGATCGTGGAATCCGTGGAGACGCCTCCTTGATCGAAGGTCCGAATTCCCGCGTTCGCCGTCGCACTTTTGCAGGCGCCCGCAATATGGGTTTCCATATCGAGACGAAAGTCAGGCTATATTAGCGGCGCTTAAGTCCATCGCGAGAAGTTCCAATGTGCGAGCTGGACCGACGCCTGAATTGCCGGCCGAAGGTCGGCTCCACTTTCAAAATGGAGATATGAATGGCAAAGTCATTGGCACAGATCAACAAGCAGATTGCAAGGCTGCAACAGGAAGCCGACGCCCTGAAAGCCAAGGAAGTACCAAGCGTGGTGCAGCGTATCAAGGAGGCCATCGAGCACTACGGGCTGACGGTCGAACATCTCTTCGACAGCAAGGCACCGAAGGCCGTACCGGCCAAAGCGACGAAGGCCAAGACGACCAAGCCCGCGCGCAAGGCCGGCGCCAAGCGCCCCCCGGTCCCGGTCAAGTTCCGCGACGACGCCGGAAACACGTGGACCGGCCGCGGCAATCGCCCGCGGTGGCTCGTCGCCGCACTCTCGAGCGGCAAGAAGATCGATGACTTTGCGGTCAAGCGATAGGCCACAGTCGAAATCGGCGCCAAAGCTCGCACACGGGTAGAGGCCACTGCCGCTAACGAAACACGGGCCGCGAAGGCCCGTGTTTGCTGACTTAGTGGCGGAGTGGACGGGACTCGAACCCGCGACCCCCGGCGTGACAGGCCGGTATTCTAACCAACTGAACTACCACTCCACGTGGCGGATGGCGTTCCAGATTGCTCTGCAAGTGCCGTCAAACTTGGCGTCCCCTAGGGGATTCGAACCCCTGTAATCACCGTGAAAGGGTGGTGTCCTAGGCCTCTAGACGAAGGGGACTTGTTCTTCGCCGACTTGTACTGCCACAGACCGCAACAACGTTGGTGGAGGTAAGCGGGATCGAACCGCTGACCTCTTGCATGCCATGCAAGCGCTCTCCCAGCTGAGCTATACCCCCTTCGTTGCCGACGGCCAGGATTTGCATCCCGTGCTGCACAAGCGAGACGGCGATTATAGCCAGCAAATCAAGCGCTCGGCAAACGCGCCAGCACGGTCTCCTTCGTGAAGAGCTCGAGCACGGCGTCGAGCGAAGGCGTCTGCGCGCGGCCGCAAACCAGCACGCGCACTGCGTGCGCGAGTTGCGGCATCTTCAGGCCGTGCGCACCCAGCGTCTCCTTGACTGCGGTGCCAATCGCCGGCTTGCTCCATTCGATGGCCGCCAGCTTGCTGCGCAGAGTCGGCAACGCGGGTCGCGCCGCGTCGGTCACGTGGGTCGCGAGGTCGTCGGCCGACGGCGCCACGTCCGCGAAGTACATCGCGAGCCAGTCGGCGAGTTCGACCGTCGTCGTGCAACGGTCCTTGTAGAGCGCGCACATGCGCTGCATCGCAGCATCCGGCTCGGCGGCGATGCCGCGACGCGCGAGCTGCGCTGCGACCAAGCCGGCGAGCGTCTGGTCATCGGTCCGCTTGATGTAGTGGGCGTTGACCCAGTCGAGCTTGGCCGGGTCCCACTGCGCGGGGCTCTTGGAGAGGTGCTGGCCGTCGAACCACTGCACCATCTGCTCGCGCGAGAAGAGCTCTTCGTCGCCGTGGCTCCAGCCCAGGCGCGAGAGGTAGTTCAGCATCGCCTCGGGCAGGTAGCCGCGCTCGGCGTAGTCCATCACGCCAACCGCGCCGCGGCGCTTGGAGAGCTTGAGGCCGTCGTCGCCGAGGATGATGGGCACATGCCCGAACAGCGGCAGCGGCGCGCCGAGCGCATTGAAGATGTTGATCTGCCAGGGCGTGTTGTTGACATGCTCGTCGCCGCGGAACACGTGCGTGATGCCCATGTCCCAATCGTCGACGACGACGCAGAAGTTGTAGGTCGGCACGCCGTCCGGGCGCACCATGATCAGGTCGTCGATCTCGCGGTTGGCGATCGTGATCGGGCCCTTGACGAGGTCGTCCCAGCTCACAGTGCCATCGACCGGGTTGCGCAGCCGCACGACCGGCGCCACGCCTTCGGGCGCCGACGGCAGCACCTTGCCCGGCTCCGGGCGCCAGCGGCGGTCGTAGTGCGTCTTCTCGCCGCGCGCCTTTTGCGCGTCGCGCATCGCGTCGAGTTCTTCCGGCGTGCAGTAGCACTTGTAGGCCGTGCCGGCGGCGAGCATGCCGGCTATCACTTCGCGATAACGGTCCAGCCGCTGCATCTGGTAGATCGGGCCTTCGTCGTAGTCGAGTTCGAGCCAGCGCAACGCGGCGAGGATCTGGCTAACGGCGTCCTGCGTCGAGCGCGCGACGTCGGTGTCCTCGATGCGCAGGATGAACTGGCCGCCGTAGTGCCGCGCGTAGGCCCACGAGAAGAGTGCGGTGCGCGCGGTGCCGAGGTGCAGATAGCCCGTCGGCGACGGGGCGATGCGGGTGCGGACGGTCGTTGGAGTAGACATCAGGGTGCGAGAGTAGACAGTCCGCGCTCGAGATCGTCGATGACGTCCAGCGGATGTTCGAGGCCGACGGCCAGGCGCACGAGGCCCTGCCCGATCCCGGCGGCGCGGCGCTGATCCTCGGTGAGTCGTCCGTGCGAGGTCGTCGCCGGGTGGGTGATGATGGACTTCGTATCGCCGAGGTTCGTCGCAATGGAGAGCACGCGGGTTCTGTCGATCACATGGAAGGCTTTGGTGCGCGCGACCTCGGGCGACGCTGCGCGCAAGTCGAACGACAGCAGCGCGCCACCAAGCCCCGACTGCTGGCGCATTGCCAGCGCGTGCTGCGGGTGCGAGGCGAGCGCGGGGAAGTAAACGCGCGCAACCTCGGGTTGCTGCTCGAGCCACTGCGCAACCTGCAAGGCGTTGGCGCTTTGCGCCCGCATGCGCAGGTCGAGCGTCTCCATGCCCTTGAGCACCACCCAGGCATTGAAGGGCGAAAGCACCATGCCGGCGGCGCGCATTACCGGACCGAATACCTCCTTCATCAGCCTGCTGGAACCGGCGAGCGCGCCGGCCATCACGCGCCCCTGACCGTCGAGGTACTTGGTGCCCGAGTGCACCACGATATCGGCGCCGTGCTCCGCAGGGCGTTGCAATGCGGGCGAACAAAGGCTGTTATCCACCACGAGCAGCGCGCCCGCCTCGTGAGCAAAATCGGCCAGCGCGCGGATGTCGCAAACGTCCGTAAGCGGATTCGTCGGCGTCTCGGCGAACATCAGCCGCGTCGTCGTATCCAGCGCGGCACGCCATTCCGACAGGTCGGTCTGCGAGACGAAGGTCGTGCGTACGCCGAATTTTGCAAATTCCTTGGCGAACAGAGTGATCGTCGAGCCGAACACTGACCGCGAGCAAATCACATGGTCGCCAGACTTCAGCAGGCCCATGCCGAGCAGCAGGATGGCGCTCATGCCGCTGCTCGTCGCGATCGCGGCTTGCGTACCCTCCATCGCCGCCAGCCGCGCCTCAAGGCTGCGCACGGTCGGGTTGCTCGTGCGCGAATACGTGAAGTCCTCGGAGTCGGCGAAACGCCGTGCCATGGTCGCGGCGTCCGGCTGCACATAAGCGCTGGTCAGAAACAGCGCCTCGGAATTTTCGCCATGCTGGCTCGGCGCGAGGGCCGTGCGCACCGCGAGCGTCTCGCGGCGCAGACCCTCGGGCAACGCGGCGCGGGCAATGCGGCGGCTCTCGTCGTCCCATGTTGTCATACCGCCTCGCTGCTCTGCAATGCGAGCCGCGAACGGTCGCCCTCTTCCTCGTCGCCCTGGCCGGCGCGCAGGCTTGCCATCGCGTCCACATCGGCCATCGAAATATCGCCGGTCACGTAGTGGCCGTCGAAGCACGAGGCATCGAAGCCGTCGAGCTTGGGGTTGAGCTCGGCCACCACCTTCTTCATCGCCGCCACGTCCTGGTAGATCAGTGCGTCGGCGCCGATGAACTGGCGGATCTCCTCGATCGTGCGGCCGTGCGCGATCAGTTCCTCGCGCGTCGGCATATCGATCCCGTAGACGTTCGGGAAGCGCACCGGCGGTGCGGCGCTGGCCATGTAGACCTTGCGCGCTCCGGCTTCGCGCGCCATCTGCACGATCTCCTTGCTTGTCGTTCCGCGAACGATGGAGTCGTCGACCAGCAGCACGTTGCGACCCTTGAACTCGGTCGCGATCGCGTTGAGTTTCTGGCGCACGGACTTCTTGCGCATGCCCTGCCCCGGCATGATGAAGGTACGGCCGACATAGCGGTTCTTCACGAAGCCTTCGCGATACGGCTTGCCGATGCGTTGCGCGAGCTGCATCGCCGACGGCCGGCTCGACTCGGGAATCGGAATCACGACGTCGATCTCGCTCGGCGGCATGGTCGAGATCAGGCGCTGCGCCAGCGTAACGCCCAGGTTAAGCCGCGCCTGGTAGACCGAGACTCCATCCATCACCGAATCCGGCCGGGCCAGATAGACGAACTCGAACATGCACGGGTTGAGCGTCGGACGATCGGCGCATTGACGGGTGTGGACGCCGCCTTCGAGGTCGACGAACACTGCTTCGCCCGGCGCCACATCGCGCAGCAGGCGGTGCCCCGTGCCCTCGATGGCGACGGACTCGCTCGCGACCATGACGGTGCGCCCTTCGTCGGTATGCGCCTCGCCGAAGCACAGCGGGCGGATGCCGAACGGGTCGCGAAACGCGAGCAGGCCGTAGCCGGCGATCAGTGCAACGACGGCGTAAGAGCCGCGCACGCGCTGGTGCACCGCGCTCACCGCCTTGAAGAGTTCCTCGCTGGTCAGCGGCAGGTTGCGCGCAGCCTGCTCGATCTCGTGCGCGAGCACATTGATCAGCACCTCGGTGTCGCTGCCGGTGTTGATGTGACGGCGATCGACGTCGAACAACTCGCGCTGCAGCGCCTGCGCATTGGTCAGATTGCCGTTGTGAACGAGCACGATGCCGAACGGCGCGTTGACGTAGAAGGGCTGCGCCTCTTCCTCGCTGTAGGCATTGCCGGCCGTCGGGTAGCGCACTTGGCCGAGGCCGACCGCCCCCGGCAGACCGCGCATGTTGCGTGTGCGAAAAACGTCGCGCACCATGCCGCGTGCCTTGTGCATGAAGCACTTGGTGCCGAGCATGGTGACGATGCCGGCCGCGTCCTGCCCGCGGTGCTGCAGCAGCAGCAGCGCGTCGTAGATGAGCTGGTTGACTGGCGTCTTGGAAATCACGCCGACGATGCCGCACATGATGGCGTCCTTGATGTGTGAAGCGCTGCCGGCTCAGAGGCTGAGCGTGTGTCGGGCGTGCCCGAGCAGCGCGCCATAAAGCGGCCGATCTAGGCGCAAAGCACAGCCATAGCCCCAGCTATGGCGAGCATTTGCAACGACGAGCGGGTGACTTATGACGTGATGAGTGGGCATGAGCGAAAGACCCTCAACCTCTTAAGCCGGAACGTGCTTGGAGATCTCTTCGGGCAGCAGTGGCTTGAGCCCGTGCAGTGCGGCATTCAACCACGGTGCGAATGGCGATTGCTTCCAGGCCGAGGACTGTGCCATCGGCGTGAGGCCGATCGCCGCCGCAACCACCAGCAGCACGAGCACGCCGCGCAACGCGCCAAAGCCGGCGCCGAATACGCGGTCGGGCAGACTCAGAGGCGTTGCCCGAACCAGCATTCGCGCCAGGCGCGACACCACGCCCCAGACCAGCAACACGGCCACGAACACGCACAGGAAGGCGGCCACATGATTCGGCTCCGAGGCGGGGTCGCCAAGCGGCAGGTGAGGCGCCAGCAGCGGCCAAGCCGACTGGGCAGCGAAGTAGGCCACGCCCCAGCCGACGAGCGAGAAGGTCTCGAAGACGACGCCGCGCACGAGCCCGATCACCATCGAGGCGAGCAGCCAGCCGAGCATGGCGAAATCAACCCAGTGCGCCTGCAGATTGCCAAGGTCGAACGATCCCATGCGCAGGCCGCGGTCCATCACAGCGTGAGGATGACGGTCGGCAAGGCGGCAGCCTTGAGCCGGGCGGCGGCCCGCTCGGCCTCGTCGCGCGTCGCGAACGGGCCGACGCGCACGCGGGTACGCGCGCCGGCCGACGTTTCGGCCACCTGGGTGTAGGTCTTCATGCCGAGCTTCTCGACCTTGGCTCGCGCCTCTTTCACGGCCGCCGCATCGGTGAAGGCGCCGACCTGCACGACAAAACGCCCTGCGGTAGCGGCCGAGGAAGCGGGCTTGCCTTCGAGCAGCGCCAACGCCCGCGCTCCGTCACCCGCGCTGGGCTTGGCCGCAACCGAGGCCGGTGCCCGCGGCGGCGGTGGTGCAACCGGCCTGGATGTTGCGGTGCTGGCCGACGCGGACGCCGGCGCAGGCACTTCACGCCCGGCGTCTGCTGGCGTCTCGGTGATCACGTGCTCAGCCACCGGCGCCGGGCGAACGGATGCGGACGCTGCCGGCGCCGGCGTGACCGGAACCTTCGCCACGGGAGGCGCCTGCGGCATGGTCAGCGGCGCGACATTGTCCTTGCGCGGAATGTCGATCGGAAGATCAACCGGGATCGGCCGCGGCTGGGTCTCGAAGAGGAGGGGGAAGCCGATGATGCCTGCGATCACGAGCACCGCGGCTCCGATCAGCCTCTGGCGGGCGCGCGTGCGCGCCAGACGCACGGCATCCGCGGCCTGCGGCGGCGACTTGCGCTTGAAGACGGACAGCAGATCCATGTCAGAGGGGCCCAGCAGTACCTTGAGTCGCCGGTCGGTATGCCGCGAGGCACCGCGAGCACGGTGCAATGCCTATGGCGGCCATCCCCGCGCGCCTCCCGGTTCAGCGCGCTCAGACTGCGTGTTTCGCCGCCGTTCGCGGAAGGCCATTCCCCAGCACGCCGCCCACGGTGAAGAACGATCCGAAGACGACGATTCTATCAGCGGGGTCCGCGCTTTCGAGCGCGGCGCGAAGCGCAAGGCTCGGGTCGGCGTGGCACTCGGCGGACACTGCTGCGGGCGCGCGGCGCACGCCGCTTCGAACCAGTTCCGCGTGCTGCTCAAGCAGCGCCTGAGCGCTCGCGGCGCGCGCTGTCGGAAGGTCGGTGAAGTGCCAGGCATCGATGACTGGCGACATTCGCCGCAGAATTTCCAAAGTGTCCTTGTCGCGCATCGCCCCGAACACGGCGTGCGTGCGCGGGTAGAAGCCCATTTGGTCGAGGTTCTGCACCAGCGCGGCGACCGCGTGCGGGTTGTGGGCGACATCGAGGACGATCGTCGGCTGACCCGGGACGATCTGGAAGCGCCCCGGCAGGTCGGTCGTGGCCAGGCCGCTGCGCACGGCTTGTGCGGTGATCGGCACCGTCTCGCGCAGCGCCTCGAACGCAGCCAGCACGCCGGCCGCGTTGAGCAGTTGATTGGCACCGCGCAAGGCCGGGTAGGCCAGGCCCTTGTAGCTCAGTTCGCGACCGGCCCAGTTCCACTGCTGGCGGTCGCCGCTGAAGCTGAAGTCGCGGCCCGAGAGCCGCAGGTCGGCGCCGACGGCCGCGGCGTGGCGGGCAATGCTCTGCGGCGGCATCGGGTCGCTGACGACGACGGGGCGGCCGGCGCGCATGATGCCGGCCTTCTCGAAGCCGATCGCCTCACGCGTCGGCCCGAGGTACTCCATGTGATCGAGGTCTATGCTGGTGATGACGGCGCAGTCGGCGTCGAAGGCATTCACGGCATCGAAGCGACCGCCGAGCCCAACTTCGAGCACGACGAGATCCAGGCGCTGGGCCACCAGCAGCCGCACGATGGCGAGCAGCGTGAACTCGAAGAACGTGGGTGCAATATCGCCCCGAATTCGCTCGACGGCCTCGAAGTGCGGCAGCAGGGCCGCGGCCTGCACCGGTCGACCGTCGATGCGGCAACGTTCCTCGAAATGCACTAGGTGCGGCGACGTGTGCACGCCGACCCGGTAGCCGGCCTGCATTGCGACGGCTTCGAGCATCGCGCAGGTCGAGCCCTTGCCGTTGGTCCCGGCGACGATGACCAGTGGCACGGCAAACGACAGCGAGAGGCGCTCGCGCAGCACGGCCATGCGAGCGAGCGTGAGGTCGATGGTGCGCGGATGAAGGCGCTCGCAGTGGGCCAGCCATTCGGCCAGCGTGGAGGGCAGCGGCATGGGCAGCGATGGTATCGAGTGCGCCATCGGCCACTGTGCGAACAGCGGCGGCCGGCTCAGCCTTGCGCTCGCGGACCTTTCTCAGGCGGTCATCGGCCTGCGGACCTCAGGCCACCGCGTCCGCGCTCTGGCGTTGCAGGATCGCCAATGCGCGCGCGACAACTCCGCGCATCTCACGGCGGTCGACGATCATGTCGAGCGCGCCCTTCTGCAGCAGGAACTCGCTGCGCTGGAAGCCTTCAGGAAGCTTCTCGCGCACGGTGTTCTCGATCACCCGCGGGCCCGCGAAGCCGATCAGCGCCTTCGGCTCGGCGATCAGCACGTCGCCGAGGAAAGCAAAGCTCGCCGAGACGCCGCCCATCGTCGGGTCGGCAAGCACGCTGATGTAGGGCAGCCCCGCCTTGGCCAGGCGCGTCAGCGCCGCGTTGGTCTTGGCCATCTGCATCAGGCTCAGCAATCCTTCCTGCATGCGCGCGCCGCCGGTCGACGTGATGCTGACGAACGGCGTCTTCTGCTCCAGCGCGGCCTGGACGCCGCGCACGAAGCGCTCGCCAACCACCGAACCCATCGAGCCGCCCATGAACTGGAATTCGAAGCAGGCGGCGACGATGGGAATCGTGTGCACGGCACCACCCATCACGACCAGGGCGTCGGTCTCGCCGGTGTTCTCGAGTGCGTCCTTCAATCGCTCGGTGTACTTCTTGCTGTCGCGGAACTTGAGCGCGTCGACCGGTAGCACCTCCTGCCCGATCTCGTATCGGCCTTCCGGGTCGAGAAAGGCGTCCAGCCTCGCGCGCGCGCCGATGCGATGATGGTGGCTGCACTTCGGGCAGACGTTGATGTTCTGCTCGAGGTCGGTCTTGTAGAGCACCGTCTCGCAGGCCGGGCACTTCACCCACAAGCCTTCGGGCACCGTGCGGCGCTCGCTCGGGTCGGTTTGCTGGATCTTCGGGGGCAGCAGTTTCTCAAGCCAGCTCATGGGTTGCTTGCTCCTGTCGAGGTGTCGAGCGCGGCGCGGATCTCGGCAACGAACTGCCCGGCCGCGTCGGCCACATTGTCGCGCGGCTGATTCTGCAGCAGTTGCACCAGCCTGGAGCCGATGACCACGGCGTCGGCAACCTCGGCCACAGCGCACGCGATGGCGGCGTCGCGGATGCCGAAGCCCACCGCAAGTGGAAGCTTCACGTGGGCGCGAATGCGCGGCAGCATGGCGGCGACCTCGGCCGTGTCCAGGTGGCCGGCACCGGTCACGCCCTTGAGCGAGACGTAGTAGACGTAGCCGCGCGCCACACGAGCCACGTCCTTCATCCGCTGATCGGTGGAGGTGGGTGAGAGCAGAAAGATCGGGTCCAGCCCGGCCGCCTGCAATCGCTCGGCGAAGGCTTCGCACTCCTCTGGCGGGTAGTCGACCACCAGCACGCCGTCGACGCCGGCCTCTCGCGCCTGCATGACGAATGCGTTCATGCCGTGGCGCTGGTCGAAGCGCTCGAACGGGTTGGCGTAGCCCATCAGCACGACCGGCGTCTTCGCGTCGCGCTCGCGAAAAGCGCGCACCGCAGCCAGCACCTGCACCAGGCCCACGCCCTTCTCGAGCGCGCGCTCGCAGGCCTTCTGGATCACCGGCCCCTCGGCCATCGGATCGGAAAACGGCACCCCGAGCTCGATCACGTCCGCGCCGCCCGCGGCCAGCGCCAGCATGATCTCGGTCGTGGCGTCGGCGTACGGATCGCCCGCCATCACATACGGCACCAGCCCTTTGCGACCCTGGGCTTTCAATGCCTCGAAGGTGGCTGCGATGCGGCTCATCGCGTGCTCCCCGACGCCGCTTGCGCGCCCTTGACGCCCTGCCCTTTGCACGACGGCCGGCAGAAGAAGTCGGCGCCCGACAGGTCGGCCACCGTGCCAATGTCCTTGTCGCCTCGGCCCGACAGGTTGACGAGCAGATGCTGGTCGGGGCGCATCGTCGGCGCGAGCTTCATCGCGTAGGCGACGGCGTGCGCCGATTCGAGTGCCGGGATGATGCCCTCGGTGCGGCAAAGATGGTGAAACGCGTGCAGCGCTTCGGCGTCGGTGATGCCGACGTACTCGGCACGCCCGATGTCCTTCAAGTGCGCGTGCTCGGGGCCGACGCCGGGGTAGTCAAGACCTGCCGAGATCGAATGCGTTTCGGTGATCTGGCCATTGTCGTCCTGCAGCAGGTAGGTGCGGTTGCCGTGCAGAACGCCCGGCGACCCGCGCTGCAGCGAAGCCGAATGCTTGCCGCTGTCCAGTCCGAGCCCGGCGGCCTCGACGCCGATCAGCCGCGTGCCCGAGTGCTCGATGTACGGGTAGAAGATGCCGATCGCGTTGCTGCCGCCGCCGACGCAGGCAATCACCGCGTCGGGCTGGCGGCCGATCATCTCGGGCATCTGCAGCAGACACTCGTCGCCGATCACGCGCTGGAAGTCGCGCACCATCATCGGGTAGGGGTGCGGCCCGGCGACGGTGCCGATGATGTAGAACGTGTTCTCGACGTTCGTCACCCAGTCGCGCATCGCTTCGTTGAGCGCGTCCTTGAGCGTGCGCGAGCCGCTCTCGACAGGCACCACCTTCGCGCCGAGCAGGTTCATGCGATAGACGTTGGGCGATTGGCGCTTCACGTCCTCGCTGCCCATGTAGACCACGCACTCCAGCCCGAAGCGGGCACAAATCGTCGCCGTGGCCACACCGTGCTGTCCGGCGCCGGTCTCGGCGATCACGCGCGGCTTGCCCATGCGGCGCGCGAGCAGCGCTTGGCCGATCGTGTTGTTGACCTTGTGCGCGCCGGTGTGGTTGAGGTCCTCGCGCTTGAGGTGGATCTGCGCCCCGCCGAGTTCGCGGCTCATCCGCGCAGCATGGTAGATCGGGCTCGGGCGACCGACGAAATGGGCCAGTTCATGGCGATACTCGGCAACGAAATCGGGGTCGTTGCGGTACTTGGCGTAGGTGTCCCTGAGTTCGTCGAGCGCATGGATCAGCGTCTCGGCGACGAAGGTGCCGCCATAAGGCCCGAAATGCCCACGGGCATCGGGCTGATCGTAGATGAACATTGTTGGATCTCTTCAGGACTCGGCGTCAGTGATGCGCGCATCAGCTTCGCGCACCGCATCGCAGAACCGGCGCAGGGCGGAGGTGTCCTTCAGCCCGGGGGCCGATTCGACACCGGAACTCACGTCAACGGCCCAGGGCCGCACCTGAAGAACGCCTGCAACCACATTTGCAGGATTCAACCCACCAGACAAAACGACCGGACAAGGCAGGTCGCGGGGAACGACAGACCAATCGAAGACCTTTCCACCGCCGCCGTAGCCCTCGACAAGAGCGTCGAGCAAGAGACCCTGGGCGTCGGCAAATTGCCGGGCGAAGTCTAGCAAATCGAGGTTCGGGCCGACTCGCGCGGCGCGCAGGTAGGGCCGGCCCGGTTCGCGGCAGTCTGCTGGTGTCTCGTCGCCATGGAACTGGAGCAGCAGGCCCGGTATTGCATTCACCGCGCTATCGATCTGCGCACGATCGGCGTTCACGAACAGGCCCACCGGTGTCACGAACGGCGGTAGCTCACGCGCCAGTCTGTCGGCGCGCTCGAGCGTGACGAAGCGAGCGCTCTTCGCGTAGAAGACGAATCCGATCGCGTCGGCGCCCGCCTCGACCGCCGCGTGCACGTCTGCTTCGCGGGTCAACCCGCAGATCTTGATACGAGTTCGCTGCTTCATGATGGGTGTCTCAGGGCAGCCAGTCGGTGGCCGCCACGTGGGCCGGGATGGCCCATCGCGGATCGTAGTACGGGCCGACGAAATAGAGCCCGGCGGCAGAAAAAGTGGGCGCCGCCGCCTCGCGGCTGCGCGCCGCGAGAACCTCGGACATCCACTCTGGCCCGCGCCTGCCGCTCCCGACCGCAACCAGGCAGCCCATCATGTTGCGCACCATGTGGTGAAGGAAGGCGTTGGCGTCGAACTCGAAGCGCCAGTAGGCACCGCGACGTGAAATGTCGATGCTGCGCAGGGTCTTGACCGGTGATGCGGCTTGGCATTCGGCCGAACGGAAGGAACTGAAGTCGTGTTCGCCGAGCAGAATGGCCGCGCAGCGCTGCATCGCCTCGCCGTCCAGCGGCTGATGAACCCAGCCGGCCAGGCCCGATTCGAGCGATGGCCGAACGGCAGACTCGAGCACGACATAGCGGTATCGCCGGCCATGCGCGAGCTTGCGCGCATGAAAGGCCGGATCCACCAGCCGGCACCATTGGACCGCGATGTCGTCCGGCAGGAAGCGGTTGCTGCCGCGGATCCACGAGAATCGTTCGCGTGCCACGTCGGTGTCGAAATGCACGACCTGGTTGATCGCGTGCACGCCGGCGTCCGTGCGGCCGGCGCAGACCGTCCGCAGCGGCTGGTCGGCGAACTTGGACAGCGCGTGCTCGAGCCGATCCTGCACGGTGCGACCACCGGCCTGGCTTTGCCAGCCCTGATAGGCCTCGCCGCGGTAACCTACCCCGAGCGCTACCCGCATCGGCAGACCGAGTTAGCCATCCCTCAAGTCAGGCTCTCCAGCATGGCTCGCGCCTTGGCCTGGATGGCGCCTCCGGTCTGGGCGATCACTTCCTGCAGAAGGTCGCGCGCCCCTTCCGTATCGCCGATCTGGCGGAACTCGTCGGCCAGCTCGAGCTTGCGCTCGAACGGGTCGGCGCCATCGTCGCCGCCTTCACCGAGGTCGAGCGAACCGAGGTCGCTTTGGCCTGCAAGCCGGGCTGATGCCGTGGGCTCGGCGGCATCGACCGAGAAGTTCGAAATATCGAAATCGACCGTTCGCGTCGGCATGGGCGCGGGCGGGCTGGGCGCCACCGGAGGCTTCTGCGGCGCAGTCGACAATTCGAAATTCGGGGCTGTCGTTTGCGCGCGCGCTGGGGCCGCCGACCCGGGCCGTGCCGGCACCTTCGATCCCAAGTCGAGATCAAGCTCGAGGTCGACAAAGTCGCTGGAGGCGTGCTCTTGTGTCGAGATGCCCGGCGCCGCTTCATCGAACCCCAACGGAGCAGCGAGCATCGACTGCGGCATCGTGCTCAGGTCGTCGTCCGGGACCGCCTTCTGGTTGCTGGCGCGTACCGGCGTGGCCACAACACCGCCCACGGCATAGAGCGGGTTGTCGGGGTCGATCTGGGCCCCGAGTTCCATCACCTTCGCCCATTCTTCGCCCTCGCCCCGAGTCAGCCCGCGCATCTGCGCCGCCAACTGCTCGAACGCCTTGCTGTCACGGCGTTTGGCATACACCTCGAGCAACTTGCTTCGAGTCGCCATCCGCTCGGGATTCGCGCGTAGCGCTTCCTTGAGGATTTCTTCGGCCTGCAGGTCACGGCCGTAAGCAAGGTAGACATCGGCCTCGGCAACCGGATCGACGTCGCCGCCGGCGTCGAGCTGACTCAGCGAATAGCTCATCGACGAGGACGATGTCGAACCCGTCTCGCGGGTATCGATGTGCTGGCCGCCGCTGATTCCGAAGAACGAGTCGGGTTGCAGGCGGCTTTCGAGGAACGAGGTTTCACTGGCGTCCTTGCGCGTCCGCTTGAAGTAGCGGTAGCCGCCCAGACCGGCAAGCAGAGCGAGCACCAAGCCGACACCTGCCAAGATAAGTGGGTTGTCGGTAAGTGCATCCAACACGCCCGGTTCTTCCTGGGCGGTGTTGGGGCGTGTCAAAGCCGGAGCCGACGCGGCCGCCTTAGGCATGGCCGCACTCGCCTGCGCAACAACAGGCCCAGCGCTTGCTGCAGGGGCCGCAGAAAGTGCTGCCGCACTGGCGGCGGCCACGGCAAGCGGCGCAGATGCAGCCGCAGGTGCAACTGACGCGGCTGGAGCAGCGACGGCCTGGGTGGTTGCGGCCGGCGCGGACGCCGCTGCCGCGCTTGCCACCGGCGCTGTCGGTGCGGGTACAACCCTAGGTGCCGATGCCGGGGCCGGAACTGCCGGCGCTACCGAAGGCTTGGCCGCAGCGGCGAGCTTCTGCAATTCATCGACGCTCTTCTTGAGCTCAGCGGCTCGCGCGGATGCGTCCTTGGCTTCACGCTCCTTTGAGACTTTCACCTCCGCAATCGCGGTCTTCGCGCTGCCCTTGCTGAGCGTGAGCTTGTCGGGAGCAGGCGCCGGACCCTGCTTTCGATCATCCACTTCGGCCTGCACCTTGCCCGCCGCGCGGCGCGTGCTTCCTTCGCCCATGACAGGGGCCGCAACACCGGCCAGGCGCTGGCGATAGGCTGCGAAGTCAGAGCTTTGGGCCTGAATGATGTGTTGCGCCTCGTCTACAGAGGTCGCCTTCGCCGTCTCGGCGTCGGGGATAGCGAGCACGGCGCCCGACTTCAACCGGTTGACGTTGTTGCCAATAAATGCGGGCGGATTGGCATTGAAGATCGCGACCAGCATCTGGTCGAGCGACACGCCCGGCGGCTGCTTGCGGCCGGCAATGCTCGACAGCGTGTCGCCCGGCTTGACCCGGTATTCGCTGGCCGCAGCCGCCGCCGCAAGCGCCTTACGTGGCGCCTCGGGCAGCACTTCCGCAGTTGCCGGTCGTGGCCGGCGCGACCGCGCCTGGGACTCGCCAGGATCACGTTGATTAGACCGCGACGGCACACCGGCTGTGTCGGGCGTACCAGCCGGTATCCGCGGCTCGGCGTATGCCGGGCTGGCCGCGATCACGGGCGGCGTTGCAGGCGCGGGAGCTTGCGCCTGCATCGTCGGCGGATCGAACAGCAGGGTGTACTCGCGAACCAGTCGACCCGAGTTCCAAGTCAACTCGAGGATAACGTCGACGAATGGCTCCTGCACGATGAGGTCGCTGGCGAGCCGAAGGTAGGGCCGGCCATCACTGCGACGCTGCAGCGTGGCCTTCGTCGATGGCAACACGGAGTTGTAGTCCACACCCGCGGCCCGATAGGCTTCGGGCCTGGCCACGCGGATCTTGAGGTCCGCAGCTTCGTCCGCGCTCAGGCTGTCGATATCGATTTCGGCCCGCAACGGCTCGCCAAGCGGAGATTGCACGACCAAGCGCCCGAGACCGAGCGCCCAGGAAGCGGGCGCGACCAAGCACAGGATCGTTGCAGCAACCCCCCACCGAACCAACCGCGCTGCGAGCAGCGATGAACTATTCAAGGCATCTCCCGATCGATCATCCGCGTGGAATCGGCCACGTTCTCTCCCAGGCCCGGAACCGCGCCGCCCCGTGCCGCACACGCGCCGGGAACCACGGCCAGTGGCTGGCGCTTGGCCGGTTCGGGTTTCACGACCGAAAACACAATAGCATCAAGCAGATACGGTGACAAGCTCATGCAATGGCTGATGTTCGGCCCATGCCAGCTTCGGCAATACCCAGCGTCAGTCTTGTGGTGAACCGACAACGCCAGATGCATGCTCTTGTCTCAACGCTCGAGCAGGATGCGCAGCATGCGGCGCAGCGGCTCCGCTGCGCCCCACAGCAGCTGGTCGCCGATCGTGAACGCGCCGAGGTACTGCGGCCCGAGCGCCATCTTGCGCAGGCGCCCGACCGGAATCTCCATCGTGCCGGTGACGGCCACCGGCGTGAGCTGCCGTATCGAGGCCTCGCGCGTGTTCGGCACCAGCTTCACCCACGGGTTGTCGTTCGCGATCATTTGCTCGATATCGGCCAGCGGAACGTCGCGCTGGAGTTTGATCGTCAGCGCCTGGCTGTGGCAGCGCATCGCGCCGACGCGCACGCACAGTGAATCGATGGGTGTCGCCGGGCTGCCAAAGCCCGGGCCGCGGCCAAGGATCTTGTTGGTTTCCGCGCCGCCCTTCCACTCTTCGAGACTGGTGCCGTCGCCGCGGTCGGCATCGATCCACGGGATCAGGCTGCCGCCGAGCGGAACGCCGAAGTTCGCCGTTTCGTCGGCACCGAGCGAACGCTGCTTGGCGGCAACCCGGCGGTCGATCTCGAGGATCGCCGATGCCGGGTCATCGAGCAACGCGCGAACCTCGGCGTTGAGCGTGCCGTACTGCGTCAGCAACTCGCGCATGTGCTGCGCGCCGCCGCCCGACGCCGCCTGGTAGGTCGTGCAACTCATCGACTCGACGAGACCGGCCTTGAACAGCGCGCCGACACCCATCAGCATGCAGCTCACCGTGCAGTTGCCGCCGATGTAGTCCCGGACGCCGCGCGCCAGCGCGCTTTGGATGACCGGCAGATTCACCGGGTCGAGGATGATCACCGCGTCGTCGTTCATGCGCAGCGTCTTCGCGGCGTCGATCCAGTAGCCCTTCCAGCCAGCGGCGCGAAGCTCGGGGTAGACCTTCTTGGTGTACTCGCCGCCCTGGGCGGTGATGATGATCTCGCAGCGCTTGAGCGCCTCGATGTCGGACGCGCTTTGCAGCGCCGTCTCGTTCTTGGCCTGCGCGGGGGCCGCGCCGCCGACATTGCTGGTGCTGAAGAACAGCGGCTCGATGAGGTCGAAGTCGCCCTCGGCCTGCATGCGGTCGATCAGCACCGAGCCGACCATGCCGCGCCAACCCACCAAACCTACCAAAGTCGAAGCCATTTCCTGCCCTCTCCGTTTCGATTGTTCATCGCTCGGCGCTGCGCCGCTCGATCACCCGTTGCTCGTCAGCCCTGCCGCTTGAGGTTGGCGACCACGGCGTCGCCCATCTCCTTGGTTCCCACCGGCTTCGTGCCGGCGCTGCAGATGTCGGCCGTGCGCAAGCCTTGCGCCAGCACGGCCTTCACGGCAGCCTCGATGCGATCGGCCGCCGCAGCCTGATCGAGACTGTAGCGAAGCATCATCGCCGCGCTGAGTATCGTCGCCAGCGGGTTGGCGACGCCCTTGCCGGCAATGTCTGGCGCGCTGCCATGGCTAGGCTCGTACAGGCCCTTGCCCGCGGCATTGAGCGACGCCGACGGCAGCATGCCGATCGAGCCGGTGAGCATCGCCGCCTCGTCAGAGAGGATGTCGCCGAACATGTTGCCGGTGACGATGACGTCGAAGGCCTTGGGCGCCTTGACGAGCTGCATCGCCGCGTTGTCGACGTACATGTGGGTCAACGCAACATCGGGGTACTGAGCATGGACCTCGGTCACCACATCCTTCCAGAACTGGAAGGTCTCTAGCACGTTGGCCTTGTCGACGCTCGTGAGCCGCTTACCGCGCTTGCGCGCCGCCTGGAACGCCACGTGTGCGATGCGCTCGATCTCCGGCCGCGAGTAGCGCATGGTGTCGAAGGCTTCGTCGGCGCCTGCGAATGCGCCGTCCGGCGCCGCGCGCCGGCCGCGCGGCTGGCCGAAGTAGACGTCGCCGGTCAGCTCGCGGATGATCAGGATGTCGAGCCCAGCGACGAGTTCGGGCTTCAGGCTCGATGCCTGCGTGAGTTGCTCGTAGCAAATCGCCGGGCGAAGGTTCGCAAACAGCTGCAGGTGCTGGCGCAGGCCGAGGATCGCCTGCTCAGGGCGCAGCGAACGCTCCAGCGTGTCGTACTTCCAGTCGCCGACGGCGCCGAACAGCACCGCGTCGGCTTGCTGTGCGAGCTTGAGCGTCGCCTCGGGCAGCGGATGGCCGTGCGCTTCGTAGGCAACGCCGCCGACGGCGGCCTGTTCCAGCTCGAACCTCAGGTCGAGTGCAGCCAGCACCTTCAGCGCTTCGGCGATGATCTCGGTGCCGATGCCGTCACCGGGCAGGATGGCTATCTTCACGAATGGGTTTCCCTTCTTGTTCCGCAGGTCGCTCGCATCACAGCGTCGCGCTCAGCCACGGCATGTGCAGCAGGCGCGCGGCCTCGAAAGCGCGGATCTTGTCGGCATGGCGCAGCGTGAGGCCGATGTCGTCGAAGCCGCCGAGCAGGCACTCCTTGCGAAACGGCTCGATCTCGAACGCGAGTTCGGTGCCGTCGGGCTTAACGACGACCTGACGCTCGAGATCGACGGTCAACGAATAGCCGACGAAGGCCACCGTCTCGTCGAACAGTCGCGCGACGGCGCCTTCCGGCAACACGATCGGCAGCAGGCCGTTCTTGAAGCAGTTGTTGAAGAAGATGTCGGCGTAGCTCGGTGCGATCAGCACCCGAAAGCCGTATTGCCCGAGCGCCCACGGCGCATGCTCGCGCGACGAGCCGCAGCCGAAATTGCTGCGTGCCAGCAGAATGGACGCGCCCTGGTAACGCGGCTGGTTCAGAACGAAGTCGGGGTTGGGCCGGCGCGACGCCGGGTCCTGCCCCGGCTCGCCGGGGTCGAGGTAGCGCCAGGCGTCGAACAGGTTGGGCCCGAAGCCGCTGCGTTGGATGGACTTGAGGAACTGCTTCGGAATGATGGCGTCGGTGTCGACGTTGTCACGGTCCATCGGCGCGACCAGCCCCTTGTGAATGCGGAAGGCTTGCATGGTCATGGCCTCACGAATGCAACCGCACGTCGACGAAGTGCCCCTGCATCGCCGCCGCCGCAGCCATTGCCGGGCTGACGAGATGGGTGCGGCTTCCGGCGCCCTGGCGGCCTTCGAAATTGCGGTTGCTGGTCGATGCGCAGCGCTCGCCGGGCTCCAGCCGGTCGGCGTTCATCGCCAGGCACATCGAGCAGCCCGGCTCGCGCCACTCGAAGCCGGCGCCCTTGAAGACGAGGTCCAGCCCCTCGCGCTCGGCCTGCACCTTGACGAGGCCCGAGCCCGGAACCACCAATGCCAGCTTCACGTTCGCGGCGATGTGCCCGCCCACCTTGCGCACCACGGCAGCAGCTTCGCGCAGGTCTTCGATGCGGCTGTTGGTGCACGAGCCGATGAACACCTTGTCGATGCGGATGTCGGTCAGCGGCTTGTTCGGCTGCAGCCCCATGTAGGCCAGCGCGCGCTCGATGGCGCCGCGGCGGACGGCGTCCTTCTCCTTCTCGGGGTCGGGAACGCGGTCCTCGATCGAGAGCACCATCTCGGGCGACGTGCCCCAGGTCACCTGCGGCCGCAACTGCGCCGCGTCGAGCGTGACCACGGCGTCCCACTTCGCGTCGGCGTCCGAGTGCAGCGTGCGCCAGTGCGCCACGGCCTGCTCCCACTCCCGGCCCTGCGGGCTGAGCGGCCGGCCGCGCACGTAATTGATCGTCGTCTCGTCCACCGCCACCAGCCCGGCACGCGCACCGGCCTCGATGGCCATGTTGCACAGTGTCATGCGACCTTCCATGCTGAGCGCGCGAATCGCCGAGCCCGCGAACTCGATCGTCGCGCCCGTGCCGCCCGCGGTGCCGATGCGTCCGATGACGACCAGTGCGATGTCCTTCGCCGAGCAGCCGCGCGGCAGCACGCCGTCGATCTGGATGCGCAGGTTCTTCGCCTTCTTGGCGAGCAGAGTCTGCGTCGCCAGCACGTGCTCGACCTCGCTCGTGCCGATGCCGTGCGCGAGCGCGCCGAAGGCGCCGTGAGTGGACGTGTGCGAATCGCCGCAGACGACCGTCATGCCCGGCAGCGTCGCGCCCTGCTCCGGCCCGATGACGTGGACGATGCCCTGGCGCTTGTCGAGGAACGGAAAGTAGGCCGCGGCGCCGACCGCGGTGATGTTGGCGTCCAGCGTCGTGATCTGCTGGCGCGAAACGGGATCGCGAATGCCGGCCAGCCCGCTTGCCCAATCGGTCGTCGGCGTGTTGTGGTCTGCGGTGGCGACGATGGAACTCACGCGCCACGGCTTGCGCCCGGCCAGGCGCAGGCCCTCGAAGGCCTGCGGGCTGGTGACCTCATGCACCAGATGGCGGTCGATGTAGAGCACGGCCGTGCCGTCGTCCTCGGTGTGGACGACGTGCTCGTCCCAGAGCTTGTCGTAGAGCGTGCGTGCGGTCATTGAAGCGTCTTCTCCAACCCGTCATTGTCCCGGATTCTGGGTGACGTCATGGCAGCGAGCCTTGTCCAACGTGGTATGAGCCTGAACGAGGGGCGTGTTTCCAACGAGGAATGAGCCTGAGCGAGGCGGCGTGAGGCCCAATGGGGGGCGAGTTGATCATCACAGGGATGGTG
>CAIKUF010000007.1 GCA_903830565.1 uncultured bacterium | reverse complement strand
GACCCCGATTCGCCGACCACGCCCAGCGTGTGGCCCTTGCGCAGGCGAAAGCTCACGCCCTTGCCATCGCGGCCGACGGCCTTGAACTCTGTGCGGCCGAACACGCCCTTGCGCAACCAGAAGCTCTTGGTCAGGGCGCTGGCCTCGATCACGACGGGCGCGTCGGGGTCCTTGGCCTTGCCGGGCTGGCGCCGCGGGGCTTCGCGATGCCCGAGAAAGTCGTCGATCACTTTCAGCCTCGCATCGGGCTCCTGCAGCGTCGGCCGGCAGGCGAGCAGCGCCTTGGTGTACGCGTTCTGCGGGCGGGCGAAGATGTCCGCGACCGGTCCCTGCTCGCGCACCGTGCCCTCACGCAGCACGACCACGCGGTCGGCGATCTCGCCGACGACGCCGAGGTCGTGGCTGATGAAGAGCATGCTCATGCGCCGCCGCGCCTTCAGGCCGGCCAGCAGTTCCATGATCTGGCGCTGGATGGTCACGTCCAGCGCCGTCGTCGGCTCGTCGGCGATGAGCAGCCGCGGCTCGCAGGCGAGCGCCATCGCGATCATCACCCGCTGCTGCTGGCCGCCCGACAGCTCGTGCGGGTAGGCCGCGAGGCGCCGCCGCGGCTCGGGCATGCCGACCTCCTCCAGCAGTTCCGTGGCGCGCGCCAGCGCAGCACGGGCCGACAACCCGAGGTGGCGCTGCAGCGGCTCGCGAATCTGGCGGCCGACGCGCAGCACCGGGTTCAGCGAGGTCATCGGGTCCTGGAACACGCAGGCGATATCCTTGCCGCGCAGTGCCTGCAACTCGCGGCGAGTCGCGAGCAGCAGGTCGCGGCCGAGGAAGGTGATGCACCCGCTGCGCTCGGCGTTCTCGGGCAGCAGATTCAGGATCGCCATCGCCGTCACGCTCTTGCCCGAGCCGGACTCGCCGACCAGCGCGACGGTTGTGTTCTCGGGCACCTCAAGGCTCACGCCGACGTCGCCGCGGCCGACGGCTTGCACGCGCTGCACAGCGCCGCCCTCACGGCCGAGGCGGAAGTCGACGCGAAGGTTCTCGATGCCGAGCAGCGTCATTCGGCGCCTTCCTGGCAGGTCGGGTTGCGCGTTGCGCCGCAGCGTCGGCGCCCGCTCGAACTTCGCTGGGCTATCCCCTTGCGGGGGCCCCTCGCCCTTGGCTTCATTCGAGCCCTCTCAGCTTCGGATCCAGCGCATCGCGCAGCGCATCGGTGAAGAGCGAGAACGCGGTCACGAAGGTGGCCATGAACGCCGTTGCCGCAACGAGCTGCCACCAGTGGCCGAGGATCAGCTCGCTTTGCGCTTCGGCGAGCATGGTTCCCCACGACACCTGGTCGACGCCGACGCCCAGCCCGAGATAGGACAGGATCACCTCGGCCTTGATGAAGCCGACGACGTGGATGGACAACTGCACCAGCGCCACGTGGCTCACGTTGGGCAGGATGTGCCTGAACATGCGCGACATCGTGCTCGCGCCGATGGCCTCGGCGGCGCGGACGTACTCTCGCCCGGCGTGCTTGATGAACTCGGCGCGCACCAGGCGGTAGATGCCTGTCCAGCCGGTGAGGCCGAGGATCAGCACCACGCTTTGCACGCCGCGCCCCGCGACCGCCGCGAAGGCGAAGATGAGCAGAATGCCGGGGATTGATGTGAACACGTTGTAGAGCCATTCCAGCGCGTCACCGACCTTGCCGCCGAAGAAGCCGCCGAAGGCGCCGAGCACGGTGCCGATCAGCGTCGCCAGCAGGGCCGCGAGCAGGCCGACGAAGATCGAGATCTGCGCCCCCTTGACGGCCTTGGCGAGCACGTCGCGCCCGAGGCGGTCGGCGCCGAAGGGCAGCGTCTCGCGCTTGGCCGCTTCGCTCGTGCGGTACTTGGCGACGCCGGCCTCCCACTCCTTGTAGCGCGGCGCCAGCGGGTCGATATCGCTGAGGTCGACGTTGGGCCCGCGCGGGCCGGCGATGGCCGTGGCCGCGGTCTTCGTCGCCGGGCCGATGAAGCCGGGCGGTGCGTTGGGGACGCCGATTTCCTGCTGCCAGTGGCCGGCGACGAGGCCGAGCGAAGAGAGCAGGATCAGCACCAGGAACGCGCCGACGATGGCCAGCGAGACCATGCCGACGCGGTCGCTGCGCAGGCGCTTCCACGCGGCCGACCAGACGCCGACGCTAGGCAGTGCGGGGAGCATTGTTGCGGGCAAGACGGCGCTCATCCAGCCGCCCCGTGCTTGAAGGAAAGGCTTTGTGGGTTGTGCTCGGCCATCGCGCGAGCCATGGACGATGGGCGCCCGCCTCCGCTCATGTCCCCCGGGCCGGGGGACATGAGCGCAGCAGAGCGCCCCACCGTCCTGATCGCGCGCGAACGCTTGCGTGCAGCGGTCTGCGACTTGCGATGAACAGATCGCGAAGTGCCCCAAGCCCGCCCATGCGCAGGCCTCATCTCAACACCACCCGCGGATCGACGAAGGTGTAGAGCACGTCGGTGGCCAGGTTCACGCTCATCGTGATCACGGCCAGGTAGATCGTCACCGCCTGGATCACCGGGTAGTCGCTGCGGTTCACCGCCAGCAGCACTTCGCGCCCGAGGCCGGGGATGGAGAAGAAGGTCTCGATCAGGAACGAGCCGACGAAGATGCCCGGCAGTGCCACCGAGACGTTGGTCAGGATGGGGATCAAGGCATTGCGCAGCACGTGCCTGAGCAGCACCACCGGCTCGGTCATGCCCTTGGCGCGCGCAGTGCGAACGTAGTCGTGCCCGATCTCGTCGAGGAAGAAGGTGCGATACAGCCGCGTCTGCGGCGCGAGGCCGACCAGCACCGCGAGCATCACCGGCAGCGGCGCATAGACCGTGAGGTTGGTCCAAAGGCTATCGCTCCAGCCCTGCACCGGGAACCAGCCGAGCTGGAACGCGAACACGTACTGGCCGACGATGATGTAGACGAGGAACGAGATCGACAGCGCCAGCGTCGAGACGACCATGATCGCGCGGTCGGTCAGCGAGCCGCGCACATAGGCCACCGCGAGCGCGCCCGGAATGGCCAGCAGCACTTCGAGCACCAGGATGGGTGTCATCACCGTCAGCGTCGCCGGCAGGCGGGTCGCGAACAGCGTCGCCACCGATTCGTTGGTGGCCCAGCTTCGGCCCCAGTTGAAGGTGACGATCTGCTTCACGAAGATGCCGAACTGCACCCACCACGGCTCGTTCAGGCCGAGCTGCTGGCGGATCGCGTCGACCTGCTCGGCGCTGGCGTTGAGCCCGCCGAGGATCTCTGCCGGGTCGCCGCCGAAGGTCTTGAAGAGGAAGAACACCAGCAGCACGACGCCGAAAAGCGTCGGCACCATCTGCCACAGGCGTCGGATCAGGTAGGCGGCCATCGGCGTTGCGGATGCGGTGCGCATGCGCGCAGCGGTCACGCCGAAGATGGCGCAGGCGCGAGTCTAGGGCCGCCGAGCATGGGGACTGCCCCGCAATAGCCCTTGTCGCCCTAGACTGCGGGCCTCGAAGTACTTCGCGTGAATCCCGTGCGACCCAGCCATATGACGCACCGACGCCGCCTGATCCAGTCCGCCGTCGTGTTTGCCGGCAGCGCGCTTGCCGGCCTGCCTTCGGCGGTCCTCGCCGCGGGTTCCGGCGCGGAGGCGAAGGTGTTTCGCTACGCCTTCCCGGCTGCCGAAACGGGCTTCGATCCGGCGCGCATCTCCGACCTCTATTCGCGCACCGTCACCGCCCACATCTTCGAGGGCCTGTATGGCTACGACCCGCTCGCGCGGCCGTTCAAGGTCGTGCCGCGCACGGCGGTGGGGATGCCCGAGGTTTCGCCGGACTACAAGACCTGGACGGTTCGCATCAAGCCGGGCATCCACTTCGCCGACGACCCGGCCCTCAAGGGCCAGCGGCGCGAGCTGGTCGCGCAGGACGTCGTGTATTCGATCAAGCGTTTCGCCGACCCGGCGGTGAAGAGCCCGGCGTTCTCGGAAGTCAAGGACCAGGGGCTGCTCGGCCTGCTCGCGCTGCGCGAGCAGGCACTGAAGTCGAAGCAGCCCTTCGACTACGACCGCGACATCGAAGGCCTGCGCGTGCTCGATCGCTACACCGTGCAGTTCCGCCTCGCCGAGGGGCGGCCGCGCTTCCTGTACTTCCTCGCCGCGGGGGGCCTTTACGGCGCGCTGGCGCGCGAGGTCGTGCAGGCCTACGGCGACAAGATTGCCGAGCACCCGGTGGGCACCGGGCCCTTCGTGCTCACGAGCTGGCGGCGCAGCTCGCTCATCGTGCTCGAGCGCAACCCGCACTACCGCGAGGTGTTCTACGACGCCAGCCCGAACGCTGACGACGCTGCCGGTCAGGCGCTGCTGGCGCGCTTCAAGGGACGCCGCCTGCCGATGATCGACCGCGTCGAGGTGAGCATCATCGACGAGAGCCAGCCGCGATGGCTGGCCTTCCTCAACCGGCAACTGGACTTCGTGACCGTGCCGCTGGAGTTCGCCAACCTCGCCGCACCGAACGGCGTGCTGGCGCCCAACCTCGCCAAGCAGGGCATCCAGATGTCGCGCATCGTGAATGCCGATTCGACGCTGACCTACTTCAACATGGAAGACCCGCTCGTCGGCGGATACACGCCAGAGAAGGTGGCGCTGCGGCGTGCCATCGCGCTCGCGAGCGACCCGCAGCGCGAGATCGACATCGTGCGCCGCGGTCAGGCGATTTCGGCGCAGGCGGGCATCGCTCCCCACACCTACGGCTACGACCCGGCGCTGAAATCGCTCAACAGCGATTACGACCTCGCCCGCGCGAAGGCGCTGCTCGACGTCTACGGCTATGTCGATCGCGACGGCGACGGCTGGCGCGAGCAGCCCGACGGCTCGCCGCTGGTGCTGGAGTACGCGACGCAGCCCGACGCGCTGTCGCGCCAGATGGACGAGCTGTGGCGCAAGAACATGGACGCGCTGGGGCTTCGCCTCGCGTTCAAGCACGCCCAGTGGCCCGAGCAGCTCAAGGCCGCGCGCGCGGGCAAGCTGATGATCTGGCAGGTCGGGTCCAGCGCCGGAACGCCCGACGGGCAGGATGCCTTGCAACGCGTCTACAGCCCGGCCGCGGGCGGGCAGAACCTGGCCCGCTTCAAGCTGGCGCGCGTCGACAAGATCTACGATCAGATGGCGGGCCTGCCCGACGGGCCGCAGCGCTGGGCTCTGTTTGCCGAGATGAACAAGCTCACCACCGCCTATATGCCCTATCGCTACAACGTGCACCGCATCGTGACCGACCTGATGCAGCCCTGGCTGATCGGCTACCGGCGCCCGCTGTTCTGGCAGGACTTCTGGCAGACGATCGACATCGACAACGCGTTGCGACCGAGGCAATGATGCCCATGCCCCAGCCCGAACCCCAGATCGCACGCTACCAGCGCTGGCTGCTCGAAACCCGCGGCCTCGCATTCGACAGTTACGACGCGCTGTGGCGCTGGTCGACGAGCGACCTCGACGCGTTCTGGCGCTCGGTCTGGGACTTCTTCGAGGTCGAGTCGCCGACGCCTTTCGAGGCTGCGCTGGTCGAAGACCGCATGCCCGGCGCGGTGTGGTTTCGCGGCGCAGAGGTCAACGTCGCGCGCCAAGCCCTGCGCCACGCCGACCCGGCGCACGCGGCGGGCCACCCGGCCATCGTCTGCAGCAGCGAGCGCCTGCTGCCCTCTAGCCTAACACCTGAACTGAGCTGGCCTGAGATGCGGCGCCAGGTGGCCTCGCTCGCGGCGCAGCTCGAAGCGCTGGGCGTGCAGCGCGGCGACCGCGTCGCCGCCTTCCTGCCCAACGTGCCGCAGACGCTCGTCGCCTTCTTTGCCGTCGCCAGCATCGGCGCCGTGTGGTCGGTCTGCTCGCCCGACATGGGGCCGCTCGCGGTGCTCGACCGCTTTCGCCAGATCGAACCCAAGGTCCTGATCGCCTGCGACGGCACCGTCTACGGCGGCGAGGCGCACGACCGCATGGCCCTGGTCGGCGAACTGCTGGCCGGCCTGCCGAGCGTGCGCGACGTGGTGCTGCTCGCCTACCTGAACGAGGCCGCCGACGCGCCGTCGCTTGCCGCGCCGGGCCGGCGCGCGCATCGCTTCGACGAGCTCGTCGCCGACGAAGTACCGTTTGCGCCGCAGTGGCTGCCGTTCGACCACCCGCTGTGGATCGTCTATTCGAGCGGCACCACGGGGCTCCCGAAGCCCATCGTGCACAGCCACGGCGGGGCGATGCTCGAAGGCCTGAAGATGAACGCGTTGCACAACGACATCGCGCCCAGTGTGCAGAGCGGCGACCGCTTCCACTGGTACAGCTCGACCGGCTGGATCATGTGGAACACGCAGGTCATGTCGCTGATGATCGGCGCCACCGTGTGCGTCTACGACGGCAACCCCGGCGGCACGCGCGAAAAGCCCGACTGGGGAACGCTGTGGCGCTTTGCGAGCCTCGCCAAGGCGACCTTCTTCGGCGCCGGCGCGGCCTTCTACGCGAGCTGCCTGAAGGCGGGCGTGGAGCCGATGCGCGAAGGCGATCTGTCGCGCTTGCGCGCGGTCGGCTCCACCGGCTCGCCGCTGTCGGGCGAGTGCTACGAATGGGTCTGGCACCACCTGCCGCAGGTCGACGGCGCGCCGATCTGGCTGACCGTCATCGCCGGTGGCACCGACTTCGCAGGCGCCTTCCTGGCCGGCAACCGCACGCTGCCGGTCGTCAAGGGCGAGATGCAGTGCCGCTGCCTCGGCGCCGCGGTCGAGGCCTATGGCGAGCCGGATGCGAACGGCGTCGGTCGCGCGCTCACGGACGAGGTGGGCGAACTCGTCTGCACGCGGCCGATGCCGTCGATGCCGCTCTTCTTTTGGGGCGACGCCGACGGCAGCCGCCTGCGCGAGAGCTACTTCGAGATGTACCGCCACCCGGACGGCGCCGGCATCTGGCGCCACGGCGACTGGCTGCGCATCACGCCCCACCCTGAGTCCGGTTCCAGCGGCGCCATCATCTACGGGCGCAGCGACGCGACGATCAACCGCCACGGCATCCGCATGGGCACGGCCGAGCTGTACCGCGTCGTCGAAGCGCTGCCCGAAGTGCTCGACAGCCTGGTCGTCGATCTCGAATACCTGGGCCGCGAGAGCTACATGCCGCTCTTCGTCGTGCTGCGCGAAGGCCTCGTGCTCGACGCCGCGCTGGAGCGACGCCTGCGCGAGGCGATCAAGGGCGCGCTGTCGGCGCGCCACGTTCCGAACGAGATCTTCCAGGTCAGCGCGATCCCGCGCACGCTGTCGGGCAAGAAGATGGAGCTGCCGGTGAAGAAGCTGCTCCAGGGTGCCGATGCGGCGAAGGTTCTGAACCGCGACGCGATGGCCAACGCGCAGTGCGTGGACTGGTTCGTCGCCTTCGCACAGCGGCGCCTGGCGCAGTCGGTCTGATCAGATCAAGGGTTAGAGACCACGCCGTCGCAGAGCGCCAGCACGCCGCCTGCGGCAAGCTCGCCCACCAGCGCGTCGCACCACGCGGCCGGGCTGCCCTGCGGCTCGCCCAAGTCCCGCCACATGCCCTGCATCAGCGGCGTGGCGGCGAACCAGGCGCGCAGCGCCGGCAGGGCTTGCGATTCTTCTTCGAGCAGATGGAACTTGAGCAGCACCTTGGCCGCGTGACGCGAATGCCGCGCCGGGTCGGCGCGAAAGCTCGCCAGGCGCGAGCGTGCGCGGGCGAGGGCCGAGGCGACGTCCTGAAACGGCGCGCCGTGGCCGGGTAGCACCCACTGCACCGGCAGGCTCGCGATCAGGTCGAGCACCGCGGCCACGTCGTCGAACGCGCCCACGCCTTCGAGCTCGGGGAAGACGACGCCGAAACCGCTCTCCCACAGCGCGTCGGCCGAGATCAGCACGCCATGCGCAGCGTCGAACAGCATCACCGAATGCGGGTCATGGCCGGGCGCGGCGAGCACCTGCCACTCGCGGCCGCCGCAGCGCAGCGTGTCGCCGGGCGCGATCTTCGCGTCGGGCGTGAAGCGCGCGCAGCGCTGGCTCGTCGGGCGGTACGAGAGGGCG
>CAIKUF010000006.1 GCA_903830565.1 uncultured bacterium | reverse complement strand
GATGGGTGCCTGCCGCAGCGAGGTAAAGGAGGAGGGACGGGCGAAGCCCGGCCCGGGGGACACGAGCAGCGGCGGGCACCCATCGTCCATGGCCCGCGCGAAACCGTGTACCAGGAACGACTGCAATGGGCCGCAAGCCGCCGCCGCTGCATACTGCGCAGTGCCGGCAACACGAAGATGAAATATTGAGATGACTCCACCCGCCAACTCCCTCACCGACGTCTGCGGGATCAAGGTCGGCCACTTCACCGATACGCGGCGGCCGACCGGCTGCACCGTCGTGCTGACGACGGACGGCGCAGTGGCTGGCGTCGACGTACGCGGCGCGGCGCCCGGAACGCGCGAGACCGAGCTGCTATCGCCCATCAATGCGGTCGAACACGTCCACGCGCTGCTGCTTGCCGGCGGCAGCGCGTTCGGCCTCGACGCCGCGGGCGGCGTGATGCGCTGGCTCGACGAGCGCGGCTTCGGCGTCGAGGTCGGCCCGGTGCGCGTGCCCATCGTTCCGGCGGCGATCCTCTTCGACCTCTGGGTCGGCGACCCGCGCATCCGGCCGGATGCCGAGGCGGGCTACGCCGCCTGCGAAGCGGCGAGCAGCGAGCCACCGGCCGAGGGATCGGTCGGCGTCGGCGCGGGGGCCAGCGTCGGCAAGCTGTTCGGCATTGGGCGGGCGATGAAGGGCGGCATCGGCAGTGCATCGGTTCGCATCGGCGGCGTAACGGTCGCCGCGCTGGTCGCCGTCAACGCGATGGGCGACGTGATCGACCCGCGCAGCGGCGACGTCGTCGCCGGGGCACGCAGTGAAGACGGGCGCTCGATGATCGGCAGCATGCAGGCCTTGCTGCGCGGCAATGTTCCGGCCCATCTGCAGCCCGGCGGCGCAACCACCATCGGCGTCGTCGCGACCGATGCGGTGCTGACGAAGGCGCAGGCCAGCAAGCTCGCGCAGATGGCGCACGACGGCCTGGCGCGCAGTATCAACCCGGTGCACACGCTGACCGACGGCGACACGCTGTTCGCGCTCGCCACCGGGCGCAGCGGCCTCGCGCCCAGCCTCACATTGCTCGGCGCCGTCGGTGCCGAAGTGATGGCGACCGCGGTGCTGCGGGCGGTGATGCAGGCGGAGTCGATCGAGGGCCCGGGCCTGCCGACGCTGCCGTCGGCGCGCGACATGGCGCGCTGACAGTGCTGCGTACCCTCTCGGTCGGACCAAGCTCAGAGCGCCGGGCTCGAGCGAAGTGCGTGCCCCTCAGTCGCGAAAGCCCCCGCAACCTTTGAAGGTCTTCTTGCCGACGACCAGCGTCGCCGCGCCCGGGAAGACCTGGCCGCTCATCGTGTCCTGGCACTGCGCGGGACCGCAGTTCAGCCGCACTGCGGTGCCGTCCGCGGCGGTGCCGGACCAGCTCTGAGCCCGCGTCCTCACGCTCGCGATCTCGTAGGTCTTGGCGCCGTGGTCGGTCTTCACCTGCATCGTCCGCGGCCGGGCCTGCGTGACTTCTGCCGACCAGCCGGGCTCGTTGCCGACGGCGAAGTAGACCCTGGCGCCACGACCGGTCTGGTCGGCCGCGAAGCCGGGTGCCGGCTCGCCCTGCGGCGCCCGGGCGGCAGAGCCGCCAGGTGCCTGCGGCTGGTAGCCCGGCCCTCCAGGCCCCGACGGTCCTCGGCCGCGCATCTGGTCGGTCGCAGTGTTGCCGCACATCTGCGCCTGGGCAGGCAGCGCGATGGCTGTCAGCAACAGGGCCATGGCAGTCGTCGAACGAAGGATGTGGCGCATCGGGTCAGCCTCCTTTCAGAGCATGGCGAGTACGGGCGCGGCGCAAGAGTATCGCGCACAACGCGGCATGGCGTGGCGGCGCGCAAGCAACGCGACGACCCCCCATTACGCTTCGGTCGATGATGAAAAAGTGCGCCGCCCTGCCCCACCTGTGGCATAAAGCGATGATCCGCTCAACCCCCGATGGAGACTGCCATGGCTGAACTGAAGATCAACGGTGAGCGCCTGTGGGCGAGCCTGATGGAGATGGGGAAAATCGGTGCGACGCCCAAGGGCGGTGTCTGCCGCCTGACCTTGACCGACCTCGACCGCCAGGGGCGTGACCTCTTCGTGCGCTGGTGCGAGGAAGCCGGGTGCATGGTCAAGGTCGACCAGATGGGCAACATCTTCGCCCGCCGACCGGGCAAGAACAATGCTCTGCCCCCGGTCGGCACTGGCAGCCATCTCGACAGTCAACCCACCGGCGGCCGCTTCGACGGCGTTTACGGCGTGCTCGCCGGGCTGGAGGTGCTGCGCACGCTGAACGACCTCGGCATCGAGACCGAGCGCCCCGTCGAGGCCTCGGTGTGGACCAATGAAGAGGGTTCGCGCTTCGCGCCGGCGATGATCGGCTCGGGCGTCTATGCCGGGGTGTTCTCGCTAGCCTACGGGCACTCGCGCACCGACCCGGCCGGCAAGACCATCGGCGAGGAACTCGCTCGCATCGGCTACCTCGGCAATGAACCGATGGGCAACCGCCCCGTGCATGCGTTCTTCGAAACGCACATCGAGCAAGGCCCCATCCTCGAGGCCGAAGGCCAGACCATCGGCATCGTCACCGACGCCCAGGGCCAGCGCTGGTATGAGCTCACGCTGACCGGCCAGGAGAGCCACGCCGGCCCGACGCCGATGCCGGTGCGGCGCGACGCACTGCTCGGCGCGGCGCGCGTGATCGAGTTCGTCAACGAGATCGGCCTCGCGCACGCACCGAACGCGGTGGCGACGGTGGGCATGATCAACGCCTACCCGAACTCGCGCAACGTGATCCCCGGCAGTTGCTTCCTGACCGTCGACTTCCGCAATCCGGACGACGCCGACTTGAAGCGCATGGACGCCGAGTTGAAAGCGGGCGTGGCGCGCATCGCCGAGCAGAGCCGGCTGGAGGCCGACCTGAAGCAGATCTTCCGGTACGACTGCGTGCACTTCAACGAGAGCTGCGTCGGCGTGGTGCGCGCGGGTGCGAAGAAGCACGGCTATGTGACGCGCGACATCGTCTCGGGTGCCGGGCATGATGCGTGCTACATGTCGCAGGTGACTCCGACCGCGATGATCTTCGTGCCCTGCATCGGCGGCATCAGCCACAACGAGATCGAGGACGCCAGGCCCGAATGGATTGAGGCCGGCGGCAACGTGCTGTTGCACGCGATGCTGACCAAGGCCAACGAAGTCTCCGAAGTTCAACCCGCTGCCGCTACCGCACTCGCCTGAGGAAAGCACATGAACCCCCAAGCTCACATTCGTTCGCTGCCCCCCGAGGGGGCGCGTACCCTCCTTGAGGCGGCTTCGCGGAGGTCACCATGTCAGTGATCATTCGAGGAGGCACCGTCGTCAACGCCGACGCCAGCGTGCGCGCCGACGTGCTGTGCGAAGGCGGCGTGATCCGCGCCATCGGCACCGACGTGCACGCGCCCGCGGGCGCCGAAGTGGTCGATGCCGGCGGGGCGCTGGTGATGCCGGGCGGCATCGACACCCATACGCACATGGAGCTGCCCTTCATGGGCACGGTGACGGTGGACGACTTCTTCACCGGCACCGCGGCGGGCCTGTCGGGCGGCACGACGATGATCCTCGACTTCGTCATCCCGGCTGCGAAGCAGTCGATGATGGAGGCGTATCGCAACTGGAGCGGCTGGGCCGAGAAGTCGGCATCCGACTACGGCTTTCACGCCGCCGTGACCTGGTGGGACGAGAGCGTGCACCGCGACATGGGCACGCTCGTCAACGAGCACGGCATCAACAGCTTCAAGCACTTCATGGCCTACAAGGGCGCCATGATGGCCGACGACGAAGTGCTCGTGAACAGCTTCACGCGCGCCCTCGAACTCGGCGCGCTGCCAACCGTGCACGCCGAGAACGGCGAGCTCGTCTTCCAGTTGCAGAACAAGCTCGTCGGCATGGGCCTCGTCGGGCCCGAGCAGCACCCGGTATCACGCCCGCCCGCGGTCGAGGCCGAGGCAACGAACCGGGCGATCCGCCTTGCCGAGGTGATCGGCTGCCCGGTCTATATCGTCCACGTCTCGAACGAAGAGGCCTTGCAGGCCATCGTGCGCGCGCGCGCCACCGGCCAGCGCGTCTTCGGCGAGGTGCTGGCCGGGCACCTGACGATCGACGATTCGGTCTATCGCCACCCCGACTGGCGCGTCGCCGCGGCCCATGTGATGAGCCCGCCGTTTCGCGCCAAGAAGCACCAGGACGCGCTCTGGGCCGGCCTGCAGGCGGGCCACCTGCAGACCACCGCGACCGACCACTGCGCATTCTGCGACGAGCAGAAGGCGATGGGCGCCGAGAACTTCGCGAAAATCCCGAACGGCTGCGCGGGCGTCGAAGACCGCATGGCGGTGATCTGGGACGCCGGCGTCAACAGCGGCCGCCTGACGCCGAACGAGTTCGTTCGCGTGACCTCGGCCAATGCGGCGCAGATCTTCAACGTCTACCCGCGCAAGGGCGTCGTCGCCGTCGGCAGCGATGCCGACCTCGTGGTCTGGGACCCGAGCGCGAGCAAGACCATCACGACCGCGAAGTCGGTCTCCAAGGTCGGCTACAACGTGTTCGAGGGCCGCACCGTGACCGGCCTGCCGGTGGTGACGCTCTCGCAAGGCAAGGTCGTGTGGACGGGCGGCGATCTGCGCGCCGTGCGCGGCGCCGGCCGCTACGTGAAGCGCCCGCCGTTCCCGACCCTGTTCGACGCGCTCAGGCGCCAGGCCGCGCTCAACGCGCCGCAGGCCGTCAAGCGCAGCGCCTGACCGTGCACGCCCTTCCCCTTGCAGGAGCCGGCCATGGGATCAAGTGACATTCGCGCCGGCAGGCTGCCCGCGTCGCGGTACGGCGACAACTTCGCCGATGCCCACCCGCCGCTGACGGCGGTGCAGGCGCGCATCGAGTCCGAGCGCTGCTACTACTGCTTCAATGCGCCGTGCACAAAGGCCTGCCCGACCGGCATCGACATCCCGTCGTTCATCCGCCGCATCTCGGAAGACAACCTGCGCGGCGCGGCGCGCGCGATCCTGACCGAGAACGTGTTCGGCGGCATGTGCGCCCGCGTCTGCCCGACCGAAGTGCTGTGCGAGCAGGCCTGCGTGCGCAACACGAATGAAGACAAGCCGGTCGAGATCGGCCTCTTGCAGCGCCACGCCACCGACCACCTGATGGCCCACCCCGGCGCGCCGCTGTTCACGCGCGCGGCGGCCACCGGCAAGCGCGTCGCCGTCGTCGGCGCCGGGCCGGCGGGTCTCGCGTGCGCGCACCGGCTGGCGCTGCTCGGTCACAGCGTCGTCGTGCTCGATGCGCGCGAGAAACCGGGTGGGCTGAACGAATACGGCCTCGCGACCTACAAGACGACTCACGATTTCGCGCAGCGCGAGATTGCCTGGCTGCTATCGATCGGCGGCATCGAGGTCCGCCATGGGCAGGCGCTCGGCTCCGCGGTCACGGTCGACGCGCTGTGCGCGGAGTACGACGCCGTGTTCCTCGCGCTCGGCCTGGCTGGCGTCAACGCGCTCGGCCTGACCAATGAAGCGCTCAAGGGCGTCGAGAACGCGGTCGACTTCATTGCACGCCTGCGCCAGACGGCGGACCTCTCGACGCTGCCCATCGGCCGGCGCGTCATCGTCATCGGCGGCGGCATGACGGCCGTCGATGCGGCCGTGCAATCGCGCAAGCTCGGCGCCGAGGAGGTAACCATCGTCTACCGCCGTGCACAGGAGCAGATGCCCGCCTCGAGCCACGAGCAGGCCTGGGCGCAGACGAGCGGCGTGGTGATCCGCACCTACAACGTGCTCAAGAAACTGCATTCGCAGGACGGCTACGTCAGCGGTGCCACGTTCGCCTGCGTGCGCGAGCACGACGGGCGCCTCGTCGAGACCGGCGACACCTGGGTTGCAGAAGCCGACATGGTGTTCAAGGCCATCGGCCAGAAGCTGGAAGTGGGCCAGGCGTTCGGCATGGAACTCAAGGGCCGGCGCATCGCCGTCGACGCGCACGGGCGCACCTCGCGCGCCGGCGTCTGGGCCGGCGGAGACTGCACCTTCGGCGGCAAGGACCTGACGGTCGAAGGCGTCGAGCACGGCAAGATCGCCGCCCATTCGATAGACCGTGCCCTGCGCGGCGACGCACCGCTTCCCGCAGGCGCGCCCGTCTGCACGCACGTTCGCCGGCAAGCCTGACCGGCCCCTGGAGCACACCCATGGCAGACCTCGCCTCCACCTTCGCCGGCATTCGCAGCCCGAACCCGTTCTGGCTCGCCTCGGCGCCGCCGACCGACAAGGAATACAACGTCTTGCGCGCCTTCGAGGCCGGCTGGGGCGGCGTCGTCTGGAAGACGCTCGGCGAAGACCCGCCGATCGTCAACGTCAGCGGGCCGCGCTATGCGGCGCTCCATTCGGGCGACCGCCACCTGATCGGCTTCAACAACATCGAGCTCATCACCGACCGGCCGCTGGCACTGAACCTCGAGGAGATCCGGCGCGTCAAGCGCCACTGGCCCGACCGCGCGGTCGTCGTCTCGCTGATGGTGCCGTGCGAAGAGGCGTCGTGGAAGCGCATCCTGCCGATGGTCGAAGACACCGGCTGCGACGGCGTCGAGCTCAACTTCGGCTGCCCGCACGGCATGAGCGAGCGCGGCATGGGCGCGGCGGTCGGCCAGGTGCCCGAGTACATCGAGATGGTCACGCGCTGGTGCAAGCACTACTCGAAGCTGCAGGTGATCGTCAAGCTCACACCCAACATCACCGACATCCGCCAGCCCGCGCGCGCCGCCAAGCGCGGCGGCGCCGACGCGGTGTCGCTCATCAACACCATCAACTCGATCATCGGCGTCGACCTCGACAACTTGCTGATCAACCCGCACACCGGCGCCACCGGCTCGCACGGCGGCTACTGCGGCCCGGCCGTCAAGCCGATCGCGCAGAACATGGTTGCCGAGATCGCGCGCGACAGCGAGACGGCACGCCTGCCGATCTCGGGCATCGGCGGCATCACGACCTGGAAGGACGCCGCCGAGTTCATCGCCCTCGGCGCCGGCAACCTGCAGGTCTGCACCGCGGTGATGACCTACGGCTTTCGTATCGTGCAAGACATGATCGACGGCCTCTCGAACTACCTCGACGCCAAGGGGTTCGCGAGCGTCGATGCCTTGCGCGGCCGCGCGCTGCCGTCGATCGTCGACTGGAATCAACTCAACCTGAACCACATCGACAAGGCAGTCATCGACCAGGCGTTGTGCATCCAGTGCGGGCGCTGCCACGTGGTCTGCGAAGACACCTCGCACCAGGCGATCACTGCGACCCAGGACGGCAAGCGACACTTCGAGGTCATGGAGGAGGAGTGCGTGGGCTGCAACCTGTGCGTCTCGGTATGCCCGGTTCCCGAGTGCATCACGCTCAAGACGCTGGCGCCGGGGCAAGTCGACAAGCGCACCGGCAAGCTCGTGCCCAGCGAGTACGCCAACTGGACCACTCATCCGAACAACCCCTCGGCCGTGACGGCCTGACCTCCACATGACAGAAGGCCCTGAAGAGCCACAGATCGAACTGCTCCCGGGCACCGCCGCGAACAAGGTCGTCGAGGTCAGCGACCTGTCGGTGATCTACCCCGCGAAGGAACACACCATCGTCGCCCTCGACCGCGTGAGCCTGACGATACGCGAGGGCGAGTTCGTCTCGCTGATCGGGCCTTCGGGCTGCGGCAAGACGACGCTGCTGCGCGTGATCGCCGACCTCGAACAGGCGAGCTCGGGCGCGGTGCTCGTCAACGGCATGAGCTCGCACGACGCGCGGCTGGCGCGCGCCTACGGCTACGTGTTCCAGGCGCCGGCTCTGTTCCCGTGGCGCACCGTGCTTCAGAACGTGATGCTGCCGCTGGAGATCCACGGCCGGCCGGCGGCTGAGAGCCGCGCCGTCGCCATGGAGCACATCGAGCGCGTCGGCCTCACGGGCTTCGAGGGCAAGTACCCGTGGCAGTTGTCGGGCGGCATGCAGCAGCGGGTGTCGATCGCACGCGCGCTCGGCTTCGAGCCCAAGCTCCTGATGATGGACGAGCCCTTCGGCGCCCTCGACGAGATCACCCGCGACCGCCTGAACGAGCAGTTGCTGCGCCTGTGGGAGCGTGAGAAGCGCACCATCATCTTCGTCACCCACTCGATCCCGGAGGCGGCCTTCCTGTCATCGCGCATCGTCGTCATGTCGGCGCGTCCGGGGCGCATCGTCGAGGTCATCGACTCGCACCTGCCGCCCGATCGGACGCTCGAGATTCGCGAGTCGCCGGAGTTCATCCACATCGCGCACCGCCTGCGCATTGCTCTCGCGTCCGGCCATGGCACGTAAGTTGGCCCCCAAGACGCCTTCGGCGTCGCCCCCCCAAGGGGGATCTCGGTCGGCTTGGGGCGGCCCGGCGCCGACCGAGGGTGCGCCTCGGCTGTCTGATCGAATCGTTCCAGTGCTCGCGGTGCTGGCCGGCATCGCCGTCGTCTGGTACCTGGCGGCGATCTGGCTCAATGCGCCGCAGGTGATCGAGCGTGTCTTCGGCGACAAGCCGGGCTGGACCTGGCGCGAACTCGTGGGCGAGGCCTGGAGCATGGAGCGCCCGGTGCTGCCCGCGCCGCACCAGATCGCGATCGACATGTTCCATTCGATCTTCGGCTGGCCGCCGGACTCGCCGCGCAGCCTCGTCTACCACGCCGCCGTCACCAGCGGGGCGACGCTGCTCGGCTTCATCCTCGGCTCGCTGCTCGGCGCCGCGCTCGCGGTGCTGATCGTCCACATGCCGACGCTCGAGCGCGCCGTCTTCCCGTGGATCATCGCGTCGCAGACGGTTCCGGTGCTGGCCATCGCGCCGATCATCATCGTCATCCTCGGCAGCTTCAACATCACCGGGCTGCTGCCCAAGGCGCTGATCTCGATGTACCTGTGCTTCTTCCCGGTCGTCGTCGCGATGGTCAAGGGCCTGCGCTCGCCCGGTGTGTTCGAGCGCGAATTGATGCACACCTACGCCGCGTCGAAGAACCAGACCTTCTGGAAGCTGCGTGTTCCGGCATCGATGCCCTTCCTCTTTCCTTCGCTGCGCGTAGCCATCGCGGCCGGCCTGGTCGGCGCCATCGTCGGCGAGTTGCCGACCGGCGCGCAGGCGGGCCTGGGCGCGCGGCTGCTGACCGGCTCGTACTACGGCAACACGGTGCAGATCTGGTCGGCGCTGGCGATGTCGGCGCTGCTCGGGCTCGCGCTCACGGCCGGCGTCTCGCTGGTCGAGCGCGCGACGCTCCCCGGAGGCCGCCAGTGAGCAGCGCGGCGCTGCGCTTCGCATCGCCGCGCAAGACGCTGCTGGCGCTGCTGCCGCTGTTCCTCGTGCTGCAGGCCCTGTGGTTGCCGCTCGGCGTGCTGGACGGGCGCGCGCTGCACTGGTCGGCCTTTCCCTCGCTGCTGCCGTTCGCGCTTTGCGCGGCGTTGGCGGCGATGCTCGCGCTGTGGCCGCTGCGCAGCAAGGCCACGGTGCTCGCCTTCGCTGTGCTCGCCGGGCTGGCTGCCGTCGCGCCGCTGGCCTTGCTGGCCCAGACGAGCGGCACCGAGGCGTCACCGGCATGGGACGCCGGCTTCTGGCTCTACGCCGTCGCCCTCGCGCTGCTCGCCGGCGGCAGCATCCGCCGCGTCGCCGGGCTCGACCTTACCGGCGCCGTCGGCGGCCAGGCCACGGCCGTGCTGTTCGGCGCTTGGGCGCTGGTGTTCTGGCAGTTACTGACCCAGGCCTTCGACGTTCCGCGCGTGCTGATACCGGCGCCGAGCCAGATCTGGCACGCACTGCTGGCGAACGGGGGCACGCTGGCGGTCGACTTCGTGCAGACCGTTCTGCACGCGGTGCTGATCGGCTACGCGATCGGCTGCGGCCTGGGCTTCGCGGTCGGCGTGCTGATCGACCGCAGCCCCTTCCTGCAGCGCGGCCTGCTGCCGCTGTCTGCGCTGGCGAGCACGGTGCCGCTGATCGGCATCGCGCCCATCCTCGTCATGTGGTTCGGCTTCGACTGGCCTTCCAAGGCCGCAGTCGTTGCGGTGATGACCTTCTTCCCGATGCTCGTGAACACGCTCGCGGGCCTGAAGTCGGCCGGGCACATGGAGCTCGACCTGATGCGCTCGTATGGCGCCGGCTACTGGCGCACCTTGGTGTCACTGCGCATTCCCGTGGCCCTGCCTTTCGTGTTCAATGCGCTGAAGATCAATTCGACGCTGGCGCTGATCGGCGCTATCGTCGCCGAGTTCTTCGGCTCGCCGATTTCGGGCCTCGGCTTTCGCATCTCGACCGAGGCCGCACGCCTGAACATGCCCGTCGTCTGGGCGGCGATCCTGGTCGCCGCGGTGTCGGGTTCGCTGCTGTTCGCGCTGCTGGCCTGGGCCGAGCGGCGGGCGACGTTCTGGCATCCTTCCGTACGCAAGAGCTAGTGCAGTGTTCGATGCTATGCAGCACTTAAGAAAACCGATGGATTTGTCGTCCTGGCTAGGCGCAAACCGCAGCGATACCAAGTGGTATCGCGAGGATTTGCAACGACGCCAGGGCGGCAAAGACGCGGTTTTATGTGCTGCATAGTGTCGAACACTGCACCAGAGAATTTCTACCCGCCGCAAGGCTCAACCCCCGAGGAGTGATGACGATGCACAGATTAGTCCTGGCCCTGTCGCTGGCGCTGGCCGGCCTGATGGGGTCGGCCCAGGCGGCCGACAAATTCACGGTGCAGCTCAAGTGGCTGCCCCAGGCCCAGTTCGCGGGCTACTACGTGGCCCAGGCCAAGGGCTTCTACAAGGAAGCCGACCTCGACGTGACGATCAAACCGGGCGGCCCCGACATCTCGCCGCCGCAGGTGCTGGCCGCGAGCGGCGCCGACCTGACCGTCGACTGGATGCCCAGCGCCCTCGCCGCGCGCGAGGCCGGCGCGCCGCTCGTCAACGTGGCGCAGATCTTCAACCGCTCGGGGATGATGCTGACCTGCAAGAAGGCCAGCGGCGTTGCGGCGCCGAAAGACTTCAAGGGCAAGACCCTCGGCGTCTGGTTCGGCGGCAACGAGTATCCCTTCCTCGCCTGGATGGCGATCCTGAACCTGACGACGACCGGCGCCACGCCCGACGTCAAGGTGCTCAAGCAAGGCTTCAACGTCGACCCGCTGCTGCAGAACCAGGCCGCGTGCATCTCGACGATGATCTACAACGAGTACTGGCAGGTCATCGACGCCGGCGTCAAGCCCGACCAACTGGTCACCTTCTTTTATGAAGACCAGGGCGTCGCGATGCTCGAAGACGGCCTCTACGCGCTCGGGCCCAAGCTCAAGGACCCGGCCTTCGTCGCCAAGTCGGCGCGCTTCGTGAAGGCCACGATCAAGGGCTGGGAGTACGCGATCAAGAACCAGGACGAAGCGGTCAAGATCGTGCTCGCCGCCGACACCTCGGGCGGCTCGACCGCCGCGGTGCAAAAACGCCAGCTCGAAAACGTCGCCAAGCTCATCACCAACGCCGGCACACCGAAGATGGGCCAGCTCGACCCCGCGGCCTACCAGCGCACGGTGAAGGTGCTGCTCTCCGGCGGCAGCGCCCCGGTGATCAAGAAGGACCCGGGCGCCGACGCCTGGACCCACGCCGTGTGGGAGAAGGCGACCGCGAAGTAAGTGTCGCGCTGGCCCGCCGCCCTCGCCCCATCCCTCTCCCGCGCGCGGGGGAGGGCGGGCGTTTCTGTCACCCTCTCCCGCTTGCGGGAGAGGGTCGGGGTGAGGGGGTCTGCAATCCAAGACCTCGTCAAGAGTCCGCCGCGCATGCGCTGGTCGCAAGTCTTGTTCAGCCAGGGTTTCGGCACCCGTCGCGAGTGCGATGCGCTGGTGTTCGCCGGCCTGGTCGCGCACGCCGGCCAGCCGGTCGCCGACCCGCTGGACGAGGTCGACACCGAAGAGCTAACGTTTGAAGTGCGCGGCCAGCAGTGGCCGTTTCGCGCCAAGGCGTTGATCGTCCTGCACAAGCCTGCGGGCTACGAGTGCTCGCAAAAGCCCAAGCACCACCCGAGCGTGATGAGCCTGCTGCCTGCGCCGCTGCGTCTGCGCGACGTGCAGCCGGTCGGGCGCCTGGACGAAGACACGACTGGCCTCTTGCTGCTGACCGACGACGGCGCGCTGATCCACCGCCTGACCTCGCCCAAGAAGCACGTGCCCAAGGTCTACGAGATCGAGACCACCGAGCCGGTAACCGAGAAACAAGTCGGCGAACTGCTGCGCGGCGTCGTGCTGCACGACGACCCGCAGCCGGTTCGCGCCGCGGCCTGCGAACAGACCGGCGAACGCGCGCTGCGCATGACGCTGCTCGAAGGCAAGTACCACCAGGTCAAGCGCATGGTGGCGGCTGCGGGGAACACGGTGACGGGCTTGCACCGCAGCGCGTTCGGGGAACTGATGCTGCCGGCGGACTTGGCGCCGGGGCAATGGCGGTGGCTGGATGGGCTAAAGGCCATTCTCGACCGCTAAGGGCGGCTTCTGTTCCGGAACTGCCGGACATGTCAAGCGCATCGCCGCCGACCGGGCGGCGAGCCTGAGGACCGACGAGTCTTGAAGAGGATTGCGGGTGTATGTGCGGAATCTCAACCTCATCGACGTCACGCGCCAATCGCGATGATCGAGTTCAGCCCTTCGCAGGCCAACTCGAAGACCGTCGGCGACACATGCTTCCAGGGGTGCGGACGGGCACCGCGCTGGCGCCAGTCGAAGGACTTTGGTTGATGCGTGAGCAGGTACCCGGCTTCGCCCTTCGGCCCGAGGTACTTCACGGCAAACGGGTTCGTCTCATTTGACGCAGCGTGCGTCATCGGCAGGCCGATCACGATGCTTGTGCGCTCGTTGAATGCCTTGGTGGAGAGGACCAGCATCGGATGCACGTCCTTCATTTCACCACCGCGCTGCGGGTTGAAGTCGATCCAGATCATCTCTCGGCGATCTGGTACCCAGGCCTTGCTCGCCGCCGGCATCAGAACTTCTCCGCGCCGATGCGGCCGCTCGCCATAACCTCGCCGCCATGCACCAACGGATCGAATGCCTTGAGCTTCTGAGCCAGGCTCAGTTTGGGTTTTCCGGCGGGACGGACCATCAGTCCGCCATCGACGACCTCGACGGTGATCGGAAGACCGCGCACGAAGCGCGCGGCGCGTGCGACCGGCGCAGTGATCCGCACCCCGAGGGCATTGCCCCACTCCTGAACCGTCTGCTCAACTTTCACGATACTGGTCATCGGGCCATCCTCCAGTTGCGTGTGTCTACAATACTATACGCGGCAGCTTGACGTGCCAAGCTGAAGTCTTGTCTCGTCAGTCAGGCCTCGGTGAACAGCGCCGGGTCGACCATGGCCCGATTCAGCATCACCGACCAATGCAGGTGCGGCCCCGTCACGCGGCCCGTGGCGCCGACGGCGCCGTAGCGCTCGCCGGTCTGCAGTGCATCGCCCACCTTCACGTCGATCGAACTCAGGTGGCAAACCATCGTCAGCAGACCGCCGCCGTGATCGAGCCACACCGTGCCGCCATTGAAGAAGTAGTCGCCGGTGTCGATGACGCGTCCCGCCAGCGGCGCCAGAACCGGCGTCCCGCTGGGCGCCGCGATGTCCATCCCGCTGTGCGGATTGCGTGACTGGCCGTTGAATACACGGCGCAGGCCGAAGGAACTGGAGCGGCGACCGGGCACCGGCGCGCGCATCTTCAATGACTGCGGCGGTGGCTCGGTGAACGTCGCCATCACGCCGGCCAGATGCAATCGCTCGCGCTCGTAACGGGCCTGGTTCTCCGGCGACAGATCGACCGTTGCCGGCGCGACGCTGAGGCGCTGCTCGCTGTATCGCTTGGCCGCGATGGTGTAGGCGATGTCGCGCGCCGCGCCGCCCTCGGCCCGCTGCACCGTGATGGACGCCTTGCCGGGCTGCGCCACCAGTGCGATGCCGACAAGCGCGGTCCACTCCGTCGCGTTGCCCACGACGAGCAGCGGCACCTCGCCGGCGCGCGCTGCGGGCCGCTCGGCGGCAGGGCCGAGCGAGAGTCGGGCCACGCCGCCCGGCACGGGTGACGCGAGCGGCCACGCGGCTGACGGCAGCGATGGACCGGCGCGAACGGGCGCTGCGGGCAGCGCGAACAATCCCAGCGTGGTCAGCAAGGCGCTGCGGCGGTTCAACGAAGTCGATTCGAAGTCGGCGGGGTCGCTCGGCATCGCCGCAGTCTAGCGGCGCCACACGCCGCCGGCCGCGCCCCATAATTCGCCGATGCAGGTCTTTCGCGGCGTTCACCATCCCGGCATCGCCAAGGCCAGCGCGCTCACGATCGGCAACTTCGACGGCGTGCATCGCGGCCACCAGGCCATGCTGGCGCTGCTGCGCTCCGAGGCCCAGCATCGCGGCCTGCCGACCTGCGTGCTGACCTTCGAGCCGCATCCGCGCGACTTCTTTGCACGGCTGTACAACAAGCCCGAGCTCGCGCCGCCGCGCATCGCCACGCTGCGCGACAAGCTGAGCGAGCTCGAACGCTGCGGTGTCGATCAAGTCGTCGTGATGCGCTTCGACACCGCCTTCGCCGCCCAGCCGCCGCAGGCCTTCATCGACGACGTGCTCGTCGCCGGCCTGGGCACGCGCTATCTGCTCGTCGGCGACGACTTTCGCTTCGGCGCCAAGCGCGAAGGCGACTACGCGATGCTCGACGCCGCCGGCCAGGCGCGGGGCTTCGACGTGGCGCGAATGAACAGCTACGAAGTGCACGGCACGCGCGTCAGCAGCTCGGCGGTCCGCGAGGCGCTGACCGTGGGCGACATGGAGCGCACGGCCCGCTTGCTCGGCCGGCCCTACAGCATCAGCGGCCATGTGCTGCACGGGCGCAAGCTCGGGCGCGAGCTCGGGCGCACGGCGCCCGGCCGCGACGACGGCTTTCGCACGCTGAACCTGCGCTTTGCGCACGCCCGCTCGGCGGCGGCGGGCGTCTACGTCGTGCGGACCTTCGGCCTCGCGGACGAACCCGTTGCCGGCGCGGCGAGCCTCGGCGTACGGCCGACGGTGGAAGACGCCGGCCGCGTGCTGCTGGAAGTGCATTGCCTGGATTGGCCGGCGGCGCTGGGCAGCGAGGGGGGCTACGGTAAACTCGTGCGCGTGGAACTGCTGCACAAACTTCGCGACGAAGCCCGCTACGACGGGCTACCCGCGCTGACCGCCGCGATACGGCAGGACGTGGCCGACGCGCGCGCCTTCCTCGCCGCCCATGCGGCGCAGCGGCGCCAGACCACTCGCGACCGAATTTGACCCGCCGCCTCGGCGCAAGCCGCGCCGCCTGCGTCGCCTCCGCGTCGCTGATTCCCGATGGGGGCCCCGCACCATGGCGTGGGCCACCTCCTCGCAAGGACTCCCCATGGCTGACCAGCCCACCGACTACCGAGCCACCCTCAACCTGCCCGACACGCCCTTTCCGATGCGCGGCGACCTGCCCAAGCGAGAACCGGGCTGGGTCAAGGAATGGGACGAGCAAGGCATCTACAAGCAACTGCGTGACGCCCGCCACGGCGCGCCGCTGTTCGTGCTGCACGACGGCCCGCCCTACGCCAACGGCCGGATCCACATGGGCCACGCCGTCAACAAGGTGCTCAAAGACATGATCGTCAAGGCGCGCCAGTTGGCGGGCTTCGACGCCCCCTACGTGCCAGGCTGGGACTGCCACGGCCTGCCGATCGAGAACGCGATCGAGAAGGCCTACGGCCGCCACCTGAGCCGAGACGACATGCAGGCCAAAAGCCGCGCCTACGCGACCGAGCAGATCGCGCTGCAGATGGCCGACTTCAAGCGCCTCGGCGTGCTCGGCGACTGGGCCAACCGCTACGCGACCATGGACCCGAAGAACGAGGCCGGCGAGATCCGCGCCTTCAAGCGCGTCATCGAGCGCGGCTTCGTCTACCGCGGCCTGAAGCCCGTCTACTGGTGTTTCGACTGCGGCTCGTCGCTGGCCGAGTTCGAGATCGAGTACGCCGACAAGAAGAGTCAAACGGTCGACGTCGGCTTCCTGTGCGGCGAACCGGCCAAGCTCGCCGCTGCTTTCGGCCTGCCGGCTCTGCCCAAGGACGCGTTCGCGGTGATCTGGACGACGACCGCATGGACGCTGCCGGCGAACCAGGCGCTGAACCTCAACCCGGCGCTCGAGTACGCGCTCGTCGACACCGAGCGCGGCCTGCTGCTGCTGGCGGCGACGCTGGTCGAGAGCTGCCTCGTGCGCTACGGCCTAACCGGCAAAGTCATTGCCACGACGCTCGGCGAAAAGCTCGGCGGCCTGAACTTCCACCACCCGCTGGCGCACGTGCACGCCGGCTACGACCGCCTGTCGCCGGTCTACCTGGCCGACTACGCGACCGCCGAAGACGGCACCGGCATCGTCCACTCGTCGCCCGCCTACGGCCTGGACGACTTCAACTCCTGCGTCGCCCACGGCCTCGCCTACGACGACATCCTGAACCCGGTGCAGGCCAACGGCGCCTACGCGGCGGACTTCCCGCTCTTCGGCGGGCAGAACATCTGGAAGGCGGCGCCGGTCGTCATCGAAGCCTTGAAGGATGCCGGGCGCCTCTTCGCCACCGAGACCATCACTCACAGCTACCCGCACTGCTGGCGCCACAAGTCGGCCGTGATCTACCGCGCCGCAGCGCAGTGGTTCATCCGCATGGACGAAGGCGAAGGCGTGTTCACGAAGGACAAGGCGCAAAAGACGCTGCGCCAGACGGCCCTCGAAGCCATAGCCGCGACGGGCTTCTACCCCGAGAACGGCCGCGCGCGGCTGCGCGACATGATCGCCAACCGGCCCGACTGGTGCATCAGCCGCCAGCGCAGTTGGGGCGTGCCGCTGCCCTTCTTCCTGCACAAGGACAGCGGCGACCTGCACCCGCGAACGATGCAGATCCTCGACCAGGCGGCGGACATCGTCGAGCGCGGCGGCATCGAGGCCTGGAGCCGCGTCACCGCCGAAGAGATCCTCGGCGCCGACGACGCCGCTCACTACAACAAGAGCAGCGACATCCTCGAAGTCTGGTTCGATTCGGGTTCGACCTTCGTTCACGTGCTGCGCGGCACACACTCCGAAGGCCACCACGCAACCGGCCCCGAGGCCGACCTCTACCTCGAAGGCCACGACCAGCACCGCGGCTGGTTCCATTCGTCGCTGCTCGTCGCCTGCGCGCTCGAAGGCCGCGCGCCCTACCGCGGCCTGCTGACGCATGGCTTCACGGTCGACAGCCAGGGCCGCAAGATGAGCAAGTCGCTCGGCAACGGCATCGAGCCGCAGGCCGTGAGCGCAAAGCTCGGCGCCGAGATCATCCGCCTGTGGGTCGCGGCGAGCGACTACTCGGGCGACATCGCCGGCGACGACAAGATCCTCGCCCGCGTCGTCGACGGCTACCGGCGCATCCGCAACACGCTGCGCTTCCTGCTCGCCAACACGAGCGACTTCGATGCGCGGGCGGACGCCGTGCCGCTTGCCGAGATGCTGGAGATCGACCGCTACGCGCTCGCGCGCGCGGCGCAGTTCCAGGCCGAGGTGTTGGCGCACTACGAGGCCTACGAGTTCCACCCGGTGGTCGCCAAGTTGCAGGTGTTCTGCAGCGAGGACCTGGGCGCTTTCTACCTCGACATCCTGAAGGACCGCCTGTACACGACAGCGCCGAAGTCGCTCGCGCGGCGCTCGGCGCAGACGGCGCTGTGGCACATCACGCACGCGATGCTGCGCTGGATGGCGCCGTTTCTCAGCTTCACTGCCGAGGAAGCGTGGCGCGTGTTCGCGCCCGGAGCCTCGGTGTCGATCTTTACCGAGACGTACTGGAAATTCGCCGCGCCCGACGAGGCGCTGCTTGCCAAATGGACGCGCATTCGCGAAGTGCGCGACACCGTCAACAAGGAGATCGAGGCATTGCGGGCTGCCGGCGAGGTCGGCTCCTCGCTGCAGGCCGAGGTGTGCATCACCGCGAACGCGGCCGACCATGCGCTGCTCAGCGCGCTGGGCAACGACCTGCGCTTCGTGACCATCACATCCAAGGCCGAGCTCGCCGAAGGCGCGGAGCTCGCGGTGACCGTCACGTCGTCGGGCGCGCCCAAGTGCGCCCGCTGCTGGCACTACCGCGACGACGTCGGCCACGACGCTGAGCATCCCACGCTCTGCGGCCGCTGCACGAGCAACCTCTACGGCGCCGGCGAAGTGCGCACGGTGGCGTGATGGCAGGCCGCCGTTCCACCGGCTCGTTGTTGCCCTGGCTGGGCATCGCGCTGGCCGTCGTGCTGTTCGATCAGTTCACGAAGACGCTGATCGTCGGCAACTTCGAGCTCGGCGACAGCCGCGTCGTCACCTCGTTCTTCAACATCGTGCGCTGGCACAACACCGGCGCGGCGTTCAGCTTCCTGCGCGACGCCGCGGGCTGGCAGCGATGGTTCTTCATCGGCCTCGGCAGCCTGGCCGCGGTCTTCATCGTCTGGCTTCTGAACCGTCACAGCGGGCAGCGCCTGTTCAGCTGCGCGCTCGCGCTGATCCTGGGCGGCGCGGTCGGCAACGTGATCGACCGCGTGCTGCACGGCTACGTGGTCGACTTCCTCCAGGTTCACTACGCGGGCTGGGCCTTCCCGTCGTTCAACGTCGCCGACAGCGCGATCACGATCGGCGCCGGCCTCTTGATCCTCGACGAATTGCTGCGCGTGCGGCGCGCGCGCTGACGCCGGCGCACGTCGCGCCGCCGGTGCCACCGCGCCGCCTCGTCGGCGCGAGATCTACGCGTTTACGCCAAGACTCTTGTCGCGACTCGCCGGCAGAATCCGCGCATGAACGAGTCCGCCTACGAACCGCAGCCAGCGCCGGCTTTCGGCATCGCGCTGAACGAGCTGACGCTGGGCGACCCGTTTCGCTGGCTGGCCGCCGGGTGGCGGGACTTCATGCGCGCGCCCGCGATCGGCCTCTTCTACGGCGCGAGCTTCGCGCTCATGGGCGGCCTGCTGCTCAAGGCCTTCCAGGACGCGCCCGCCTGGGTGCTCGCGCTGAGCGCGGGCTTTCTGCTCGTCGGGCCCTTCCTGTGCGTGGGCATGTACGACGTCAGCCGCAGGCTCGAGTGCGGCGAGCGCCCGGACCTGCGCCAGTCGCTCACCGCCTGGAGCACGCGCACCGGGACGATGGCGATCTTCGGCGCCGTGCTGCTGGTGCTGGAGATGGTCTGGGCGCGGGCGTCGCTGGTCGTCTTCGCGCTCACCTTCGACGGCATGCCCGACTTCAATGGCTCCATCGCCCGGCTGCTCGACCCCGAGAACCTGGGCTTCATCGTCGCCTACGTCGGCGTCGGTGGCGTCTTCGCGGCGCTGATCTACTCGGTCAGCGTGGTCTCGCTGCCGATGATCCTCGACCGCCAGACGGACGCCATCACGGCCGGGCTGACGAGCATCCGCCTGTGCCTCGCGCAGACCGGCGTGATGCTGCTCTGGGGCACGCTGATCACGCTGCTCGTCGTGATCGCGATGCTGCCAGGCTTCCTCGGCCTGCTCGTCGTCGGGCCCGTGCTTGGGCACGCCTCCTGGCACGCCTACCGAGCCGCGGTGGCTGCGGAGACGGTGCCCGCCGCAGCCGCCCCAAAGCCTGCCTTGGAACCTATCCGCAAATAGGACGGCCCTGCGCCGGCGGCGGATAGCTTCTTAGGGCAGCAGGACGCTGCAGCCCGTCGTCTTGCGCGCTTCGAGGTCGCGGTGCGCCTGCGCCACGTCCTTGAGCGCGTAGCGCTGGTCGATGCGGATCTTCACCTTGCCGCTGGTGACGACGTCGAACAGGTCGTCGGCCATCGCCTGCGTGGCCTCGCGCGTCGCGATGTGGGTGAACAGCGTCGCCCGCGTCACGTAGAGCGAGCCCTTCGCACCCAGCGTGCCGACCGAGAACGGCGGCACGACCCCCGAGGCATTGCCGAAGCTGGCCATCAGCCCGAACGGGCGCAGGCAGTCGAGCGAGCCGTCCCAGGTGTCCTTGCCGATCGAGTCGTAGACCACCTTCACGCCGGCGCCGCCGGTGATCTCGCGCACGCGCTGGGTGAAGTTCTCGCTGCGGTAGTTGATCGTGAACGCGGCGCCGTGCTCGCGGGCGAGCGCGCATTTCTCGTCCGAGCCCGCGGTGCCGATGAGCTGCAAACCGAGCGCGCGGGCCCATTGGCAGGCGATCAGCCCGACGCCGCCCGCGGCGGCGTGGAAGAGGACGAAGTCGCCCGCATGCAGGCCGCCCTGCGGCAGCGTCTTCTTGAGCAGGTACTGCGCGGTCAG
>CAIKUF010000005.1 GCA_903830565.1 uncultured bacterium | reverse complement strand
GCCCTTCACGTCGGCGTAGTCGCGCACGCGGCGCAGCAGCCGGTTGGCGATGCGCGGCGTGCCGCGCGAGCGGCGCGCGATCTCGAACGCGCCCTCGGCGTCGGTCGGCACCTTGAGCAACCCGGCCGAGCGGTGGACGATGCGCGAGAGCTCTTCCGGTGTGTAGAACTCGAGCCTGGCGACGATGCCAAAGCGGTCGCGCAGCGGGTTGGTGAGCATGCCGGCGCGCGTCGTCGCGCCGACCAGCGTGAAGGGCTGCAGATCGAGCTTGATCGAGCGCGCCGCCGGGCCTTCGCCGATCATGATGTCGATCTGGTAGTCCTCCAGCGCCGGATAGAGGATTTCCTCGACCACCGGCGACAGGCGATGGATCTCGTCGATGAAGAGCACATCGCTCGCTTCCAGGCTGGTCAGGATCGCGGCCAGGTCCTTGGGCTTCTCCAACACCGGGCCCGAGGTCTGGCGCAGGTTCACGCCGAGCTCGTGGGCGATGATGTGCGCGAGCGTCGTCTTGCCCAGGCCCGGCGGGCCGAACAGCAGCACGTGGTCCATCGCCTCGTTGCGCTTTCGCGCCGCGCCGATGAAGATCTCAAGCTGCTCGCGCGCCTTGACCTGGCCGACGTACTCCTGCAGCCCCTTGGGCCGCAACGCGCGCTCGATCGCCTCTTCATTGGGCGACGCCGCAGCCGCGCTGACCACGCGGCGCGCCGGGGCGAAGTCATCCGTCTGAATGCTCATGGCGCATTATCGCGGGCCGGCACGCTGGCCGGTTGCCGCGACACTAGCGCGCCAACGCCTTCAATGCGAGCTTGATGCCATCGCTCACACCGGACTCCGCCGGCAGCGCCTTGCACGCCGCGGCCGCTTCGCGGTCGCTGTAGCCCAGCGCCACCAGCGCTTGCAGGATGTCCGCCTGCGCGGCGCCGACGGGCGAGGCCTGCTGCGCGAGGTCGGCGCCGAGCTTGCCCTTGAGTTCGAGCAGGAGGCGCTCGGCGGTCTTCTTGCCGATGCCGGGCACCTTGATGAGCCGGCCCGTCTCCTGCAGCGTCACCGCCTGCGCCAGTTCGGCAACGCCGAGGCCAGAGAGGATAGCCAGCGCCGTGCGCGGGCCGACGCCTGAGATCTTCACCAGCAGGCGAAACGTCGCACGCTCCTCGGGCGTGAGGAAGCCGAACAGCACCTGCGCGTCCTCGCGGACGACGAAATGCGTCAGCAGTGTCACGCGCTCGCCGATCGCCGGCAGGTTGTAGAAGGTGCTCATCGGCACGTCGACCTCGTAGCCGACGCCGCCGACGTCGATCAACAGCTGAGGCGGGTTCTTCGCGGCCAGAAGGCCCGACAGGCGGCCGATCATCGATTGCCTTTCAAGGTGCTGTTCATGCCGTGCCGGTCGGGGTGATCATCCGGTCGCGGCGCATATTGGATGTTAGCAGCGAGCATCGCGATCACGATCCAGCGCCGGTCCGTGCCTCACCGAGGTGCTCTTGCAGCCACTGCACCAGTCGTTCCTGCGGCGCGTCGACCGCCAGCCACTTGCGGCGCGCCGTTTCGCCGCGCACGAGTCGCACGGCGCGTCGCGGCAGACCGAGTTCGCCGGCCAGCCAGGCGAGCAGCAATTCGTTGGCCTTGCCGTCGACCGGCGGTGCCGCCAGGCGAACGCGCAGCGCGCCGTCGTGCAAGCCTTCGGCCTGCGTGCGACGCGCGTTCGGCGAGACGCTGACGGCGAGCCAGACCGCACCTTCATGCATCGACAGGCAGGGCCAGGCGGTGTGTGGCGGCGCGCTGGCGGGCTCGGTCATCGGCTTGCGCAGCGGCCACTACTTCTTCGCCGCCGCCTTGCGCGCCGCGGGCGCCTTCGCGGCACGCGGCTCGAACGCGAAGCCGACCTTGCCCTCCTTGGCGTCCCAGGTGAGATAGGCCTTGAACTTGCGCCGCGTCTTGTTGGAGACGAAGTTCTCCAGCAGCGCCGTCTTGCCTTCGGCGAGCAGCTTGCTCATCTGCTCACGCGGCACCGGCTGCTGCAGGATGATCTTGCCGCTCTTGAAGTCGCAGGTCACGAGCGCACCCACGCTGTGCTCGCAGACGTAGGACGTGCCGTGCTCGTAGATGCGGCCCTTGCACTTGGGGCATGCGCCCAGGCTTTGCTGGTCCGAGAAGTCGATCGGCTC
>CAIKUF010000004.1 GCA_903830565.1 uncultured bacterium | reverse complement strand
TTGGGAAGACCTCGCCCCACTCGGCGAAGGCGCGGTTGGTCGTCACCACCGTGCTCTTGTGCTGGTAGCGCCGGCTGATGAGTTCGAACAGCAAGTCGGCGTGCCGGTTCGAGTACGACAGATAGCCCACCTCGTCGATGACGAGCAGGTCGGGCGCAGCATACTGGCGCAGCTTCCTGCGCAGCGCCGAGTCGCTGTCCAGCGCGGCCAATTCGCCCAGCAGGTTGCCCGCCGTGATGAACAGCGCCGTGTGCCCGGCCAGCACGGCCTGGTAGGCGAGGTTGCAGGCGCACATCGTCTTGCCCACACCGTTGGGGCCGACCAGCACGACGTTGCTGGCGTCGTTGAGGAAGTCCAGCGTCATCAGCTCCTCGACGGCGCCGCGCTCGATGCTCCTGGGCCAAGCCCAGTCGAAGTCCGCCAGTGGCTTGAAGCGCCCGATGTGGGCCGCGCGCAGGCGACGCTCCAGGCTGCGCCGGCCGCGCTCGGCGGCCTCCCAGGAGAGCATCTGCGCCACCCAGCGCGCCTGCTCGGGATTGCCCATCACCTCGGCCCAGTGGGCCTGCAGGCCGTGCAGGCCAAGTGCGCCGGCCTGCGCGCGCAGTTCGGACTGCGAAGGGGGGGCTTCAGTCATCGGGCGTCTCCGGTTGATCTGGCGTTTGATCGATCTGGCGGTCGTACGAGCCCAAGGCATGGGGCCGCACCGGCGCATCGCGCCGCGCCACGTGCTCGGGCAGCGCCAGCGCCACCGGGGGCGGCTGGCCGCTGGCCTCGCGAGCGCGCTCCAGCGCCAGCCGCACAGCGTTGGGGTGCGGCACATCGCGCGCCAGCGCATCGAGGATGGCCGGTTGCAGCGCGGCCGCGCCGTAGCGCTCGAGCAGCCGCAGCAGCGCCGCCGTGATCGAGCCCAGGTTGTCGCCACGCGCAGCGGCGCGCTCGAGCAAGGTGGCCGCAGCCGGTGCGGCCTGCGCCAGGCGATCGCAGGCCCGATGGACCCGGGCCGCGCGCTTGTGCTCGAGCAGGCGCTGCACATGGGCAGGGTTCTCGATAGTCTGGCCACGGTCCCAGCAGCGGGCGTGGCGGGCCAGTTCGGCCGCGCCGTCAAGGATGCGCACCGTCTGCTCGTCGGCCAGCACGGCCAGGGTGCGCCCGACATGGGTGTGCGGCACCGAGTAGTCGTTCAGATCGAAGCGGATGTACGGCGTCTTGCCTACCGCGACGGCCACGCGCTCACCCAAGGCGAACTCACGCTGGGGCAGCGCCAGCAGCTTGCCTCGCTCGGCCTCGAAGGCCTGGCGCACGCTCAACGCGCCGTCCTCGGGCCAGCGCCGATCTGCAGCCGTGTTCAGGCACCATGCCTGAGCCTGCGCGTTGAGGTCGGCCAGGTCGGTGAACTCGCGCCCGGCGAAGAAGCTGTCGCGGATATAGCGGATGGCTCGTTCCACCCGGCCTTTCTCGTTGCCGCGCGCCGGCGCCACCGGGCGCGGCTCGAAGCAGTAGTGGCCGGCCAGCGCCAGCAGCGCCGGGTTGAAGCGAATCGCGTCGCCCTGGCGCTCGAGCACCGCGCTCTTCAAGTTGTCGTACAGAAGCACCCGGGGCACGCCGGTGAAGGCGGCGAAGGCCAGGGCGTGGCCGCGCAGGAAGCTGTCGGTGCGGGCGTCCAGGAAAAAGCGCAGGAAGACCATGCGGCAGTGGCTGAGCACCATCACGAAGGCCATCAGCGGCCGGCGGGCGCGGCCGATCTGCAGATGGCCGAAGTGACCCCAGTCCACCTGCGCCTGCTCGCCCGCCAGCGTGCGCAGCCGAAGGTAGGCCTGGGCGCTTGGGCGCGGACGCATGCCGGCGACGAGGAAGCGAAAGTGCGAGCCGGCGCCCACGAAGCCGCGCTCGGCCACCATCGCGTGCAGCCGCGCGGCGGTGAGCGTGGGGAACTTGGCCAACGTGGCCAGGATGAAGGGCCGATACGGATCGACGCGGCTCGCACGCAGCGGTGAGCAGTGCACCGGCGCGCAGTTGCCGGCGAGCACGCGCCGCACGGCGTCGCGATGCACGTGCAACTGCCGCGCGATGGTGCCCACGCGCCACTTCTCAACCGTGTGCAGGCGCAGGATCTGCGCCACCAGGTCAGGGGCTATGGTCATGGCGCCACCGGGCAGTCAGGCCATGACGCACGAAGCCCAGACGAAGCGCCGCGCTCTGGCGGGCGCCGCAGCGACGGCAGGTCCAACAGGTGGTGACCGTGGCGATGGCGAGATCCTGCGGCGTGCTGGCGGCGGCAATGTCGTGCAGGGCGTTCGATGTGCTGTCGTGTGTCCATGCCGCCAGTGGAGCAGCACCCACCACCGGCTGGGAACCCTGGTGCGTCACGTTATGTGCGTCCTCGCCCCTGCCGGCAGCGGCAGCGCGGCGCTGGCGCCAGCGCCGCGAGCGCTGCGCGTGAGCCATGCGGCCGCGCCACGAGCGCTGGTAGCGCTGCACGGTCTGGCGCCGCGCCTCAGCCCGGGCCTGGCGCCGGCAAGGCCGCCCGCAGTAGCGGTTGCCGCGGTCGCAGCGGCTGCACAGAACGACCTGGGCGCGGCATCGTGCGCACAGGTACAGGCGGGCGGGTTGGTCCATGCGCACCCCGGCACAACCGAAGTGCTGGACGGACTCGTCCCAGCGCGCCACACTGACGTGGCACCGCCTTCATCGGCACGGTGTAGGGCGCGGTACGGTCGTCAAGCTTGCCAGCCAGGAAGATCGATGCCGCGCCCACCTGCTTCGGCATCGACCGCGTTGTACCCCAGCGTTCCCTGCGCGACGCCGGGACGCGCGCCGTCCACCATCGTCACTGACCGAGTCCTTGCCACGAACGGCCGCGCCTGCCTGGCCGCCCTGCTGGGCGGCCTGGCAGGCGCACACCTCCATCAAAAGCAGACCAGACCAGCACGCGCTGTCCGGCTGAACCAGCCAAACATCAAAACCGCCACCTCACCGTCGCATAGTGGCGGTTCCTGACCGGCGCTCACAAACCGCTCTGGTTCAAGTGAACTTGCGCGTTAGCGTCGCTGTGGCAACGCCGCTGCCCCGTCTTCGGCGCAACCGAAAGCGTGCTTGGCTCCGCGCAGCCATCGGTCATGAGGACCGAGCCTTGTCCGCACCCGCCGCTTGTCTGCGCGTCCGCGCAGCGGCTCTTCGCAAGTTCTACGAGAGGCGGCTTAGCCGGTGACCCCAAATTTGCAAAGTGAAGCTCCTAACGGCAACGCGTCGCAAGACGGGAGACTCACATGGACAAGGCACTCGGCAGTACGTACCTCACGGCCCGCGAACTCGCGGAGCGGAGCGCATCAAGTACAAGCCAAACGTCATCAACAACATGCTCAAGGACTCGGTACTGATCGAGGGCATCCACTATGTGCGTCCGTTCGGTCGACGCAAGGTCCTCTACATCTGGGAGGCGGTCGAGCGCGCGATGCTCGACGGTGGCGCGCATTCCGCCGCGCTCGTGGCCATGTCACTCTGAGGAGCAGCCATGGCTTCCATTCGACAACATCGCGGTCGACTGCTGATCGACTACCGTGAAGGCGGGGACCGTCAGCGCATCTACACCAAGCTCGACGATAACTCCGCGAACCGCACCAAACTCCAGCGCGTCGCCGACGGCATCGACGCGGCGCTCGCGAGCGGCGCCAACGTGAAGGCCGTTCTGGAGCACGCGGGCCTGCTCCAGTCCAGCCCCGCCTCGGCCAATGCGGTTCCGGTGCCTGTCGTGGCGATGCCTGAACCGCCCAAGGCCCGGTCGTGCGCTCCACTCTTCTCCGCGTTCTGCGACCAGTGGTACGCCGAGTTCAAGGTGGGCTGGCGCAAGAGCTATGCGGTCACGGTGCGCGGGATCCTAGATCAGCATCTTGTGCCTCGCCTTGGCAGTTTGCCCATCGGCGAAGTCACCCGCGCGCAGATCCTCGAATTGCGGTCGCACCTTTCCACGCTGCGCGGACGGCGCCCCGGCAGCTCGCTGTCGCCGGCCCGGATCAACACGGTCATGCTGATCCTGCGCCAGATCCTGCAGGAAGCAGCGGATCGTTTCGAATTCACGATGCCCATGGGACGCCTGAAGCCGCTGAAGGTGCCCAAGTCGCACGTTGTGAACGGCTGCCAGGAAGCGCTGTTTTCTGGCTGTGAGGACGCGGTTCTGGTGT
>CAIKUF010000003.1 GCA_903830565.1 uncultured bacterium | reverse complement strand
TGGGGCCTGCTACCCGGCGCTCCGACGCCTACCGGGACGGGACTCTCACCCGTTGGACATGCGCAGCATGCAGCAACTCCCCCTCGCCCCTGCGGGTTCAGTCGAGCTTTTGCTTCGTGACGCACCATGTGGGCACTTTAGCGCGCCCAGGCGAGCGGCTCGCTCGCCGGCCCCTCATGCGCAGAGATCGAACACCAGCACTTCGGCAAGTTGCCCGGCGTCCAGCCTGAGGCTTGCTTCGCCGTGCAGGTGCGCGGCATCGCCGGCCCCCAGCACCCTGCCGTTGACGGCCAGGCGGCCACGAACCAGGAACACGTAGGCCCGGCGACCGGCGGCCAGCGGCAGCACGGCGGACTCGTCGCCGTCGAACAGGCCAGCGTACATCGCCGCGTCGGCACGGATTGTCACCGAGCCGTCGCGGCCGTCGTTGCTCGCCACCAAGCGCAGCCGGCCGCGCTTGTCGGCGTCGGCAAAGTGCTTCTGCTCGTAGCCGGGCCGGATGCCGCTCACATTGGGCGTTATCCAGATCTGCAGGAAGTGCGTCGTCGCGTCGGGCGCGTGGTTGTACTCGCTGTGCTCGATGCCGCTGCCTGCGCTCATGCGCTGCACGTCGCCGGGGCGGATCGCGGCCCCGTTTCCCAGGCTGTCCTTGTGGCCGAGTTCACCCGACAGCACGTAGGAGACGATCTCCATGTCGCGGTGGCCGTGGGTGCCGAAGCCGGTGCCTGGCGCGATGCGGTCCTCGTTGATGACGCGCAGGTTGCCGACGCCCATGTGGCGCGGGTCGTGGTACTCGGCGAACGAAAAGCTGTGGAATGACTTCAGCCAGCCGTGGTCTGCATACCCGCGCTCGGATGACTTTCGCAACTCGATCATCGATGCCTCCTCGTGTTGGGCCGACTGTAGGCGAGTCCCGCAGCGCGAGCATCGGCCCGGCCTGATGTCCGCGTTCAAATAAGATGAACCCCTTCCCGACTTGCGCCTGAAGCGATGTCCACCCCCCGCAGTGTCCTGACTCCCGACGCCCTGACGATGATGGACGCGATCGCGCGCAGCGGCAGCTTTGCCGCTGCGGCGCGCGAACTCGGCAAGGTGCCATCGGCGCTGACCTACAGCGTGCGCCAGCTCGAGGAGGCGCTGGACGTGCTGCTGTTCGACCGCAGTTCGCGCCAGGCCCGGCTGACCGCCGCTGGCGAAGAGCTGCTCGCCGAAGGCCGGCGCCTGCTGGCGCAGATGGACGCCGTCGCGCACCGCGTGAAGCGCGTCGCCTCGGGCTGGGAGACGCAACTCACGGTGGCGGTGGACGGCGTGATCTCGCGTCTCACCGTGTTCGAGCTTTGCGAGGCCTTCTATGCGCTGTGCCCTCCCAACGGCCCGGCGACCCGGCTGCGCCTGCGCAGCGAGGTGCTGGCCGGTACCTGCGAGGCATTGACCAGCGGCCAGGCCGACTTGGCCATCGGCTGCGCGGCGGAGGCGACGCTGCCGGGCGACATCTGCTCGCAGCCGCTGGGCGAGATGGAGTTCGTATTCGCCGTCGCGCCGCACCACCCGCTCGCCGCCGCCAGCGAGCCACTGAGCGATGCCGAGCTGCTTCGCCATCGAGCCGTCGCGGTCGCCGATTCGGCGCTGCGCACGACGCCGGTCACCGTCAACCTGCTGCCCGGCCAGGACGTGCTGACCGTGGCCAGCGTGCCGGCCAAGATCGAGGCGCAGTTGCGCGGCCTGGGCTGCGGTTTCCTGTCCGAGCCGATGGTGCGCGAACACATCCGCGCCGGGCAGCTGGTGGTTCGCAAGGTGCAGCGCCAGCGGGCCCCGGCGCGGCTGTGCTACGCCTGGCGCAGCCCGCAGACTGAAGACGGACGCCCCGTGCCGCTCGGGCTGGCGCTGCGCTGGTGGGTGGATCGGCTCGAAAGCCCGGCCACGCGCAACGCGCTGCTCGAACGCCATTCGGGCCTGATCATCTGAATGACTTACGTCGGCCGCTTCGCGCCCTCGCCCACCGGGCCGTTGCACGCCGGTTCGCTCGTCGCCGCGCTCGCCAGCTGGCTCGACGCGCGCGTCCACGGTGGGCGCTGGCTGGTGCGCGTTGAGGACGTCGACGTACCGCGCTGCATCGCGGGCGCTGGCGAAGTGATCCTCGCCCAACTCGCCCGCTGCGGTCTCGTGCCCGATGAAACGCCGCTCTGGCAGTCGCGGCGCGGCGCGGTGTACCAGGATGCGCTCTCGCGCCTCCTCGCGTCGGGTCTGGCCTATCGCTGCGCCTGCACGCGCAGCGACATCGCACAGGCGATGGAGGCAGCCGGCCTGGCTCACGAACGCCATGACGAGTGGGTCTATCCGGGCACTTGCCGCCCCGAGCGCGGCGGCCTGCAGGGCCGCGCAGGGCGCTCGACGCGGCTGCGTGTTCCAGACGACGCGCAGATCGTATGGTCCGACCGCCGGCTCGGCCCGCAAGCACAGGGCGTCGCACGCGAAGTCGGGGACTTCGTGCTTCACCGCGCCGATGGGCAGTGGGCCTACCAGCTCGCAGTCGTCGTCGACGACGCCGACCAGGGCGTAACGGACGTCGTGCGTGGCGAGGATCTGGCGGGGAATACCGCGCGACAGATCCTGTTGCAGCGCCTGCTGGCGTTACCGACACCGCGCTATCTGCACACACCGCTGGTGTTCGATGCTCATGGCGAGAAGCTGTCCAAGCAGACCGGCGCACGTGAGCTCGACCTGAGCCGACCCATCGAAGCATTGCGCAATGCCGGCGCAGTGCTGGGCATTGCGTGCGCGACGAGTGACGTGGACGCCTGGCTGAGTGAAGCCATCGCGCGCTGGTGTCAAGAATGGCTCTCTGCGAGTGGCATCATGGGCAGCTTTGCTACTCAAAAGGAACCCTTGTCATGATCGCCACCGCTACCGGCCTGCAATACGAAGACACCGTTGAGGGATCAGGCGCCCCGGCCAGCGCCGGCCAGCTCGTCAGCGTGCACTACACAGGCTGGCTCTACAACGACGGGGTTCTGGGTGCCAAGTTCGACTCGAGCAAGGACCGCAATGACCCGTTCGAATTCGGGCTGGGTGCCGGCCAGGTCATCCGCGGTTGGGACGAGGGCGTGCAGGGCATGAAAGTGGGCGGCACGCGCCGGCTGGTGATTCCGCCCGCGCTGGGGTACGGTGCGCGCGGCGCCGGCGGCGTGATCCCGCCCAACGCCACCTTGCTGTTCGAAGTCGAGCTGCTGAGCGTTTGATTGCCGGCCGACGTGGAATTTGCGGTGAACAATCTGGTCTCACTGCTCGGCATCGAAAGCTGGAAGCCGATTCTCGCGGCTCTGTTGCTGCCGCCGGTGCCGCTGCTGCTGCTGATCCTCGTCGGCGCCCGCGTCATGTGGTCGCGCCGAGCACTTGGGTGGCTACTGATCCTGCTTGGCACGGCGGGCATCTGGCTGAGCGCCTGCACCGGCTTCGGCGCACTGCTGACGCAACACTTGCTGAACGTACCGCCCCCGCTCAGCCGTGAGCAGGTGGTGAAGCTTCGGGCCGACGTGAAGGCGTACCAGGCGCTGACGATCGTCGTGCTCGGCGGCGGTCGTGACCTTCTGGCGCCGGAATATGACATTTCCGGACTCCCCCCACTGGCGCTCGAGCGCCTGCGCTATGGCGCGTGGCTGGCGCGCGAGACGGGCGGGATGCTGGGGTTCAGCGGCGGCTCGGGTTGGGGCGATCCGGGCGGGCCGCCCGAGGCCGAAGTCGCCGAGCGCATCGCGGCAAAGGAGTTCGGCATTCCTCTCAAGTGGGTCGAAGATCAGTCGCGTGACACGCGAGAGAACGCCGGCCATACGGTGGCGCTACTCGGGCAGGCAGGCATCAAACGCGTCGTACTGGTGACCCACGGCTGGCATATGCCGCGCGCGCTGCGCCTGTTCGAGGACGCCGCCGCAGGTCAGATCGCGATCACCGCCGCGCCGATGGGATTGGCCTCGATCACCACCGGCACTGCACTCGATTGGTTGCCCAGTGCTCGTGGCTTCGAGCGCGTCCGATTCGTTCTGCACGAATGGCTCGCCAATCTGGCCGGCAATTGAGTGCAAAGGTGGGCCCAGAAATACGAACCCCTCCCGGCCGACGAAGCGGTGGGAGGGGCGGGTGGCTAGCGCCACCGGTTCGGGGCTCCGGAGGATGTTGGGTCCGGGGCTCCTGTGGCGCAGGGTCTGCGCCGGGGGATGTGCCTGCGTGCAGGCAAGCGAAGATTAGACCGTTCGATCTATGTTGACAAGGGCTTGGTTCCGCTTCCGTCCGCTTCACTCTTGATCTGCGCCAACACGCTCGCGAAGAGGCCATCGACACGGCATTCCACCTCGGCATCCATCGCGATGGCACGCCCCCATTCGCGGGCCGTTTCGCCGGCCCACTTGTTGGTGGCATCCAGTCCCATCTTGCCGCCCAGACCGCTGACGGGCGAGGCGAAATCGAGGTAGTCGATGGGAGTGTGTTCGATCAGCGTCGTGTCGCGCACCGGGTCCATGCGGGTCGTGATCGCCCAGATCACGTCCTTCCAGTCGCGGATGTTCACGTCGTCGTCGGTGACGACGATGAACTTCGTGTACATGAACTGGCGCAGGAAGCTCCACACGCCGAACATCACCCGCTTGGCGTGCCCGGGGTAGCTCTTGCGGATGGAAACGATCGCCATCCTGTAGCTGCAGCCCTCGGGCGGCAGGTAGAAGTCGGTGATCTCGGGAAACTGCTTCTGCAGGATGGGCACGAACACCTCGTTCAGCGCCACCCCCAGGACGGCGGGTTCGTCGGGTGGCTTGCCGGTATAGGTGGAGTGGTAGATCGGGTCGTGGCGCTGTGTCATGCGCTCGATCTGGAACACCGGGAACCACTCCTGCTCGTTGTAGTAACCCGTGTGGTCGCCGAACGGTCCCTCCAGCGCGTGCAGGTAGCCGCCGATCTCCTTCAGCGCGACGCCGTGCTCGCTCTCGCCGACGTAGCCGGCCTGAGCGGCCGGAATGCAGCCCTCGAGGACGATCTCTGCGCTGGCGGGCACCTGCAGCATCAGACCGTCTTCGCCGACCCCGGTGTCGGCGAGCTCGGTTCGGCCGCCACGCAGGAGACCGGCGAACTGATACTCCGACAGGCTGTCTGGCACCGGGGTGACCGCGCCGAGGATGGTTGCCGGGTCGGCGCCAAGCGCGACCGCGATCGGAAACGAGCGCCCCGGGTTGGCGAGCGCGAACTCGCGAAAGTCGAGCGCACCGCCGCGATGCGCCAGCCAGCGCATGATGGTCTGGCGCGGCCCGATGACCTGCTGCCGGTAGATGCCCAGGTTCTGCCGCCGGCGCGGATTGGAGATGCTCTGCGGCCCACGGGTGACGACGAGGCCCCAAGTGATGAGCGGCCCGGCATCGCCCGGCCAGCAGGTTTGCACGGGTAGGCGCCCAAGGTCGACCTCATCCCCGACGAGTCCCACCTCCTGACATGCAGGTCGCCGTACCGACGCCGGCTTCATGTCCCACAAGGCCTTGGCCATCTGGAGCAACTTGCCGGCGTCCTTGATCCCTTTGGGCGGATCGGGTTCCTTCAGGCTGGCCAGCAAGCGGCCCACGTCCCGCAGCTCGCCGATGTCGCCAACGCCCATGGCGAGCGCGACCCGACGCGGCGTGCCGAAGAGATTGGTCAGCGCGGGGATGCCGTAGCCAACGGGATGCTCGAAAAGCAGTGCTGGCCCCGCGGCGCCGAGCACGCGCGCGCTCAGCGCTGTCATTTCGAGCCGCGCCGAGACCGGTTCGGCGACCCGCACGAGTTCCCCGGAGGCCTCCAGCCCGCTCATGAACTCACGCAAGTCCCGATATTTCATACTCAAATGTAGTTAGACATATGTTCTAAATGCTTGACTGGTTATTAAAACTCTTCCTAGAATCCGGCCTCATCGATCTCAACAGGGATTACCCGCACCCCTCCCGCCCCGACGTGGCGGCAGGGGCGCACCCATGGCGGTTGCACGGACGGCGCTAGAAGTCCCGTCGCGAGGCACACCGCACCAGATTATCGCCGTCGCATTGGCAGAGCAGACGTCCCACAGGACTCTCGATCACAGCGGTGGCGGAACGGAAGGAGTGTCATGACCCTGAGAAACCGAATACTCACGAAGGCCCGCAATATCGGACTGGCCAGCACGGGGTCGGTGTCGGTGTTCCTGCGCGACGTCGGCAACGGCCTGCTCGAAGTCAGCCATAACAGCCTGGCGCTGGTCGGGCTGGTGGTCGTCGCAGCGACCCTTTTCGTGTCCGGCCGGGCCGACCTGCGCCATACCGTCGAGGTCACCGCGCTCGAGTGGCTGCAATCCCGCCACGAGGCGCGCACCGAACCAGCACCCGAGGCTGAGGCAGTCGCCCTGGCCGACACCGACGCCGTCAGCCGCGCCACGGCCGCAAACCCTGGCGAGTTGTCGAGCCAGCAGGCCGCAGTAGCCCACTGGCTTGCCAAGCGCTATCGCGTGGCACCCGAACCGGTCAGCCGCCTCGTCCAGGAGGCCTGGAATGTCGGGCCGCGGGTCGGCGTCGACCCGACGCTGATCCTGGCCATCATGGCCATCGAGTCGAGCTTCAACCCGTTCGCGCAGAGCCCGGTCGGCGCTCAAGGGCTGATGCAGGTGATGACGCGCGTACACGACCAGAAGTACGAGCGCTTCGGCGGCATCCTGGCCGCGTTCGACCCGGTGTCCAACCTCAAGGTCGGGGTGCAGGTGCTCAAGGAATGCATCGCCCGCGCCGGCAGCATCGAGGCCGGCCTGCGCTTCTATGTCGGCGCAGGCAACCAGAGCGACGACAACGGCTACGCTGGGCGCGTGCTCGTCGAACAGGGCTACCTGAAGCATGTCGCCGGTGGCAAGCCCGTTCCGCCGAACGCCGCGCTGCCCGGCGGCGCGCCGGTGCTGGCTCCGGCGGCCAAAGCAGCCGAATCGCTGCCGGCCAAGGCTGCAGAACAGGCCGACCCGGAACGCGTCGCCCTGCTTCGCTAGGGACTGGTACTGGATACCCTCGCCGCATACCCTCGCCGCGCGAGGGCAGGCGCTACACTTCGCTTGCCGCGCGACTGGCGATAGGGCTCTGGCCCGAGGTGGCGAACCACCGGGGAGCGCGGACGGCAGCCGCCGCTGCGCCGTTCGCCTGGGCAGCCCTCCATCCCGCATCCACCCTGCGATGCGAGGCGAGGGTCTTCAACCCTGAAGAGGACTGCCGCCATGTTCGACCGCACCCAATCCACCATCGCCCGTGTCGACCCCGAGATCTGGGCCGCCATCCAGAAAGAGAACCTGCGCCAGGAAGAGCACATCGAGCTCATCGCGTCGGAGAACTACGCCTCGCCGGCCGTGATGGCCGCGCAGGGAAGCCAGCTCACCAACAAGTACGCCGAGGGCTACCCCGGCAAGCGCTACTACGGCGGCTGCGAGAACGTCGACGTTGTCGAGCAACTCGCCATCGACCGCGTGAAGAAGCTCTTCGGCGCCGAGCACGCCAACGTGCAGCCCAACTCCGGCTCGCAGGCCAACCAGGCCGTGTTCTTCGGCCTGCTGCAGCCCGGCGACACGATCATGGGCATGAGCTTGGCCGAAGGGGGGCACCTGACGCACGGCATGCCGCTGAACATGAGCGGCAAGTGGTTCAAGGTCGTGAGCTACGGCCTGGACGCCAGCGAAGCCATCGACTACGACGCGATGGAACGCCTGGCCCACGAGCACAGGCCCAAGCTGATCATCGCCGGCGCGTCGGCTTACAGCCTGCGCATCGACTTCGAGCGCTTCGCCAAGGTCGCGAAGGACATCGGCGCCTACTTCATGGTCGACATGGCGCATTACGCCGGCCTGATCGCCACCGGCGTCTACCCGAACCCGGTGCCCTTCGCCGACGCGGTGACCTCGACCACGCACAAGAGCCTGCGCGGCCCGCGCGGCGGCATCATCCTGATGAAGGACCATGTGGCCAAGCAGATCAACAGCGCGATCTTCCCCGGCATCCAGGGCGGGCCGCTGATGCACGTGATCGCGGCCAAGGCGGTCGCATTCCAGGAAGCCCTCGCGCCCGAGTTCAAGGCCTACCAGCAACAGGTGGCGAAGAACGCCACGGTGCTCGCCGAGACGCTGACCGAGCGCGGCCTGCGCATCGTCAGCGGGCGCACCGAAAGCCACGTGATGCTGGTCGATCTGCGCCCCAAGGGCCTGACCGGCAAGGAGGCCGAGGCCATCCTGGGCGCAGCCCACATGACGTGCAACAAGAACGGCATCCCGAACGACCCGCAGCGGCCGATGGTCACCAGCGGCGTGCGCCTGGGCACCCCGGCGTTGACGACACGCGGCTTCGCCGAAGGCGAGACGCGGCAGACGGCGCACCTGATCGCCGATGTGCTGGACCGCCCGCACGACGAAGCGAACCTGGCCGCGGTGCGCGCCAAGGTGACCGCGCTCACGACTGCATTTCCGGTGTACAGATGACCGCCCCCAAGCTAGCCGCTTCGCCGCGTCGCCGCCCCCCGAGAGGGCGCGCGGCCGCCTTGGGGCGGCCCGGCGGCAGCCGCATTCGCTAACGTCCGACATGCGCTGCCCGTTCTGCAGCCACGCCGAAACCCAGGTCGTCGAGACGCGCGAGTCCGACGAGGGCGACGTGGTGCGCAGGCGGCGGCGCTGCCAGGCCTGCGAGAAGCGCTTCACGACCTACGAGCGGGCCGAGATCGCGCTGCCCTCGGTGGTCAAGAAGGACGGCGCGCGAGCCGAGTTCGACATCGGCAAGATCCGCGCGTCGATGACGCTCGCGCTGCGCAAGCGGCCGGTCAGCGTCGAGCAGATCGACGCCGCGGTCGAGCGCATCCAGGACCGCCTGCTCAACAGCGGAGCCCGCGAAGTGACGAGCGCGCGCCTGGGTGAACTCGTGATGCGCGAACTCAAGCGCATCGACAAGGTGGCCTACGTGCGCTTCGCGTCGGTCTACCGCAGCTTCGAGGATGTGGACGAGTTCAGGCAGCTGATCCGCGACATCTGAAACCGCGCCGCCCGGCGCATCCCCCCCCCCGAAAGGGGGTCCCTCCTCAAACCGCCCGCCTTTCCCCCGCCCTGGGGTCGCGCGATCGCGGCCGCGTTTCTACAGTGTGTGCACCGTTCAACGCAACGAGGCACCCATGAACAAGCACCCCGGATCCCTGCGCGGCATCACACTCGTCGAGGCCATGGTCACGCTGGCCGTCGCCTCCATCGCCGCCGGGACGGCGATACCGAGCTTTCAGGGCATGATCGCCAGGCAGCGCCTCGAAGGTGTCGCCGTGCAGCTCGCGACCGACCTTCAATACGCGCGCACCGAGGCCGTCGCCCGCAACGAGCCGCTGCGCATCAGCTTCTGGTCCGACGAGGGCGGAAGCTGCTACGCCATCCACACCGGCGGCCACGCGCAGTGCAGTTGCAGCAGCGTGGCGCCGGCCGCCTGCACGGGCGACGCGGTCGAGATCAAGACCGTCTACGTTCCCGCCGCGCAGAAGGTTGCCGTGCAGGCCAACGTCGCCTCGATCCTCTACGACCCGCGGCACGGCACGAGCACGCCGACGGGAACGGCGCGCGTTGCCGGCACGCCGGGCGCGATTCACCACGTCGTCAACGTGATGGGCCGCGTGCGCTCGTGTTCGCCCGAAGGCAGCTTCCCCGGTTACCGCACTTGCTGACACAGGAGACCGACCATGAATTCATCGCCTCGCACCCGCCGCCATGCGGCCGGATTCACGCTCGTCGAAGTCATGATCGCGACCGCGATCTCCGGCGTGCTTGCGTCCGTGGCCTACCCGAGCTTCAGCGGCGTCATGCACAAGGTGAAGCGCTGCGAAGCGCTGACCGCGTTGATGCAACTCCAGCAGGCCGAGGAGCGCTGGCGCTCTGACAACAGCCGCTACGGCACGCTGGACGAGGTGGGCGTCGCGAGCGCGGCGCCGGGTCGCAACTACCTGCTCAGCGTCGCCGATGCGTCGGCGACGGGCTATGTGGCCGTCGCCCAGGCCACGGGCACGCAGGCGAGCGACCGCAAGTGCCGGTACCTGAGGCTCGCCTTCCAGGCCGGCAACCTCGCCACGAGCTCGGGCGAGACTGAGTCGGCAGACAACGACGCGCAGGCGAATCGGCAATGCTGGAACCAGTGAACCGCAAGGCCCTGCGCGGGCTGTCCCTGGTCGGGCTGCTGGTCGGCCTGGCGCTTGGCCTCATCATCCTCAGCGCAGGAACGCTGCTGCTGACCCAGCACCTGCGCGAGCACCGCGCGCTGCTGCTCGAAGCGCGGCTGATGCAGGACCTGCGCACTGCCAGCGACCTGGTGGCACGCGACCTTCGCCGCGCCGGCCACTGGGGGGACGCCGCCGCGGGCGTCTGGTCACCCGCGCCACCGACACGCACCAACCCTTACGCGGCGCTGGCGCCCACGGCTGCGGCATCGGATGCCGCGAGCTTCGGCTACTCGCGCGACGCCGTCGAGAACCACGTACTCGATAGCAACGAGCAGTTCGGCTTTCGACTGCGCAACCACGCGATCGAGCTGCAGCTAGGCCGCGGCAACTGGCAGGCGTTGACCGATTCGACGCTGCTCGTCGTGACGACCCTGGAGATCACGCCGGCGCTTGCCGAGATCGACCTCGGCGCGTTGTGCGACCAGCCCTGCCCCAGCGCCAGCACGACCTGCCCGCCGCGCCAGCAAGTGCGCAGCCTCGCGCTGCGCATCAGCGGTCACGCAAACGCGAACGAAAGCACGACGAGAAGCGTGCAGGCGCTGGTTCGCCTGCGCAACGACGCCGTCGTCGGCGCCTGCCCGACCTAACTTCGAATGTAGAGCAAACTCATGAAACCCTCGCCCCCCCTCGGCCAGCGCGGCGTTGCCGCCCTCGGCGTGACGCTGATGCTGCTGTTTGCGATGACGCTGATGGTCGGCATTGCCAACCGCAACCTCGTCTTCGAGCAGCGCTCCTCGGCCAACCAGATCCGCGCGACGCGGGCCTTCGAGGCCGCCGAGGCCGGCCTCGAGTGGGCGCAGGCAATGCTGACCAGCGGCAGCACCATCGGCGACGACTGCGCGCCCAGCGCCGCCGCGGGCAGCACCTCGTTTCGCGAGCGCGTGCTCGACTACGACGCGGCCAGCCGGCGTTTCAGCCCTAAAACGTGGACGGCTGCCGGCGCGTCACATCCTTTGCAAGCCGCGTGCGTGCTCGCCGACGCCGGCTGGACGTGCGGCTGCCCGAGCGCCGGCCACCCGACGCTTACTGAGCCCGCCGAAGCCGGCGCGCACCCCGCATTTGCCGTCCTCTTCATCGCCGCGACTCGCGCAGGCATGGTGCAAGCCGTGGTCACCGGATGCGACCACTTCGCCCCCGCCTGCCTGCCCGGGCTTGCAGGGAGCTCTGCCGGCCGCGCAAGCGCCACGTCCCAGGTCACGCTGGCGCTGCTGCCCGCACTGGCGACGCCGCCGGTCGCGGCCCTGACCGCACGCGGCAACCTCGCTGCCGTGGGTGCGCTGACGCTCGTCAACACCGACGCCGCCAGCGGCGGCCTCACCGCGCAAGCCGGCGGCAGCATCGCGATGCCGGCGGCCAGCCTGGTAACGATCGGCGAACGGCCCGGCGCAGCATCGCTGGCCGCGGGCGACGCTCAACTGACCGCGACCGACGCCGAGCGCCTGTTGACGCGCTTCTTGGGCCTCGACCGCGCGCACTGGCAGCAGCGGCCGGGCGTGCGTAGCGTCACCTGCACGGACGAGTGCGGCGCTTCGCTCGCGGACGCGATCGGGCCCGATTCGGCGCACCGGATGCTGTGGGTCGCGGGTGAACTGCAACTGGACGGCCCGTTCACCCTCGGCTCGCCGGACCGCCCCGTCATTCTGGTCGTCGAAGGCCCGCTTCGGCTGGGCAGCGGCGTCGTGATCCACGGCCTGGTCGTCAGCCTCGCCGCGAATTGGGACACCAGCGGCAGCGCCGGCGCGCAACTGCATGGCGCGCTCATCGCGCTCGGCGGCGTGTCCGGCAACGGCGCGTTGACCATCGCCTACGACCCCGCCGTGCTGGCGCGGCTGGGCGGCGAACTCGGCAGCTTCGTTCGCGTGCCGGGCAGCTGGCGCGACTTCTGAAGGGCCACGCCATGAAGCACCCACACCGTCACCACGCTCCCGCCCGCATGCGCGGCTTCGCGATGATCGAGGCGCTGATTGCCTTCCTCGTGCTCTCGATCGGCATGCTCGCCCTCGCCCGTCTGCAGAACGATCTGCGCGTCAACGCCGACGCAGCGCGCGAACGGACCGAGGCGATGCGACTGGCGCAGATCGACATCGAGCGCCTGCGCGCCTTCGCCGACGCCGCGGGCTGGAATGCCATTGCCGACGCCGAGATCGACGTCACCCCTGCCGGCGGAACGACCGCCTACACGCTGACGCGAGTCGTGACGACTAACGCCGAACCTGCGCTGAAGACGGTGCAGGTCACGCTGCGCTGGAACGACCGCCATGGCGCGGGACAAAGCTTGCGCCTGTCGACACTCATCGCCGGCCACGACCCGGTGCTCTCCGGTGCACTGACGCTGTCGCGCCCGCCGCTGGCGCATCCCTGAACGCCATCTCGCGCGGTGGCGGACAATGACGCCGCCCCCAATCGAGGTGCGCCCACGATCGCCATGACTGCCTCCACGCCCGCAGCCTTCAGCGCCGACGACGGCGCGCTGATGCATGAAGCGCTCGCGCTCGCCGTGCAGGCGGTGGGCCTCTCGGACCCCAACCCGCGCGTCGGCTGCGTGATCGCATCGGCCGACGGACGCGTGATCGGCCGCGGCCACACGCAGGAGGCCGGCTCGGCGCACGCCGAAGTGATGGCGCTGCGCGACGCGGCGGCCAACGGCGAGGCCGTGCGTGGAGGCACGGCCTACGTCAGCCTCGAGCCGTGCTCGCACCACGGCCGCACGCCGCCGTGCTGCGACGCGCTGATCGCGGCCGGCCTGGCGCGCATCGTCGTCGCCGTGGCCGACCCCAACCCGCTGGTCGCCGGCGAGGGCATCGCGCGCCTGCGCGCAGCCGGCATGGCGGTCGACGTTGGCCTGGCCGCTGACGAGGCACGCGAGCTCAACATCGGCTTCTTCTCGCGCATGGTTCGCGGCCGGCCGTGGCTGCGCATGAAAGCGGCGATCTCGCTCGACGGGCGCACGGCGCTCGAAAACGGCGTCAGCCAGTGGATCACCGGCGAGGCCGCGCGCACCGACGGCCACGCTTGGCGCAGGCGCGCGAGTGCGGTACTGACCGGCGTCGGCACGGTGGCGGGCGACGACCCGCGGCTGGACGTGCGCCTCGTCGCCACCGCGCGGCAGCCGCTGCGCGTCGTCGTCGATTCGCGGCTGGACATGCCGCCGGCCGCGCGCATCCTCGACGCGCCGGGTGCGGTGCTCGTCTATGCCGCGGCGCCGGCGGCCGATCGGGTCGGCGCGCTGCAGGCGCGCGGTGCTGAGGTCGCGCTCGTTCCGGGCCCGCTCGGCAAGGTCGATCTCCCCGCGATGCTGCAAGACCTGGCGCGGCGCGGCATCAATGAGCTGCATGTCGAAGCCGGCAGCAAGCTCAACGGCTCGCTCGTTCGCGAAGGCCTGGTCGACGAATGGCTGGCATACGTCGCGCCCAAGCTCATCGGCAGCGGCCGCGCGCTGGCGTCCTTCGGCCCGCTCGCATCGCTGGCCGACGCTGTCGCGCTGCGCTTTCATGCCGTCGATCGCGTCGGCGACGACCTGAGGCTGTTGCTGCGCCCGCAGGGCGAACTGCCCTTCTGACCGACCAGGAAACAACCGAGCTGCGCGGGCCGCGCCGCAGCCTCAGCTCAGCGCGTACACCGACACCTCGGCGCTGCGCCCCTTGACACGCACCGCGGCCAGGGGCTGCAGCCCTGCGCTCGAAGTCAGCCGGTCGTGCGTCGCGCCGCTGACGAGCGTGTGGGTGCCGAGCTCCTTGTTCAGCGACTGGATGCGCGAGGCCAGATTCACCGCGTCGCCGACCAGCGCGTACGAGAGCCGCTCGCTGCTGCCGATGTTGCCGGCGATCACGGTGCCCGTGTGGATACCGATGCCGTGACGCAGCGTGTGCTTGCCGGCGGCGGCGCGCGTTGCGTTCCAAGCCGCGAGCCGCTGCTGCATTTCGCGCGCGGCGGAAACGGCCGCGTCGGCATGATTCGGGTTCGCGATCGGCGCGCCGAAGACAGCCTCGATCTCGTCGCCGATGAACTGCATCACGAGGCCGCCGTGGGCGCGGATCGCGGCGTCCATCTCTGTGAAGTAGGCGTTCAGGTCGGCCACCACTTCGGCCGGCAGGCTGGCCTCGACCCAGGGCGTGAAGTCGCGCAGGTCGGAGAACAAGATCGTCACCTCGCGCTGCGCACCGGCGACCGTCACCCGGCCGGCGAGGATCTCGTCGCGCACCTCCGGGCTCACGTACTTGCCGAAGGTCTCGCGGATCAGCTCGCGCTCGCGCAGGCCTTGCACCATGCCGTTGAAACCCTCGGCGACGGCGCCGATCTCGTCGTTCGAAACCACCGCGCAGTGCATATCGAGATGACCTTGCCGCACCTGCGACATCGCCGCCTGCACCTCGCGCAGCGGCTCGGCGACGCTCGCCGCGACGAGGGTAGCCAGGATCACCGAGACCACCACGCCACCGAAAGCGAGCACGACGACGACGACCTGCAGGTTGTGGATGATTCCCGCAGCGGCGAGCGCGTCCGCCCACAGCAAGGCCTCGGCGCGCGTCAGCGCCGCGACGGACAGCACAGCCAGCGGCAGCAGGCTGACCAGCAGGAACACCGCGAGCAGGCGATTGCGCACGCGCAGCCGAGGCACACGAAGTGCGCCTAAGCCGCCGCTGGGAAACAGGCGCTGCAGGCGCGGGCGCATCTGGCGCTCGCTGCCGAAGAAGATGATCGCGGCGACGAACGTGCCGCCGACGAAGGTGATGCCGAACACCTGGCGCAGCGACTGCCCGAGCGAGAACCTGCCGGAGACAAGCGGCAAGACCACGCCCCACAGGAAGCCCGCCACGATCCAGAGGCCGAAGGTCATCGAGGCCACGAAGGCCGGCCAAAGCACCGCGCGGCGGCGCGCCTCGTCGCCTGCCGGGCCCGGCGCCGGCAGCTCGCCGGCCTGGATGAGCGGCGCCAACCAACGAAAGGAAATCCAGCGCCCGGTCCCGGCCAGAAGGGCGAACGCAACGACGAAGAACGCGATTTCGATCGAGGCGTCAAGTGTCCCGCCGGTCAGCGCGGAGGGATCCGCGTACCTGAAGTAGGCCGACGTCAGGAGGCCACCCGAGAGGTTGCCGAGCACGGTCATCGTGCCCGAGCCAGGGCCGAGGTTCTGCGCTGTGGGAGGTGCCATCGCGTTCCGGTCGCGCCAAAAGGGGTTGCGCCAGACCGACCACACGCTGGCAGATCGAGGCGAACCCGCGCATTGTGCCGCCTCGACAGGTGCGTACGCAGACTGCACTGACTCGCATGCCTTCGACGCGTATGGCTTCAGAGGTGCCCGCCTACAATCCCCGAATGGCCATATCCCCCATCCCCGAGCTCGTTGCCGAACTCGCCGCCGGCCGCATGGTGATCCTCGTCGACGAGGAAGAGCGCGAGAACGAAGGCGATCTGCTGATGGCGGCAGAGCACGTCTCGCCCGAGGCGATCAACTTCATGGCCAAGTTCGGCCGCGGGCTGATCTGCCTGACGCTGACCCGCGAGCGCTGCGAGCGCCTGCAACTGCCGCCGATGACGGCGCGCAACGGCGCCCAGCACGGCACGGCGTTCACGGTCTCCATCGAAGCCGCCACGGGCGTCACAACCGGCATCTCGGCCGCGGATCGCGCACGCACCGTGCGCGCCGCAGTGGCCCGCGACGCCCGCGCGAGCGACCTCGTGCAGCCGGGCCACATCTTCCCGCTGCAGGCTCACGACGGCGGCGTGCTGATGCGCGCCGGCCATACCGAAGCCGGCTGCGACCTGGCGGCAATGGCCGGGCTCATGCCCGCAGCCGTGATCTGCGAGGTGATGAAGGATGACGGCACGATGGCGCGCCTGCCCGACCTCGAACTCTTCGCGAGCGAGCACGGCCTGAAGATCGGCACCATCGCCGCGCTGATCGAGCACCGCAGCCACACCGAGACGCTGATCGAGCGCGTCCAGCGCCGCCCTCTCGTGACGGCTCAGGGCGAGTTCGATTGCAGCGTGTTCCGCGACCGCACCGGCGGCGTGCACCTGGCTCTCAGCCGCGGCCGCTGGGCCGCTGGCGAGGAGGTGCTGGTGCGCGTGCACGAGCCGCTGTCGGTGCTGGACCTGCTCGACACCCGGAACTTCGTCCATTCATGGCCTCTGCCACGCGCGCTGGCGGCGATCCAGCAGGCCGAGCGCGGGGTCGCGGTGCTGCTCAACTGCGGCGAGAGCGCCGCTTCGCTGCTGGCCCAACTGACGCCTGAACGCGGCCGGCCGGCGGCGCCGCTGGCCCAGCTCGACCTGCGCACCTACGGCATCGGCGCGCAGATCCTGCGCGAACTCGGGGTGCGCCGGATGAAGCTGCTCGGCAGCCCGCGGCGCATGCCCAGCATGGTCGGCTACGGCCTGGAAGTGACCGGCTTCGTCGCCGCGTCCGACTGAAGGGGACCCGACCATGCAAGGCGCAAACAAGGGCCAGGCGTCCGATCTGGACGGGCAGGACCTGCGCATTGCGATCGTGCAGGCGCGCTTCAACGAGGCGGTCACGCAGCGGCTGGTGCAAAGCTGCATCGCCGAATTGCGCCTGCTGGGCGTCGACGACGAGCACATCACGCACGTCACCGTGCCGGGCGCGCTCGAGGTGCCGATCGCGCTGGCGGGGCTGGCCGACAGCGAGCGCTTCGATGCCCTGGTCGCCATCGGCTGCATCGTGCGCGGCGAGACCTATCACTTCGAACTCGTAGCGGGCGAGAGCAGCGCCGGCGTGAGCCGGGTTGCGCTGGACCACCGCATCCCGGTCGCCAACGCCATCCTCACGGTCGAGAACGAGGCCCAGGCCTGGGCCCGTGCCGACGAGAAGGGCCGCGACGCCGCCCGCGTGGCGGTGGAGATGGCGAACCTGATGGAAGACCTCTCGTGACCGAGGCCGAGGCGCACAAGCCTGCGGCCGCGGCGCCGCCGCGCAAGCGCCCGCCGCAGAAGTCGTCGCGCCGGCGCGCGCGCGAGTTCGCGCTGCAGGGGCTGTACGAGTGGCTGATCTCGGGCTCCGAGGCCGGCCTGATCGATGCCCACATGCGCGAACAGGACGGCTTCGACAAGTGCGACAAGGCGCACTTCGACCTCCTGCTCCACGGCTGCATCGCCGAGGCAGCCGAGCTCGACGCGGTGCTGGTGCGCCACGTCGACCGCAAGACCAGCCATCTCTCGCCGATCGAGCACGGCGTGCTGCTGATCGGCGTTTACGAGCTCAGGCACTGCATCGCCATCCCCTACCGGGTGGCCATCAACGAAGCGGTGGAGCTTGCCAAGGCCTTCGGCGGCACCGACGGCCACAAGTACGTCAACGGCGTGCTCGACAAGGCCGCCGCCGACCTGCGGCCCCTCGAAGTGCAGGCGCGGCGTTGACGGCGCAGGCGGTTTGCCCGGTCCGGGCGGGGCCGCGCGCCGGAGTGCAACTTTTACCTCGCAATTCGACTCCACACCCGATCGCCGATTTCCCTATACTGGCTCGGCTTCACACGCTCTAAGGACCCTGATCGCCATGGATTCCAAATTGAAGGTCAGCGGCTGGATCGCGCTCGGCGTGCTCGCCGGCGCCCTGGCGACCATCCAGTTGCAGGCCATCGCTCGCGGCTCGGTGGCCCAGTTGCCGCTCGAAGAGTTGCAGCAACTCGCGGCCGTGTTCGGCATGGTCAAGTCCGACTATGTGGAGCAGGTGGACGAGAAGAAGCTCATCAACGATGCCATCGCCGGCATGGTCGCCGGGCTCGACCCGCACTCGCAGTATTTCGACAAGAAGAGCTTCAAGGAATTCCGCGAAGGCACGAGCGGCAAGTTCGTCGGCCTCGGGATCGAGGTCGGCATGGAAGACGGCCTGGTGAAGGTGGTCTCGCCGATCGAAGGCTCGCCCGCGTTTCGCGCCGGCCTCAAGAGCGGCGACCTGATCACCAAGATCGACGACACCTTCGTCAAGGGCCTCACGCTCGACCAGGCCGTGAAGAAGATGCGCGGCGAGCCCAACACCAAGGTCACGCTGAACGTCTATCGCAAGGCCGAGACGCGTAGCTTCCCGGTCACGCTGGTGCGCGAAGAGATCCGCCAGCAGAGCGTTCGCGCCAAGCTCATCGAGCCCGGCTACGCCTGGGTGCGGGTCAGTATCTTCCAGGACCGCACGGTGGAGGACTTCGCGCGCAAGCTCGAGGAACTCTACAAGCAGGACCCGAACCTGAAGGGCATCGTGCTCGACCTGCGCAACGATCCCGGCGGCCTGCTCGAAGGCGCGGTCGCGATCTCGACCGCCTTCCTGCCCGCCGACGCCACCGTGGTGTCGACCAACGGCCAGATTGCCGACAGCAAGGCCGTCTTCAAGGCCACGCCCGAGTTCTACATGCGCCGCGGCGGCAGCGACCCGCTCAAGCGCCTGCCCGAAGCGCTGAAGAAGGTGCCGCTGGTGGTGCTCGTCAACGAGGGCTCGGCATCGGCGAGCGAGATCGTTGCCGGCGCGCTGCAAGACAACAAGCGCGCCGTCGTGATGGGCGCGCAGACCTTCGGCAAGGGCTCGGTGCAGACAGTGCGCCAGCTCTCGCCCGAGACGGCGCTGAAGATCACGACCGCGCGCTACTACACGCCGAGCGGCAAGTCGATCCAGGCCAAGGGCATCGTTCCCGACGTGATGGTCGACGAGACCGCCGAGGGCAACCGCTACGCGGCGCTGCTGATGCGCGAGGCCGACCTGGACAAGCACATCGCCAGCGGCCAGGGCGCCGAGCAGAAGGACGCCGCGCGCGAGAAGGCGCGCGAGGAAGCGCGCAAGAAGCTCGAGGAAGAGTTGGCGAAAAAGAGCGCCACCCCGCCCAAGCCGCTGCCCGAGTTCGGCAGTGCAGAAGACTTCCCGCTGGCGCAGGCGCTGAACCGCTTGAAGGGCCAGCCGGTCATGGTCTCCAAGACGATGGTAGAGCGCAAGGCCGAGTCGGACACCGAGACCAACTGATCCCGCCGCGCCGAACCGCGCACCGGCCCGACGATCGAGACGCCCGCGGAATGCGGGCGTTTTTCATCCTCCACGAATGAACGACGACCAGCTTCTTCGCTACTCGCGCCACATCCTGCTGAATGAGATCGGCATCGAGGGCCAGCAGCGCCTGCTCGCAAGCCACGCGCTCGTCATCGGCGTCGGCGGCCTCGGTTCGCCGGCGGCGCTGTACCTGGCCACGACCGGCGTCGGGCGGATCACGCTGGTCGATCACGACACGGTGGAACTGACGAATCTTCAGCGTCAGATCGCGCACGGCACGGACCGCATTGGGCAGACCAAGGTGGCCTCCGCGGCGCAAAGCATGCACGCGCTCAACCCCGGCGTCGAGGTCACCGCATTGGCCGTGCGCGCCGACGAGGCGAACCTGGATGCGCTCGTCGCGGCGGCCGAGGTAGTGCTCGATTGCAGCGACAACTTCGCGACCCGCCACGCGGTGAACGCGGCCTGCGTGCGCCATGCCCGGCCGCTCGTCTCCGGGGCGGCGATCGGCTTCGACGGCCAGATCTCGGTATACGACACGCGCGACGCCAAGCACCCGTGCTACGCCTGCGTGTTCCCGCCCGCCGCGACCTTCGAGGAAGCCCAGTGCTCGACGATGGGCGTCTTCGCGCCGCTGGTCGGCATCGTCGGCACGATGCAGGCCGCCGAGGCGCTCAAGCTGCTGGCTGGCATCGGCACCTCGCTCGCGGGGCGGCTCCTGATGGTCGATGCGCGAACGATGGAGTGGAGCGAAGTGCGCATCGCCCGCGACAGCGCCTGCCCCGTCTGCGGCCACCGGCCCTAAACGCAGCGAGTCGCGTCTTATCCCCCCCCCCCCACATTGCCGAATCGGACCCCAGCATGAACAAGCGTCAAGACCTCACGGCGCGCAACTTCCCGACCGCGCAGCAAGACGCGACGCTCGCCCCGCCGTCGCGCTACGACGGCCCGGAAAGCGCCTATCGCCTCGCGTTCACGGACACGGCGTTCCTTCTTCGCGAGGAGCTGCGCCCGGTGCGCATGCAACTCGAACTGCTCAAGCCCGAGATGGTGCAGAGCGAACTCGGCATCGAGTCGACGATCGTCATCTTCGGCAGCGCCCGTATCCTGCCAGCCGATATCGCGGCGCGACGCCTTGCCGAGGCGCAGGACACGGGCGACGCCATCGCCGTGCGCCAGGCCGAGATGCAGATGCGGATGTCGCGCTACTACGAGGAGGCGCGCCGCTTCAGCGCGCTGGTGACGGCCAAGTCGGCCCGCCTCGCGACGCCGATCTACGTCGTCACCGGCGGCGGGCCGGGCGTGATGGAGGCCGGCAACCGCGGCGCGCACGAGGCCGGCGGCAAGAGCATTGGCCTGAACATCGTGCTGCCGCACGAGCAGGCGCCCAACCGCTACATCACGCCCGAGCTGTGCTTCCAGTTCCACTACTTCGGGCTGCGCAAGATGCACTTCCTGATGCGCAGCATCGGCCTGGTGTGCTTCCCCGGCGGTTTCGGAACGCTCGATGAGCTGTTCGAGACCTTGACGCTGATTCAGACCGGCAAGTGCCGACGGCGCCCTATCCTGCTCTTCGGGCGCGAGTTCTGGACGCGCCTGATCGACTTCGATCTCTTGATCGACACCGGCATGATCGGCCCGCAGGACGTCGACCTGTTCCACTTCGTCGAGACCGCTGAAGAGGCGTGGGAGTTGCTGGCCGCCGAATACGCCTTCGACCCGCCCGAAATGCCGATCGGCGAACTCGCCGTCGACATCTGATCTTCCAATCGAACCGGGCCGGGCGACGGCCCCTTCATCGCATGTCCACCGTTCAATCGCTCCAGATCGTCCCCGCCGTCGGCGCCTCGGCGTTGACGCCCGAGCAGAAGCGCTTCAACAACCTGCTGCGCCAGATCGAACAGGCGCGCCGCACGCTGGCCGCCTGGCGCGACAACATCCCACGCTATCTGCAGGCGCACACCAAGGCGATCGTACCGCTGCTGCAGACCTTGAGCGCCAGGCGCAGGGACTTCGCATTCGCGCTCGACCGCGCGTTGCACGAGCCAGGGTGGACGAAGAACGAACGCGCCACGCTGCGCGAACTGATCTGCGACTTTGCGGCCGAAATCCTCGAAGGCCAGGACGAAGACAACGAGGACGCCGACGTGAAGGCGCTGTTCGACAAGCACGCCGAGGTCGACTTCGACACCGAGCAGCAGGAGTCGCGCAAGGCGATGAAGGGCATGGTCGAAGCGATGACGGGCCTGGACCTGGGCGACGACGACATTGCCTCCGAGGAAGACCTGTTCAAGCGCATGCAGGAAGAGATGGCCCGCCATGCCGGCGATGCCGAGCGTTCACCCGATGTGCCGCGTCGCAACCGGCGCAAGGGCGCCGCGCAGCAGCGGCGCGAGACCGAGGCGCAGCAAGCCATGCAGTCGCTGCGCGAGGTCTTTCGCAAGCTGGCCAGCGCACTGCACCCCGACCGCGAGACCGACCCCGTCGAGCGCGCGGCCAAGACCGCGCTGATGCAGAAGGTCAACCAGGCCTACGCGGCCAACGACCTGCTCACGCTGCTGGAGCTGCAGTTGGAGATCGAGCAAGTCGACGCCGGGCACATCGCGAGCGCCGGTGCACAGCGCCTGAAGCACTACAACAAGGTGCTCGCCGAGCAACTGGGCGAACTCAAGGCCGAGATCGCGCGCGAAGAGACGCGCTTTCAACTCGACTACGCAGTCGGCATCGGCTGGAGCGTCAGCCCAACCAAACTCGGCGCACTGGTCGACCAGAACGTCAAACAATTGCGTGGCGAGCTGGCCATGCTGGAGAAGGACATGCGCACGTTGGCCGACAAGGCCACCGCCAAACGCTGGCTCAAGCGCGTCCGCCAACAGCGGCGCGACGCCGATATCGACGACTTCTTCTTCTGACCGGCACTGCGGCGCCTGAGCATGCAACACCCCACTCGCGCAATCAGCCTGATCGGCGCCCCGACCGACATCGGCGCCGGCTCGCGCGGCGCCAGCATGGGGCCCGAGGCACTGCGCGTCGCCGGCATCCAGGCCGCGCTCGAGGCGCATGGCGCGGTGGTGGCCGACCGCGGCAACCTCGCCGGCCCACACAACCCCTGGCTGCCGCCGGTCGATGGCTACCGCCACCTGGCCGAGGTGGCGGCATGGAACAGGGCCGTGCACGATGCGGTGCACGCCGAACTGCAGGCCGGGCAGCTGCCGATCCTGCTCGGCGGCGACCACAGCCTGGCCATCGGCTCGGTGAGCGCGGTCGCGCGCCACTGCCGCGAGAGCGGGCGCAAGCTGCGCCTCGTCTGGCTCGACGCGCACGCCGACTTCAACACCCACGTGCTCACGCCGAGCGGCAACATCCACGGCATGCCGCTCGCCTGCCTGTGCGGCAACGGCCCCAACGAACTGCTGCAGATCGGCGGCCAGGTGCCGGCGATCCACCCGAAGTGGGTGCGCCAGATCGGCATCCGCAGCGTCGATGCGGGCGAGAAGCGCCTGGTCCACGAAGCCGCACTCGAAGTCTTCGACATGCGCACCATCGACGAGATGGGCATGCGCCAGGCGATGGAGCTGGCGCTGGCGACCATCGACGCCAACACCCACGTCCACGTGAGCTTCGACGTCGACTTCCTCGACCCCGACATCGCGCCCGGCGTATGCACCACCGTGCGCGGCGGGCCGACCTACCGCGAAGCGCAACTGTGCATGGAGATGATCGCCGACACCGGTCGCCTGGCCTCGCTCGACGTGATGGAGCTGAACCCGGCGTTCGACGTGAAGAACCGCACCGCCGAGCTGGCGGTGGACCTGATCGAGAGCCTGTTCGGCAAGAGCACCTTGATGCGCAAGTAGCGCGGCGCGAGCTACGCAGCCGGCTCGCGCAGCGGGTTGGCGAGACGCAGACGGTTGTCGATCATCTGGCCGTCCTGCAAGTCCTCGGTCCACAGCGTCGCGCAGCCCGCTTGCAGCGCGGCGGCGACGATCTGGCAATCCCAGAACGAGAACCGGCAGCGGTTGCGCAGATCCAGTGCGGTTGCCAGTACCTGCGCATTCGCGGGTTGCAGACGAGCGCGCGCAAAGATCGCGCGCAGGTTGGCCTGAATCCAGGCATCGGCGCGCGAGTTGCGCAACATCACGCTGTAGTACTCGGCAACGACCTGCGGGCTGACGACCAGATCGCCCGCGCCTTGCACCAGCGCGAGCGCACGCTCGTGGCGCCCATCCCCAGACACCTTAAGGTGCGCATAGACCCAGACATTGGTATCGACGAACACGCTCGCCGCGGAGCCTTCAGCGGCGCCTGGCATTGCGCTGCTCGCGCGTCGGCAGCACGACCTGCTCGACCTCGGCGATCTGAAACGCCGGTGCGCGCCCGACCTTCGCCCTGCTCGGCAAGGCCGAGTCGCGCACCAGCCGCACCGGGCGCAGCACCAGCTCGCCGCTGGCGAGTTCTTCGACCTCGAAATACCGCCCCGAATACTTCTTGCCCAGCGTCAACTGGCCGCTGGCGCCGACCATTTTCAACATGATCTGCCTTTTATGCAGCACTATTTCACTATTTAACGATAGCATGACTGTGCTTGCATGCAAACTACCTTTGGACACTGCATTTGAACAGCAATGAGGGATTCCAAGCGGCCAGCGGTGGACGTCCTTCTGCATGATCTGGAGCGGAAAGCGTCGGCGCCGCTGCCGATGCCGGCGGAGCCAATGCAGAGAACTCGAGCGGGAGGAAGAGAATTTTCGACAGGCTCACCTGGTGAACCTCAGGCTGCCGAGAATTCACTTGACTGAGAGCCGAACTCGATGCCTACGCCACCACCCACACACAGTGCTCTGATGCAAATCGACGGCCTGCCGTACTGGGGCAAAGCACGGCCCGACGATTCATCGGTCGAGGCCGCGCGCTGCCACTTGCTTGCCTACCACTGCCTTGATGTCGCAGCCGTCGGGATCGAAGCACTTCAGCGCCTGCCGGCCCTGCGCGCACTGTTTGCCCGCAACCTGGGCTTGCGTGAGGAATGGGTCGGGGCCTGGATCGCCTTCTGGCTGTCCCTGCACGATCTCGGCAAGTTTGCCGAAGCGTTCCAGAGCCAATGTCCGAATGTCTTCGAGCAGTTGCGCGGCCGCTTGCCCAACCCCGCCAAGCCCTACACCCTGCGCCACGACAGCCTGGGCATGCTGTTCTGGAAAGATGTGCTGCGCGACCGCGTAATCGACGAGGCCTGGTTCGGCCCGCAGTCCGAAAGCCTTGCAGACAGTCTGGATTGGTGGGCCCGCGCCTGCACCGGCCACCATGGCCAGCCGCCCACCGAGGGCGATTTCTGGCGTCAGCACTTCGACCCCCAGCAGGACTGCGATGCCGCACTGGCCTTTGCCGCATCGATGCGCCAGCAGTTCATCACCGCCGACGTGGCCAGCGCCATCGCCGCGCAAGAGCCGCATGCCTTTCTCGCCGCCAGCGCCGAACTGTCGTGGTGGCTGGCCGGGCTGGCGGTGCTGGCCGACTGGCTGGGGTCGAACACGCGGTTCTTTCCGTACCATGACCAGGCAATGCCGATGGCCAACTATTGGCAGCAAGCCCGTCGTCAGGCGGCGCAGGCATTGGACGCCAGCGGTGTACTGCCACCACCGAGCGCAGCGGCAATGCCGTTCGATGGCCTCTTCCCCCACATCGCGAACCCGTCACCGCTTCAGCGATGGGCGGCGGACGAGCCACTGGCCAGCGGCCCGCAAATTCACTTGCTGGAAGACGTGACCGGTGCCGGCAAGACCGAGGCGGCGATCATGCTGACACACCGGCTGATGGCTGCCGGCTGTGCCGATGGCTTCTTCATCGCGCTGCCTACCATGGCCACTGCCAATGCCATGTACGGGCGCATCGCCGAGGCCTACGCCTTGCTGTTCTCGGGCGGCGCGAGTCTCGTGCTGGCCCACGGCCAACGCCGGCTGGTGGACGACTTTGCGGCGAGTGTGCTGCCTGCGGACGACCACGAGCACGACGCCCGCCAACTCGACGACACCGCTTCAGCCCGCTGCACAGCCTGGCTGGCCGACCACAACAAGCGCGCCCTGCTGTCGCCCGCCGGGGTGGGCACCATCGACCAGGTATTGCTGGCCGTGCTGCACAGCAAGCACCAGTCGCTGCGCCTGCTCGGCCTGGTGCGCAAGGTGCTGGTGATCGATGAAGTGCATGCCTGCGATGTCTACATGCAAGGCGTGCTGGAAGTGCTGCTGGCGTTCCACGCACGCGCCGGCGGTAGTGCGATCCTGCTGTCGGCCACCCTGCCCCAGCGCATGAAGCAGGCCCTGCTCGGCGCCTTTGCCAAGGGGCTGGACCAACGCGCACCGTTGGCCAGCGAAACGGCCTACCCACTCGTCACGTCGTGGTGTTCCAGCGTGCCGGAACAGGTCGCGCAATGCCCCGTCGCAACCCGCCCGGACGTACGGCGGCGCGTGCGCGTGCAAAGCAGCAGCGAGGCGGCGGAGGTGGTGGCCACGATCCGCCAGGCACTTGCGGCAGGCCAATGCGTTTGCTGGGTGCGCAACACCGTTGCCGACGCCGTTGCCGCGTTCGAGTTGTTCGAACCCGATCTGCCACCGCAACGCCTGATGCTGTTCCACGCCCGCTTCGCGTTGCGCGACCGGCTGACGATGGAACGGCGCGTGCTGGCCTTGTTCGGCCCGCGCAGCACCCGCTTCCGGCGTGCCGGCCGGCTGGTGATCGCTACCCAAGTGGTCGAGCAGTCGCTGGACGTTGACTTCGACTTGCTCGTCACCGACCTGGCGCCGATCGACCGCCTCATCCAGCGGGCCGGCCGCCTGCGCCGGCATCGCCGCACGCCGCAAGGCACGCCACTGAAAGACCCCGCAGCACCCGATCAACGCGGCGAGCCGTGCCTGTGGGTTCTGACGCCACCCTGGGCCGAGCAACCCGACGCGCACTGGTTCAAGCACGCGTTTCCCAAGGGTGCGGCGGTGTACCCGCACCACGGCCAGAACTGGCTCACCGCGCGCGCCCTGCGGGGTGTCGATGGCCAGGGTGCATTCACCATGCCCGACGATGCACGCCGGCTGATCGAAGGTGTGTTTGGCGCAGACGCCGACATCCCGCCGGGCCTGGACGCCAATGCCTTGGCAGCCGAGGGCAAGGGCTTTGCCGACCTGACCCAGGCGCAGATGAACACCTTGACGCTGTCGCAGGGCTACCAGCGCAAAGGCATCGATTGGTGGACAGAGGCGAAGACGCCGTCGCGCCTGGGTGAAGCCAGCAGCACCGTGGCGCTGGCGCGCTGGCAGAGCGAGCGCCTGCTGCCTTGGGTGGAAGGCAAGAGCGGCTGGGCCTACAGCAGCCTGCGCATGGCCGAACGCCTGATCGCCGCCACGGCACCGGCTGCCGACCCGCGACAACAGCCGGCGCTGGACGCCACGCTGGCCGAGCTGCCCGCCCAAGGCCGCTGGACCGTGCTGCTGCCGCTCTCGCTCACGCCACAGGGCTGGGTGGGCGAAGCGCTGGCCGCGCCGCGCAAAGGGCAAACGCCGCGCCGGCTGGCCTGGTGCTACGACCCGAGAATGGGGCTGCGGCTGCTCGACAACGCGGCGACCGATTTGCCAACCAAGGAAGACCCCGAGGCATGAATCTTCTGCACGACCCCTGGATGCCGGTGCGTGACGCCGAGGGCCAGCGCCACTGGATCACGCCCGACCGGCTGAGTGAACCGCAGTGGCTGGCCTTCGACGCGGACCGGCCAGACTTCAACGGTGCGCTGGCGCAGTTTGCGATCGGGCTGCTGCAGACGACCACGATGGTGGTCGATGGCATCGACTGGCGCCGACTGTTCAATGCGCCGCCCGATTCTCAAGAACTGCGACGATGGTTCGAGCCAGTGGCGGAAGCATTCGATCTGGACGGCGACGGGCCGCGGTTCATGCAGGACTTCGCCCTCGGCACCGCGGGCGTTGCCGTCAACGAAATCAGCGCGTTGCTGATCTCCTCGCCTGGCGAGCAAACCGTCAAGAACAACGCCGATCACTTCGTCAAGCGGGCGCTGATCAATGCACTGTGTCCAGCCTGCGCGGCGACGGCACTCTTCACCCTGCAACTCAACGCCCCATCCGGCGGCGCGGGGCACCGCACAGGGCTGCGCGGCGGCGGACCGCTGACTACCCTCGTACTCGCGCCTACGGGTAGCCACCTGTGGCACGACCTATGGATGAATGTGCGTGATCGCCCGGCATTTCTGGCGCAAGGGGGCGACGCGGACCAGGCCGATCCGCAACGAACGTTTCCATGGCTGGGGCCGATCGAAGCCTTGCAATCGAAGGCGGGCGAAATGGCGCAATCGCAAGTGCATCCGGCGCACCTGTACTGGGCCATGCCGAGACGAATTCGGCTGGACACCGGCGCGCACTTGGCGGGCGGGTGTGATGCCTGCGGCCGCGAGTCAGATCACTTGATCAGCCGCTATGGAACCAAGAACTACGGCCTCAACTACAAGGGTGCGTGGAGCCACCCGCTGTCGCCGTACTACGAAACCAAGGAAGGCTGGTTGCCGGTGCATCCGCAGCCCGATGGTGTGGGCTACCGGAACTGGCTGGGCTGGGTGCTGGGCGCATCGACCGACAAGAAATCAACCCGTGTCGCCCAGATCGTCGACCGCGCCGTCATGGCGCTTACGCGCCAGACCGGCGGGCAACTTAGGCTGTGGGCCTTCGGCTACGACATGGACAACATGAAGGCACGCTGCTGGTACGACGCCACACTGCCTTTGTACGGCCTGGCGGACTGCGAGCGCGATACCCGGGCCGGTGTGCAAGCCGAAGTGGCGCGCTGGCTGGTCGCGGCCGAACTTGCTGCCATGTACCTGCGCGGCGCGGTCAAGGATGCGTGGTTCAGCGCCGATGCCCGCGGCGACTTTGGCCACATCGACGCCGCCTTTTGGGGCACCACCGAAGCCTCGTTCTACCACCACCTGCAAGCCCTGATCGAAGCCGCGCGCATCGGCACGGAACACCCCGAGATGCCAACGCGCGAGGCCTGGCACGCCACGCTTGTTCGCACCGCGATGCGCCTGTTCGACCAGAGCTTTGCCGGCGCCGGCACCATCGAACGCCAGAACCCGCGCCGCACTGCGCTGGCCCACAAGCAACTGCGCCGCAACCTGCACGGCCCGAAGTTGCGCCTGGCGCTGGGCCTGCCCGTGGACGAACCGAAACCCAAGCCGGCCCGCAAGGCGACAACACGCAAATCAACCATTGGCCCAACCAAGGAGGCCGCATGAGCCCGATCAACTTTCGGCAAAACCAAGCCTGGGGCGACCTGCTGCTGCGCTGGTGGCAGGGCCTGGACGACGACCGAGGCGGCCGCGCCGCACTGCGCCGCGCGCCCGACATCACCGCCGTGGTGATGCTGCCGGCCTACCAGCGGCTGCACCAACGCCTGCGGGCCGCTGGCTGGCCGGCAGACACCTGGCGCGATGACCGCCTGGCGGCAGCCGCCGGCCTGCTGGCCCATGTCAAACAACACAACGAACAAGCGCTGCCCGCAGCAATGAGTCAGCGCGACGGCGACAAGCCACGCCTGAGCGTACTGCGCTTCATGCGCCTGCTCGAATCGCCCGACATCGATTCGCTGTTCGCCGGCCTGCGGCGCGCGCTGCCGCTGCTGCAGCACCAGGCCGACGTGCTGGCGCTGGCCACCGACGTGGTCAATTGGGGCGATGCCGTCAAGAAGCGCTGGGCCTACGGCTACGACTGGCCCGACAAGGCCGGTTCCTGATTCACCGCCTGGCCCAACGAAATTCCGTCACCTACGCAACCTCGACCACAGATCATTCAGGGAGAACCCACCATGTCCCGCTTCATTCAACTGCATGTGCTCACCGCCTACCCGCCGTCCAACCTCAACCGTGACGACACCGGCCGCCCGAAGACCGCACTGGTCGGCGACGCGCTGCGGCTGCGCGTCTCGTCGCAGAGTTTGAAGCGGGCTTGGCGCACCTCTGACGTCTTTGCTTCGTACCTCAGCGAACCCAAAGCCCAGATCGGGTCAAGAACCAAGCGCATTGGCCTTGACTGGATATACGCCAAGCTTGTTGCCGACGGCGTGGACTCTGCCATTGCAAAGGCTTGGTCCGTCGACTTGCAACGCGCCTACGGCGAGCCTGAGGCCGAGGACAAGGCGAACGTCGAAACCGCATTGCTGAACACGCAAATCGTTCATGTGTCGCCGGTTGAGGAAGCGAAGCTGGCTGCGTTCGTGCAGGCCCTGTCAGCATTCCTGAGACTCAGCGTAGCTGACGAGGCCGTCGAAGCAGTCAGCAAAGCGATAGAGCGCAGAAACAAGGGCAGTGACAAGAAGAAGGCAAACGCCACCCTTGCACGTGAACTCGGCCAGATACTGCTCGTGGACGACAGCACGTCAATTGACGTTGCAATGTTCGGTCGAATGCTGGCCGCAGTTCCACAGTTCAACTTCGACGCTGCCGTCCAGGTGGCCCACGCCATCACCGTGCACAAGTCAGCCGTCGAAGACGACTTCTTCAGCGCGGTGGACGACTTGAACCTGGGACTCGAAGACAAGGGAGCCGGCCACATTGGCGAGCGCGGCTATGGCGCGGGCCTGTTCTACCTCTACGTCTGCATCAACCGCGAGCTGCTGCTGGAGAACCTGGGCGGCGACGCGGCGCTCACGGCCCAGGCGCTCGAAGCGCTGCTGCACGCCATCACGCAGGTGTCGCCCACCGGCATGCAGAACAGTTTTGCCTCGCGCGCCCATGCCAGCTATCTGCTGGCCGAGAAGGGCAAGCAGCAACCGCGCTCGCTGGTGCAGGCCTTTTTGAAGCCGGTGAAGCCCTATGGCGAGCGCGACATGCTGGCCCTGGCCGTGGATGCGCTCACCCAGCGCCGCGACAACTTCGACACGGTCTATGGCGCCTGCGCCGACAGCCGCTGCAGCTTCGATGTCGAAAAAGGCGAAGGCTCGCTCGCCGATGTGGTCGCCTTCGTAAAGGGGTAGGCCATGCAGTTCATGGTCTTCCAGCTGCAAGCCAATCTGGCCTCCTGGGGTGACGTGGCGGTGGGCGAATATCGCGGCAGCCGCGACTACCCCGGCGCGTCCGCTTTGATCGGCCTGCTGGGCGCGGCACTCGGCCTGAAGCGCGAGGATGAAACCGCCCACGCCGCGCTGCGCGATGGCTATCTGTTTGCGGTGGGCATGGTGTCGGCCGGCCAGTTGCTGCGCGACTACCACACCGCGCAGGTGCCCGGCCGCACGTCGCTCAAGGGCCGACCGCACGCCACGCGGCGCGATGAACTGAGCGTGCCCAAGCACGAGCTGAACACCATCCTTTCCACCCGCGACTATCGGCAAGGCGCGGCCTGCGCGGTGGCCGTGCAAGCCCTGCCCGAAGCGCCGCACACGCTGGATGCCTTGGCGCAGGCGCTGCGCGAACCGCGCTTCGTGCTGTACCTCGGCCGCAAGTGCTGCCCGCCGGGCGCACCGCTGGCGCCGCAGGTGACCGAGGCAGAGTCCGCGCACGCCGCGCTCAGCGCCTACCTAGCCGCAGCCGAGCCGGCCGCCGCATTGCGCAGCCTGGCGTGGGGCGACGGCATGCCGGCCGGCGTGGCAGCACATCTAAGCGCACCGCGCAAGGACCGGCTGATCCGCCGCCGTGGCTGGCAGTTTGGCGACCGCACCGAGCACCTGGCCTTGCTGGCCGAGGACGACTGACCATGTACTTCAGCCTCATCACCCCCGCGCCCGGCCATGAGCGCGACGCGGCGCACGAATGGGTGCGCGGCGCCTACACCGAACATCAGTGGCTGTGGCGCTTTCTGCCGGCACCGGCGGGCACGGCACGCAGCTTTCTCTTCCGCCGACGAGATGTGGACGGCCTGCCCCGGTTCTATGTCGTGTCTGATCGCGAACCGGCGGCGCCATCGCCCCATTGGCAGGTGGCGAGCAAGCCCTACGCGCCCAACCTCACGCCGGGCGAACGGTTGGCGTTCGAACTGCGCGCCAACCCGGTGGTCACAAGCCGGTCAACCAACGGCAAGGCGGCACGCCACGACGCGGTGATGCAGGAGAAGACCCGCCTGCTGAAAGACCGCCAGTTGGCCTGCTGGGCCGATTGGCACACGCCCGATCGCCCGCCCTTACACGACCTGGTGCAAAAGACATGCAGCCAATGGTTGTTGGCGCGCTGCCAGCGGCTGGGCATCACGATCGATGAGGCCACGCTCAGCGTCGAAGGCTACGAGCAACAGCGAGGCAAGAATGGCGAGCTGCGCTTCTCGACGGTGGACTTCAGCGGCACCTTGCGCGTGGTGGATGCCGCCGCGTTGCGGGCAGCACTGGTCGGCGGCATCGGCCACGCCAAAGCCTTCGGCTGCGGCCTGCTGCTCGTACGCCCGGTCGGTTAAGCTTGAATCGCAAGCACGACCGAAAGCCCGCCATGCACACCCTCACCGCCGACGAACTTACCGCCCAGCCGCATCGGTTGCTGGATGACGCGCGCAAGGGCCAGGCCGATATCGTGCTGTTCGAAGGCGAGCCTGCGATGCTGACCGTGCCGCTCGGTGTGGCGGGTGGCGACAGCGCCGAGCGTTTGAACCTCGCCATCTCGTTGTACGAGCGCGACCAGGTCAGCCTGGGACTTGCCGCCAAGGTGGCCGGCCTGCCTTACAGCCGCATGATCGACGAACTGGGGCTGCGCCAGATCCCCGTGGTGCGCTACAGCGTGGAAGAACTGGACCGCGAACTGGCCTATGTCCGAAGCCTTGCTGGTAGCCGATAGCGGCCCGCTGATTGCGCTGGCCCGGCTGGGCCTTCTTGCGCTGCCATCGCGCCTGTACCGCGAAGCGCTGGTCACGGCCACGGTATGGCATGAGGTCACGCGCGAACCGCACACGCTGGAGCTGCAGGCGCTGAACGCAGCGCTGCAGGCTGGGCAGTTGCGGGTCGTCGCCGATCCGACGGAACTGCCTGCGCTGGTTGCAGCCGCGCAGCTCGACGCCGGCGAACGATTCGCGATTGCGCTTGCCCTGGCGCAGGGTGCCGCCGTGCTGCTGGACGAGAAATGCGGGCGTGCGGTGGCCACCCAGTTGGGGCTGCACGTTCTGGGCACGCTCGGCCTGCTCGTTCGGGCGCGCGATGCCGGCATCATCGACAAGGTGCGGCCGCTGGCCGAGGCACTGCTTCAGGGTGGCTACTACCTGGCCCGCCCGCTCGTCGAGCGCGCATTGGCCGCGATCGGCGAGTAGCCCACGCCGTGGCCAACGGCCTGCTCCCCCCGCTCAAGCCGATCCCGATCAAGGATCGGCTCTCGGTCGTCTTCATCGAGCGCGGCGAGATCGACGTGCTCGACGGCGCCTTCGTGGTGGTGGACGTGACCGGCGTCCGTACCCACATACCGGTGGGCGGCGTGGCCTGCATCATGCTGGAGCCGGGCACCCGCGTATCGCACCGCGCTGCCGCGCTGGCGGCGCGGGTGGGCACCTTGCTCGTGTGGGTGGGCGAAGCCGGGGTGCGCCTGTATTCGGCGGGCCAGCCCGGCGGCGCGCGTTCGGACCGGCTGCTCTATCAGGCGCGCCTTGCGCTGGACGACGACCTGCGCTTGAAGGTGGTTCGCAAGATGTACGCCCTGCGCTTCGGCGAAGAGCCGCCCGCGCGGCGCAGCGTCGAGCAGCTTCGCGGCATCGAGGGCGCGCGCGTGCGGCGCAGTTACCAGTTGCTGGCACAACAGTTCGGCGTCAAGTGGAGCGGGCGCGATTACGACGCCGAAAGCTGGGACACGGCCGACGTGGCCAACCGCTGCCTTTCGGCGGCCACGTCATGCCTCTACGGGGTGACCGAGGCCGCCGTGCTGGCCGCGGGCTATGCCCCGGCGGTGGGCTTCATCCACACCGGCAAGCCGCTCTCGTTCGTCTACGACATAGCCGACGTGTACAAGTTCGAGACCGTGGTGCCGGTCGCCTTCAAGGTGGCCGCCGCCAACCCGGGTAACGCCGAGCGTGCGGTGCGGCTGGGTTGCCGCGATGTGTTTCGGCAAAGCAAGCTACTCGACCGCATCATTCCAGACATCGAGTGCATTCTGGCCGCGGGCGAGATCGCCCGCCCCGAGGCGCCGGCCGACGCCATCGGCCCCGCCCTACCGAACCCCGAAAGCCTGGGCGATGCTGGTCATCGTGCTTGAGAACGCACCGCCGCGCCTGCGCGGCCGGCTGGCGGTATGGCTGCTGGAGGTGCGGGCCGGCGTCTACGTGGGCAGCTATTCGCGCCGCGTGCGCGAGCACATCTGGTCGCAAGTGGAAGAAGGCATCGAGGATGGCAATGCGGTGATGATGTGGCGCAGCACCAGCGAAGCCGGGTTCGAGTTCCAGACCCTGGGCGCCAACCGGCGCGTGCCGGCCGATTTCGATGGTGTGCAGTTGGTCAGTTTCCACCCGGAAGTGGTGGGGAAAGTTCCTTAACAATTCGCGTTTCCGGGCGTCCGAAATTCGGTGGAAAATCGGACGCCCCGAATGTCGTTGCAAATCAACGAGATACGGGAAGTGTGTTCCCCACGCACGTGGGGATGAACCGGCTGCGCTCGCACTGCCGCGGCCGAGGCCGAGGTGTTCCCCACGCACGTGGGGATGAACCGTACTCGCTACCGTTCGTCAACCCGAACTCGTCGTGTTCCCCACGCACGTGGGGATGAACCGATTCACAACTTAGCCAACGCCGACCGAATCTCGTGTTCCCCACGCACGTGGGGATGAACCATCGCCAAAATCCTTAACTTCATTAACATTCCAGTGTTCCCCACGCTCGTGGGGATGAACCTTTCTCCTTAGGTGCTCGGCTCGCACTGCGCTAGTGTTCCCCACGCACGTGGGGATGAACCGGGGCTGGCATGGCGATTGCATGTTGATTGGTGGTGTTCCCCACGCACGTGGGGATGAACCGATATCAGCGTCGAAAAGTGCATCGAGTTTTTGGTGTTCCCCACGCACGTGGGGATGAACCGATCGCCGGCACGCGCCCGGCATCCAACAACCGCGTGTTCCCCACGCACGTGGGGATGAACCGCGGGTTGTTCCGCCCGGCCGGTTGCAGCCCTTGTGTTCCCCACGCACGTGGGGATGAACCGGAAAGCGCCGGGGTCGGCGCGGAGGAGTCGGTGTGTTCCCCACGCACGTGGGGATGAACCGCACGCCGCATCGACGTCCGCGCGCAGTTCACAAGTGTTCCCCACGCACGTGGGGATGAACCGTATTCAGTTGTCAAGGAATCCTTGACAACTGAGTGTTCCCCACGCACGTGGGGATGAACCGCCAACGCAGGTTACGGATACGACACTCGCCGGGTGTTCCCCACGCACGTGGGGATGAACCGCGCTGGCACATGGTATCAATGCCTTATCGCGCGTGTTCCCCACGCACGTGGGGATGAACCGATCGCAAACTGCAATGACCACCTGGCTGCAAACGTGTTCCCCACGCACGTGGGGATGAACCGGCGCTGGTCATGTCTCACGAGGGTCGGATCGAGTGTTCCCCACGCACGTGGGGATGAACCGATCGGAGTGTTCTGATGGCAACGATCCCGCTCGTGTTCCCCACGCACGTGGGGATGAACCCAGTTGGCGGCCGTCCAACGCTCGGATGGAGACGTGTTCCCCACGCACGTGGGG
>CAIKUF010000002.1 GCA_903830565.1 uncultured bacterium | reverse complement strand
CCAGGCCAGGCCGCCGATCCATTCGCGTCCGCCGACGATGGCCAGCGCCGCGCCGATAAAGCCGACCAGTGCAGCTGCGACGTGCACGACGCGCAGCCGCACGCCACGCAGGAACACGGGCGCGAGCACAACGATGAACAGCGGCCAAAGGTAGTTGACGAGATTGGCTTCGAGCGGCGGTGCGTTGCGCAGCGCGATGAAGAGTAGGAAGTGAAAGCCGAACAGCCCGTACACGCCGAGCAGCAGCGTCGACGCCGGCACGCGCCACTGCCGCGCCAGTGGCCACGCAGGCACGCTGCCGACGAGCAGCGCGAGGCCGGTGAGCAGGAACGGCGGCACGTGCGCGAGCGCGACGCCCAGCGACGCGAGAGTCGCCCACAGCGCGATGGCGCCGAGGGCGCACAGCGTCGAGTTCACTGGCGCCGCTTCACACCGCGCCCCCCACGCCCGCGCCGTGGGCCTGCTGGTCGGCGTGGTAGCTCGAGCGCACGAGCGCACCGACGGCGGCGTGGGTGAAGCCCATCGCCAGCGCCTCGCGCTCGAACATCGCGAACGTGTCCGGGTGCACGTAGCGCCGCACCGGCAGGTGGTGCCCACTCGGCGCGAGGTACTGGCCGATGGTCAGCATGGCGATGCCGTGTTCGCGCATGTCGCGCATCACCTGCAGGATCTCGTCGTCGGTTTCGCCCAGGCCCACCATCAACCCGCTCTTGGTCGGCACCCCGCGCACGAGCTCCTGGAAGCGCCCCAGCAGCTTCAGCGACCACGCGTAGTCGGCGCCGGGCCGCGCCTCCTTGTACAGGCGCGACGCAGTTTCGAGGTTATGATTCATGACGTCCGGCGGCGCTTCGCGCAGGATCTCGAGCGCGCGGTCCATGCGGCCGCGAAAGTCGGGCGTCAAGATCTCGATCCGCGTTGCCGGCGACAGCTCGCGCACCTTGCGGATGCAATCGGCGAAGTGCCCGGCGCCGCCGTCGCGCAGGTCGTCGCGGTCAACGCTGGTGATGACCACGTACTTCAGCTTGAGGGCGGCGATCGTCCGCGCGAGGTTCAGCGGCTCGCTCGCGTCCAGCGGGTCTGGCCGGCCGTGGCCGACATCGCAGAACGGGCAGCGCCGCGTGCACTTGTCGCCCATGATCATGAAGGTCGCGGTGCCGCCCCCGAAGCATTCGCCGATGTTCGGGCACGAGGCCTCCTCGCACACCGTGTTCAGCTTGTGTTCGCGCAGGATGTGCTTGATCTCGTAGAAGCGCGAAGTCGGCGAACCCGCCTTGACGCGTATCCACGCCGGCTTTCTCAGCGTCTCGCCAGCGACGACCTTGATCGGGATGCGCGAGGTCTTGGCCTTTGCCTTCTGCTTCGCCCGCGGGTCGTAGGCGGACTGCGGCTCGCGGCTCGCGGTGTCGGTGCTCATGGAGTGTCCAGGCGGATCAGGGGCTGAGGTAAGTGGCGAGTTTGGCGGCTAGCGTATCGACCACGTCCTGCCACTTCGCCTGCACGCCGATTGTAGAAAGGTCCACTGTGCAGAGGCCCGCATAGCCACAGGGGTTGATGCGCTCGAAAGGCCGCAAGTCCATCGCCACGTTCAAGGCCACGCCGTGGTAGGTGCAGTGGCGGCTGACCTTGACCCCGATCGCGGCGATCTTTCCGAGGCCCGCAAAGCGGTCCTGCCCCGGCTGCGGCGGCGCCAGCACCGCATGCGCCGACGGGTCGGCCAGGCGCACGTAAATGCCCGGCGCGCCGGCGACGCGATGGCCGGTGATGCCCTGCGCTGCCAGCGTCTTGATCAGCGCCTCCTCCAGCCGAAAGACGTATTCCTTGACGTAGATGCGCAGGCGTTTGAGGTCAACCAGCGGATACGCCACCACCTGCCCTGGCCCGTGGTAAGTGACCTGCCCGCCGCGCTCGGTGGGCACGACCGGAATGCCCTGCGCGTCCAGCACGTGCTCGGCCTTGCCGGCCACGCCCTGCGTGTAGACGGGCGCGTGCTCGCAGAGCCAGATCTCGTTGGGCGTGGCCTCGTCGCGGCGGGCGGTGAACTCCTGCATCGCGCGAACGGTGGCCGCGTAGTCGGCGCGGCCGAGTGAGCGCACAGCGATAGGCCCCACTGCCGTTCCGTGCGTCATGCAAGCAACCCCATGCAAGCAACCCCATTGATAAGCTCTGTGTCACCGAGTAAGATTCTCGAGTTCGGGGACAAAAATCGGCTTCATGCCGTGTGTGTTGCGGGCCTTGTGCCGGTCACCTATATCCCCGACACCCGAGGCCGCTGCGTCAAACCAGTGGCCTTTTCTTTGTGTAGTACGCGCCGTAAGGCGCACTGTCGGTTTCGTCGACCGCATGCACGAGGCCGACCTTCGGCCAGACGAGTTCGAGGAATCGACTCTCGCCGCGCTCGTCGTGCCGTTGCAAGGCCCATAGAAAGTAGTCCACCGCCTGCAACGCCGGGACGCGCTCCGGCGTCGCGACTGATGGACCGCGAGCTGGGCGGCAACCTGGGATCTCAGTCTCCGACTCGACCTTCTCTGACAGAGGCCAAATGTTGGCGATCAAAGATCACAGGCCACCAAAAGCAACAACGCATCGCCGCCGTCACCCAAGCCACCTATGTTCTCTGTTATCGACCTGCGATCGGCTCGTCGAATCCGGCGGGCATGCCCCTTCTACCTTGGCGCGCCCACTCGAATAGCTGGGCCCTGACTGATCGGCCCTCCTTCTTTCCGGCAACGATGACATAAATGTCGGCATGGGCGGAATTCTCCAAGAGGGCGGTGTCATAGACGCCCAAAGCTCTCTTCCCCTCCGTGATGAGGCTTCGCAATTTCGCAACCTCTAGAACGGCAATCGCATGCACCTTTCTCGGACTACCCGGATTGGCTTCTGACCGCGCCCTAGCGAGGTCTTCGCCCAGTTTCCATGCACGCTCAACTGGGCAGTGAACCTCACGTTGCACGGAGCAACCCCATGACGATGCCTCGGCAATGACGCTTGGCTTGAGGTCTCCTGTTTCGGCGTCAACGTGAATGGGGTGGTAGACGAGTCGAATCACAAGCTCAGAGTTCTGCACCGGGCCTGGGGAGTGCTCAGAGGCAGTCAATTCCTCCCACGCAGCAGCGTCTGACCGCGCCTGTAGCAGCCGGGCAACCTCGTCTCCAGCACAAATCTTGAAGAACTCCTGGCAGGGATTCACTGCAATTTCGTCTGCCCATGCCGCGCCCGCTCAAACGCGGCCAGTAGCGTTGCGCCCATTACCTCGCTGATCTGTATGTCATCCAGAAACTGTTCCATTGCTGTTGGTGTCTGAGACCGAACGAACAGTGAGAACCTTCCCGACCCTTCCATCACGGCGTCAGCGAAGTTCGCGTCTGTCCTCCAATAGAACGCAACCTCGCCGCTAGGCGAAAGCATCGGCTTGGGAAGTGGCAGACCCGGCGGAAGCAAACTAATGAAGCGCTCCGCATCGCGGACATGCTCTGCGTTCGGCGGAATGCTGCGGGGACCATCCCAACCAACAGCCAATTCGCAATAGGCAGCAAGTTCACTCTTCAACCAGTCGACCGGGTCGATCGGAAGGTCATTTGCAAGATAGCTGGAAATCTGTGACGGTAATGGAACAGCATCACCAACACGGAACTCATGCTCAGTGCGCCCCTCGCGAAGGATTGAACGCACTTGCCCGCCGCTCAACGCCCAACCCTCATGGTGCGTCGGGGGCCTCAGCATAGCTACACCGAACGCAACAACTATGAACGTCCCCGGGATCATGACTCTCCTACCTTTCCATGCAGATTGATCTTCTTGCCGGTCTCGTCATTGAGCACACTCGCCAAGATTAGCTTGTTCCTCTCATGAAGATCGGGCATCAGCAGGTTCAGCGCCGCGTTCACATCCTTCCAGTCCCATACGGGATCAAACTCCGCCCGGTGCATCGTACTGATCACCAGTGAGAGTTGACCCAATTCATCCAGCAAATTGACGTTGATGTTTTCGAGGAGCCTGTGTTTGCTCGGTGTCTCACGCGTGGTGAGGAAGCCGTGGTTTGAGTGCCAGAGCGACTCCACATTGAATGCGTTCGCGGGCAAGTAAGGCGACCCCTCCCGGAGCACTTTACGGACGTCAAAAGTCTTCTTATCCGCTCGCCAATGGAATACGTCTGTGTACTGTAGCCCGACCGCCTTCACTGGGTGCGCGGCGACAAGGTCAGGGATGATGATCTCGAACCAATCGTGCACCTCACCCCAAACATTCTTCCAACGGGTGTAGTCGTTGATCTGACCGACACAGCGTTCCTTCGACACCTCCAACAATCGACCCGGTCCGCTGGACAGCCGAATACCCGGTCGAGAGAAAACGACACTTCCAATGCCCTGAGAAGCCACTGGACCCGCTGGGTTCAGCGCGATCGAAACAGCAGGGTTGCTTCCAACGTGCGGAAGAGATTTCCGGATCTGCTCGTGCCTTGCCTGCACGCCTTGAAGTTCAGTGTCTGTGAGCGACTGATTCCACTCGACTGCAAACGCTGCGCTCTGAACTGCGTGTGATCCGGCGATCGGGTATACAGGGTCGAAGCTCATTTCATGCGCAATCACTCTATTCCTACTCGACCGTCGGGCTCAACTTCTTGCGTGTAAGACGTTATCACGAAAATGTCCCTGTCGCGATTGCACGTAGCCCTCATGGCGTCGGTGACCGCGCACTCCATCACCGGCTGCGTGCCGCCATGCCAGAGCGCCGCCGTCAGGTTGTCGGTGAACAGGATGTTGTCTTGCGGGTAGCCACTCCTCAACTTGCGCGCGATCTCTTCGTCGATGTCGTCGGCCTCGTCCTTGGCTTCCCAATAGCCGAAGGGCACGCGCAACTCGTGCAGCAGCGCGCCGTCGACGTAGCGCTTGTCCTTGGCGAGCGTGTCGAGCCGGTACTGCGCAATGAACACCAAGTCGTGCTGCCGGCCCCAGCCCTTGAGCAAGTCCTTGAAAGCCTCACTGACGATGCCTTCGCGCGCCTCGCCCGAGACCTTCTTCAGGCGGTCGAGGTCCGCGAGGTATTGGTGGATGAGGACTTGGCTCATGGGCTCAACGCGCCGCTTTCGTGGGTCAGGGCGTGCAGGTGTGCGGCGCGTCGAACGCGCTTTCGACCGACTCGCGATGGAACAGGTCCAGGTACGGTTGATAGCGGTAGGCGCGGTTGCGCTCGAAGCCCGTCACTTCCTTGAGCCAGCCGCGCCCTTGCAGGTCGAGTGCGAGCTTGACGGCCGTGGGGTGGCTGCAGGCCACCACCTCGGCGATGCGTTTGGGCGAGACCAGCGGCTGCTGGAAGAGGTGGTCGAGCAGCTTGAGCGCCTTGGCGTTCTTCGCCACCGCGGCCCGGTGCGTCTCGCGCAGCGTGACGATGTCGTGCGCGGTGCGCGAGGCCGCACGCGCGGTGACGCTGATGCCGCGCAGGAAGAACTTCAGCCAGGGCTCCCAATGCCCGTGCTTGCGAATGGCCGTCAGGCGGTCGTAGTACTCGGCGCGATGCGCTTTCAGGAACACCGAGAGGTAGAGCAGCGGCCGGGTCAACGCCTCTTCCTCGCAAAGCATCAGCGTGATGAGCAGGCGGCCGACACGCCCATTGCCATCGAGAAACGGATGGATGGTCTCGAACTGCGCGTGCGCCAGCCCGCAACGCACGAGCAGGGGTACGGTGGCCCGGCCTTGGTGCAGAAATGTCTCGAACGCGCCGAGCGCGTTCATCAGCTCGTGCGGCGGCGGCGGCACGAACTGCGCCGTCGCCAGGGTGCTGCCCTTGCCGGGTCCCTCGTCGTTTGGTGTGGAACCCAACAGTCAGAATCGTGGTTCGTGGTCGAGCCCGGTGGGCATGTGGGCAGGCTGCATTTGAGCCTGTCCACATGTCCACGGGGCGGTCTTGG
>CAIKUF010000001.1 GCA_903830565.1 uncultured bacterium | reverse complement strand
CCGGCGATGCCGCCGCCGATCACGAGCAGGTCGAGATCGCGCGCGGCGCGCAGTGCGGCCAGGCTGTCGGCGCGCTTCATGGCTCGCTTGCCGGCAGCAGGTTGCCGGACGCCATCACCGCGTCGGGGTCGAAGTGGTCGATCAGCGCCGCCAGGCCGGCCATGCCGCGCGGGCCCTTTTCCGCGCCCAGGTAGCGCGCATGGTCCTTGCCCACGCCGTGCTGATGGGTGATGGTTCCGCCGTGGCGGACGATCGCTTCGCTAACGGCCGACTTGAGTGCCACCGAGTGCGCCCAGGCGGCGTCGAAGTCGGCGCCGATCCGAAAGACGAAGGTCGAGTACACGCTGGAGCCCTGCGGGTACACATGCGACAGGTGGGTGTAGGCGTGGCAGCGCTCGCCGGCCGCGGCGAGCGTGCCGCGCCCCGCCTGCTCCATCGCCTGCATCATGGCTGGCACGCGCGGCCAGTCGACCGCCGTCTCCATGGTGTCGACGGCATAGCCCGCGTCCCACAGCGCGTTGCGCAGGTACACGCCCTTGAAGCGATTGGCCTGCCACTTGCCGCCGAGCAAGGTGCCGGTGGAAACGCCGCCGTGGCGCGCGAGGATGGCGCCGGCCTGCGAGCGCATCGCGCGCACCTGGGCCGCGCCGCCGGTGCAGCCGAGCAGCAGCAGCACCTTGCCCTCGCCGCAGCCGCGCAGCGACAGGTAGCGTTCCAGCCAGGCGATGGCGCCCTCGTGGCCGGCCAGGCGCAGCGTCGTCAGCGTCTCGGCGCTATTCGCCAAGCGCAGCATCGACAAGCCCAGCCGCGCCTGCGCCAGCTCGCGCACCGCGGCCTCGCCCTCGGCCCAACCGGGCAGGAAGACGCCGAGGAACTGTTCGCGCTCGGGCAGCCGGCTCACATGCACCGTGGCTTCGGTCAGGATGCCCAGGCGCCCTTCGGAGCCGAGCACCCACTCGCGCAGGTCGGGCCCGGCGGCGGACGCCGGAAAGGTGGGGATGTGCAGCGGGCCGGTCGGCGTTTCCAGCGTGCCGCCGGCGAACAAGGCCTCGATGCGGCCGTAGCGCGCCGACTGCTGGCCCGACGATCGCGTCGCCACCCAGCCGCCCAGCGTCGCGTACTCGAAGCTCTGCGGGTAATGGCCGAGCATCCAGCCGTGGGCGCGCAGTTGGGCTTCGAGGTCGGGGCCGGCGACGCCAGCCTCGAAGGTCGCGAGCTGGGCCAGCGGATCCAGCCGCAGCAGGCGGCGCAGGCGCGTCAGCACGATCGTCAACACCGGCCGCTCGGACGGCGGCCGGCTGAGGTGGCCGACCACGCTCGTCGCGCCGCCACAGGGGACGACGATGGCGCCGACCTGGCGCGCCCATTCGAGCAGCTCGCGCACCTCGGCCGCGCTCTCGGGCCAGGCCACGCCGTCGGTCACCGGACCGATGCGGCCGAAGCGCAAGCGCAGCCAGTCAGCGAGGCTTTGCCCGAAGCTGGCACGCAGACGCTCTTCGGGCTGGGTGCAAACCAGCGCATGCGCGGGCAGCCGAGGCGGCTGGTCGCGCACCTGTGTGAGCGCAAACGCGAGCGCGGCATCCACCGGCCGCGTGGGCGCGCCGACCCGCTCGTACAGGAAGGCCCGCGCGCCATCGCCCAGATGCGCCTGAACGCTCTCGTCGCCCCACCCGTTCCAACGTCGCAATCGCGCCTCCGCTCTTTGGCCGACGACACGGCAAGCTTAAGGCAACGCGGAGCGCGTCCGTCGCGGACGGCACATGTTCACCTTGGGCGGTCCACCGCCTCGCAGGCCTTGCCGGTGATTTCGGGCCACGCATCGAAAGGTCCGCCGGAACGGAACCTGTGGCCTATCGAGCGCCAGCCCGTCTCAGAGCATCGCCAGCGGTGTCTTCCCCTTCGGCGCTGCGAAGCGGGCTTCGATCCGTGCGCGCTCGGCCGCGCTCAGGCTCACTTCAGCGGCCGCGAAGTTCTGGCGCAGGTGCTCGGGCGCCGCGGCCTTGGGGATCGCGACGATGCCGGGCTGCGAGAGAACCCAGGCCAGCGCCACCTGCGCCGCCGTCAGGCCGCGCGGCTCGCCGATGCGGGCCAGCGCGGCGTTGCCGGCGAGGCGCCCCTGGTCGACGGGGCTGTAGGCCATCAGCGGCATGCGCCGCTCGCACATCCATGGCAGCAGGCTGAACTCCGGCCCGCGCTCGCTGAGCGAGTAGTAGACCTGGTTCGTCGCGCATGCGGCCGCGCCGGCGGGTGTGACCGCGGCCAGTTCCGCGAGCGCGTCGACGTCCAGGTTGCTCACACCCCAATGCCGGATCGACCCCGCCGCGACGAGCGCGAGCATGCCCAGGACGGTCTCGCGCAGCGGGTGCGCGCCGCGCCAGTGCAGCAGGTAGAGGTCGATGCACTCGCCGCCAGACCATCGGCACCGCGGGCGCACGACGTCTCGTGCTCAGACCCACTGTACTCACGCTCGCTCGCCTGCCGGTCGGCTGCGCAAAGAACGCGGGAGATGCCATTCAGGTCCGATATCGCCACGGCTCGTACCAGCGGTCCAGCGCGCGTTCGCGCAGCGCTTCGCGACCGGAGCCGCGCGGCAGCCAGCGCTGATGGCTGTAGGCCGCGCGCAGCGCGAACTCCAGCAGCGAGAGGTGCCGCCGCAGCACGCGTTGCTGGCGATGCTCGATCAGCGGGTTGAAGATGCCGTGGCGCGAGAAGAACTGGCGCGGGTTCTTCTTCACCCACAACCACGACCCCATCTCCAGCGTGAGCGGCAGGAACACGCGCTTGGCGTTTGCCGCCCCGCGCAGGTAGAGGTGGTCCCACAGGTCGCCGTGGGCGAGGTATTGCCGGCTCTGCGGCTCGAACACATAGCGGTGGTGCAGCAAGCTGTCGTCGAGCAGGCGGCAGAGCGCATGCAGCTCGGGAAGGTGCTCGATCGGCCGCGCCGTGTGGGCGTGCGGAAACCACAGGCGATCGGCGACGCCGAAGCCCGAGTGGCAGTCGATGCTGAGCGCGAAGTCGTGCGTCAGCAGTTCGGTCTCGACCACGTCGCACAGGGCTTGCGCTTCGATCTGCATCGGCGCGCCTGCCGCGCCGCGATACCACGGCAGGCCCGGGCTCAGGCGCTGCCCGCCGAGAAGGAGCGCGGCGCCGCCCGTGCATTCCAGCGGCGCGTTGCGCATCAGGTCAACGCCCTGCGGGTTCGCGCGCGTGCCTCGCCACAGGCCGCCGGGGTTCACGAGCGGAACGAAGACGACGTGAAGGCGTTCGAGCATCTGATGCAGCGTGTCGTCCCAGCGCAGGCGCAGCACCAGGCTGCGCAGGCACGCCAGCACGACCTCGGCGCCAATGCGCTCGAGCCCATGCACGCCGCCGAAGAAGCCGACCGCCGCCGCGGCAGGGTCGGGGTTGCCCAGCGTCACCGCGTGGACCTCGAATGCCTTGCCTGCAACGGCGACTTCGCAGATCGTGCGGCACGTCACGTGCTGCCCGCCGTCGGCGACAAGTTGCAGCAACTCGTCGAGTTCGGACAGGCCGGTGGCGACGTGCTCTTCAGGCACCACGGCAAGGTCTTTCGTCGAAGGTCCGCACTGCCATCAAGTCGTCATGAACGCGCCCCAGACTGGCTGCACTCTCACCGCCCTGCACTGGAGCCACCTCTCATGGACAAACGTCTGCGCCCCACGTTTGCGACCTGGCCCGGGCTCGCGGCCGGGTTGGCTTTCGGGATCGTCGAATGGCTTGCGCTCTCGCGCTCGCGCGCGATCGATCGGTTGACCACCTGGAGGCTGACCGTCAACCGCCGATGAACCGCTTGCGATAGGCGTTAGGCAGGTCGTTCAGGTCCAGCAGCAGCGGCAGGTCGGCGACGCCGAAGTCCGGGTCCCAGGCCGGTGCGCCGAGCACGCGCGCACCGCAGCGCAAGTAGCCCTTGATCAAGGGCGGCGCCTCGACGTCGAGGCTGCCGTCGAGTTCGTCGACGGGCAAGGGAAGGCGCGGCTGCACTTGCCGCTCAGGCGCGGCCAGGTGAGTCTGGCGCAATCGGCTCCACAGGCTGGCCGCCATGTGGCCGCCGTCGCGCATGGGCACACTGGCGCAGCCGAGCACGATGTCCAGCGCGTTGCGGTGCATGAACTCGGCAAGCGAAGACCACAGCAGCAGGATCACCCCGCCATGGCGCCAGCCCTCGGCGGTGCACGAGCGGCCGAGCTCGGCCATGCGGGGCTTGTGCGCAGCCAGCCGCTGCAGATCGAATTCGGACTCGCTGTAGAACCCGCCCGTCAACTGCGCTGCCGCCGGCGTCAGCACGCGATACGTGCCGACGACTTCGGCCGGCGCATCGTCGGTCGCGGCGGTGCGCACCATCAGATGCTCGCAGGCGTCGTCGAAGCGGTCGACGTCCAGACCGGGCGGCGTTCCCGGCGGCGGCGTCAGGTGGGCGCCCATCTCGCCGGCAAAGACCTGGTACCTGAGCCGTTGCGCCTGGCGCACCTCGTCGGCGTGCCGGGCCCAGACCACTTCGAGCCGGGTGGGGCGCTCCGATGGCGAGTCGGCGTGGGCGAGACGCATTGCACCGTGGTCGATCGCGGGCGAGGTGTTCGGGTGTGGTTTCATACAGCGATCGTCGGCCGCCACCTTGACGCCGCCGTGACGCCCACGTGAAGAAGCCGTGACGCCGACGCCGCAGAAAGCCGGGTTTCGTTCGCTGCTTTGTGCGCTGGCGCAAGGAATCGCTGCGGCGCCGGGGGTTAGGCTGTGTAGGTCATCATGATCGAAGCGAGGAACTCACGATGGGCGCCCAGCAAGGCAAGGCAAGCGATCACAAGCAGCTCCTCGATGCCTTGGCCTTCGAAGCAAAGCTGCCCGCCGACGAAGTGGCGCGCATCTACGACGAGGAGCACGCCGACCTGGCGGCCGACGCCCGCGTCGTGAGCTACCTGCCGATCTTCGCCATTCGCAACGTGCGCGCAAGACTGCATCGGCGCAGCGCCGTGAAGACGCCGCCAGGCTCTGCCGGCGGCGCCGCACGCGACTGACGATCACCCCCGCGCGTTGCACAGCGCCGCTGCAACGGTGCCGCGCGCATGGCTGCGCGCGACCTCACGGGCGTCACGACGCCGTCACCGTGGCCCGATCGCCTCGGTCGTTTTGGGCTGCGGACGATCCGACATGCAGGCTCAACATCTGGCGGCGCTGACCGCGGCGTGGCTCGCCTTTGCATCGCTGGTTTCACCCGCCCTGGCCGGCCCCGACGACGAAGACTATTGACGCAGAGACCGCGCGTGCGGAATTCACCGCCGCGTCACCGTGCTGTCACGGCGCCATCACGGCGGCGCTCCAGCATGGCCCATCTTGAAGCGCGATCTTGAATCCCACCTGATCCCGCCGCCGGCATGGGCCGACAGCGATGCGAACGAGCCGCCCGAGGGCGCACTGCGTGTTCGCACGGTTTGGATCTCGGACCTGCATCTGGGCACGCCGGGTTGCCAGGCGCGCGCGTTGCTCGACTTCCTGCGCGAAGTCGAATCCGAGACCCTTTTTCTCGTTGGCGACATCATCGACGGCTGGCAACTGCGCCGATCGTGGTACTGGCCACAGGCACACAACGATGTCGTGCAAAAACTCCTGCGCAAGGCGCGCAAGGGCACGCGCGTGATCTTCGTTCCGGGCAACCACGACGAGTTCGCGCGCAAGTACGTCGAGCACAACTTCGGCGGCGTCGACGTCGCCTGCGACTGGATTCACGAGACGGCCGACGGCCGCCGGCTTTGGGTCACGCACGGCGACTTGTTCGACGGCGTGGTGCAGTGCGCGAAGTGGCTTGCCCTCGTCGGCGACAACCTGTACGAGTTCACGCTCAAGCTGAACCGCTCGCTGAACTCGCTGCGCGCGCGCATGGGCCTGCCCTACTGGAGTCTGTCGGGCTACCTCAAACGCAAGGTCAAGCGCGCGGTCAGCTACGTCGGCGACTTCGAGGGCGCGGTCGTGCGCGAAGCGCGCAAGCGCGGCGTGGACGGCGTGGTCTGCGGCCACATCCACCACGCCGAGTTGCGTGAGATCGGCGGCATCCTCTACGCCAACGACGGCGACTGGGTCGAGAGCCTGACCGCGCTCATCGAGCACGTCGACGGCCGCCTCGAGATCCTCGACTGGTCCGCGCACGTGCAGCAGAAGCACCGCCCAACGGTCGCCGCAGCTCGGACCGTCAGCGCCTAAGCGCAACGGCCCGAGCGCAGGCCAGCTCAGTGGCCGGTTTCCTTCAGGTAGGCCGCGCGCGCGGCGACGCCGGTGTTGGCGAAGTCGGTGAACACGCCGTCGATGCCGGCGCGGAAGTACGCCAGGTACTCTGCCGTCGGGTCGCCCTTGTAGAAGCCGGCCAGGTACTTCTTCTCGCTGCGGAAGGTGTAGGTGTGCACGAACAGCCCGGCCTTGTGGGCATCGGCGATCAGGCTGGTCGGCGTCACGCTGTTGACTTCGGCGAACGAGCTCGTGGCGGTGGGCGGCGAGACCTTGAGCGACATCACCTGCGGCTTCCACGGGCCGATGCCGTCGGCATAGGTCTTGATCTCGGCCAGGCCCGCCGGCGTCAGCATGACGTCGAAGTAGCGCCCGTCGCCGGCCAGGGTCCAACTGTAGGGGCGGCCATCGACGAAGTTGTAGACGTCGTCGGTCTGGTAGATCATCGCGCCCGTCTTGTAGTCGGTGTCGTTGCCGTCGACGAGCTGCACCACGCGCGTCGCGAGGCCGATCGACCGCATGTACTTCAGGCTCGCCGGGTCGAAGCTCTGCACGAAGATCGGCGCCGCCCGGCTGTTGAGCTTGTTGTCATTGATCAGCTTGACGACCGCGTCTTCGAACGGGTGGGCGCCGGTGCCGCAACCGTTGGCGATCGCCTGCGCGTTGTTCCAGTACGGGTTCTTGGTTTCCGGGTAGACCGTGATCGTGCGGCCCGTCAATGCGCTCTTGGCCTTGGCGAGGTCCATGATCTCCTGCATCGTCAGCACCGGGTACTGGCCGTTCAGGGCCGACGGGCGCTCGCTGCGTGCGTCGTAGGTCGTGCCGCCGATCCATTGCTTGAGTTCGGCGACCGTGAAGTCGGTGATCGACCAGTCGCCGGTGTGGTCCTCGCCGTCGACGACGAGCGACTTGAGCACCGACTTCGGGTCGGCCGGGTCCGTGCGGTCGCTCAGGTACTTCGCGGGGCCGCCGTAGGTGGCCAGCGAGTAGGTGACGTTGACGAGCACACCGGGCACGGTGCGCTTGCGCGCGGCGACGGTGGGGTTGGTCTCGGCGATGGCCGCGATGTTCGTGTTGTCGCTCAGCCAGGGGTTGTGGCGGGCGACGAGCACGCAGTCCTTCGTCAGGTGCAGGTCTTCCTCCAGCGAATCGGCGCCGGCATCGACGGCGCCCTCGTAGGCGGGCAGCGTCTCCTCGGGGTACAACCCCGGCAAGCCGCGATGGCCGATGACGAGCGGCGGCGTGCCGTCCAGCGTGGGCAGCGGCGCGGAGCCATCGCTGCCTCCGCAGGCGCTGAGGGCCAGGCTCGCGATGGCCAGGGTGATGGCGGTGGGGGTCGTGAAGGTCTGGTGTTTCATGCTCGCTTTCGAGGTTGATGAAGGAAGCCTCGGCGAGCATTGCCGCGCTTGATGACACCACGGCGTCCGAGCCGTGACCGGCCCGCGACGCGCGATCACGCGGTCGGGCTGTGCACGTGCGATGCCGGCGCCCACGGCCCCGGCTGCGCACTGGCGGCAAGGATGCGCTCGAGGATCTCGGGCACCTCGAACACGGCGCGGTTCTCGATGCGCTGCGCGTTGGCCTTGAACTCGTCCAGGCGCTCGAGCAGGGCCATCACCGAAGGCCGGATCTTGCGCATCGAGCGGCCGACGATCCCGAGGCCCATCTCGCGCACCCAGTCGGTGTTGTAGCGCTCCTGCGGCATCGTCCACGCGTTCCTGACGGTGACGATGGGCAGCCCCTGGTGCACGGCCTCGCTCAGGCTGCCCGGGCCCGGCTTGCCGATGAAGAAGTCGCCCAGCATCATGTAGCGGCGCACCTGCGGCGTGAACTCGACGACCGCGCGCGGCGCGCCCGACTTCAGCGCGCGCAGCTTGGCCGCCAGCGCGCGGTTGTGGCCGCACATCAGGATCAGCTGCACGTCACCCAGTTGGCGCGCGATCGAGAGCATCGCCGTCGAGCCCTGGCCGCCGAACATCACGATGCCCGTCGGACGGTCGGGCTCGAGGCCGAGGCGGGCGCGTTCGCTGGCGCGGTCGAGCGCCAGCGGCTCGTAAAAATCGGGCCGGATGATCATCCCCGAGCTGCGGTGGATCTGCGCCTCGCCGTAGCCGAGCTCGCGCGCCTGCGCCGCCGCCTTCGCGCTGCCGCAGATGAAATGCTGCGCCTGGTCGGGCTCGATCCAGAAGTTCGGCGGGTGGTCGGCGAGGTCGGTGAGCACCGTCACGTAGGGCACGCCCGGCAGCGCGCCGGCGACGCTCTCGTACAGCGCACGATTGAAGTTAGGCACCAGCGACACCACCATGTCGGGCTCGGTGCGCAGCCAGTGCTGCTGCAGGCGCTGCACGAGCGAGGTGTGCGCGAGCCGTATCGCGCTCTGCAGAACTTTGAGTTCCTGCGTGAAGCCGAGCGTCCAGCCCTTCGCGAGGCGCTTGTTGTAGAGATCCTCCGGCGGGATGCCCGTGACGCGCTTGAACAGCCCCTGCGGGTCGAGCACGTCGACCAGGTTGATGCAGCGCACTTCCCAGGGCCGGCGCTGCTCGCGAATGACGGCCTCGAGGGCCAGCGCGGCGGCGCGGTGCCCGCCGCCGGCGTTGAAGTAGAGCAGATCGAGCGTCGTCATCGTGGCTTGGTTGACGGGTTCGATGTTCGCCGGCATGCGTGTCCGGCCTGTGACAGCCAGGCCATCGGTCTGGCGCCGCCAGCGCCAGTTGTCACACCTCTGCCACAGACACCGGCCAGACTGACGACCGATGGGTGAACGAATCAAGTGCGGCACGGGATCTGAAAGCGCAACAGCACCCGACCCGCACGAATTGGACCGACTGATCGCCGAGCTGCGCGTGCTGCGCGAGTCCATGCTCGAGGCCGAATCGCGCCTGCTGCCACGCCTCGAAGAGCTCGATGCCGTCGGCGTGGCCAGCGCGCGCAACCTGGCTCACTTCCTGGCCATGCGCAGCTTCGACCTGCGCCAGGTGCAGGATCGTCTGGCGGCGATGGGCCTGTCGTCCCTCGGGCGTTGCGAGCCGCAGGTGCTGGCCAGCCTCGACAGGGTACTCGCCCTCCTACATCTGCTCGCCGGCCGCGCCCCGGAGCCGACGGCGGGCACTGCCGCCCCGCCGCTCAACGTGGATGTTCTCAAGCGCCGGGCCGAGGCCTTGTTCGGCCCGCCGCCCGCCCAGCACAGCACGCGCATCATGGTCACGCTGCCGAGTGAAGCCGGTCTCGACGACGCGCTCGTCGAAAGCCTCGTGCGCGGCGGCATGGACGTGGCCCGCATCAACTGCGCCCACGACGCGGCTGCCGACTGGGTGGCGATGGCCGAGCGCGTGCGTCGCATCGCCGCGGCGAATGCGCGCCCGGTCAAGGTGCTGATGGATCTGGCCGGCCCCAAGCTGCGCACCGGCCCCATCGCCGCCGGCCCGGCTGTGGTCAAGCTCAAGCCGGCGCGGGACGCCTTTGGTGTCGTCACCTCGCCGGTCCGCCTCGGGATCAGAGCCGCGGGCTCGGCGCTCGTCGTTCCCGGCGCGACGGCACACGTCGGCGTCGATGCGGCGTGGCTTGCCGAACTCGAGATCGCGGATCGCATCGACCTCGTCGATGCCCGCGCCAGCGCGCGCCGGCTCACCGTGCTGGCCAAGGGCGACGAGGGCGTGCTCGTCGAAGTCCAGCGCACGATGTATCTGACGGACGAGACGCGTCTGCGCCTGCACCGGCGCGGCCACGACGTGCATGAAACCGTGCTCGCCGATCTGCCGCGGCCGGAGGGGCACCTGCACCTGCGCCGCGGCGAGACGCTGCGCCTGATGCGGCAAGGCGCGGGTCACGATTCGAGCGAGGGCTCGGCGCGCAAGCGCATCGCCGTCGCCACCGTCGCCTGCACGCTGCCCGAGGCGCTGGATTCGCTGAAGAAGGGCGAGCGCGTCTGGTTCGACGACGGCCGCATCGGCGGCGTCGTGCGCCGTGTTCGCGCCAAGGGGGTCGAGGTCGAGATCACCGAAGCCGCCGAGGACGGTTCCAAGCTCGGCGCCGACAAGGGCATCAACCTGCCCGACACCCGGCTAGCCCTGCCGGCGCTGACGCCCAAGGACATCGAGGACCTGGCCGTCGTCGCCCGCCATGCGGACCTGGTCGGGCTCTCGTTCGCGCAAGGCGCGAGCGACGTCAAGCTGCTGCGCCGGCACCTGCGCCGGCTGGGCGCGAGCGAACTCGGCATCGTGCTCAAGGTCGAGACGCGGCGCGGCTTCGAACACCTGCCGCAACTGCTCTTCGCCGCGATGACGTGCAGCGCTGCCGGCGTGATGATCGCGCGCGGCGATCTCGCCGTGGAGTGCGGCTTCGAGCGCCTGGCCGAAGTGCAGGAAGAGATCCTGTGGGCCTGCGAGGCGGCGCACATGCCGGTCGTCTGGGCCACGCAGGTGCTCGAGTCGCAGGCCAAGACCGGGCTGCCTTCGCGCGCCGAGATCACCGACGCCGCGATGGGCGAGCGCGCCGAGTGCGTGATGCTGAACAAGGGGCCGCACATCCTGCAGGCGCTGCGCACGCTGGCCGACATCCTGCACCGCATGCAGTCGCTGCAGGCCAAGAAGCGGCCGCTGCTGCGGGCGCTCAAGGCATGGGACAGCGTGGGCACGGAGGCGGGCATCGTGAGTACGCTCGCGGCGGCCAAGGCCGCTCTGATCGAGCCGCGATCAGGCGCTTCCAGGCCGCGCGAGTACGATATTCCAACGAGGCTGAGCCATGAGTGAAAAAGTCTTCAACGTCCTCTTCATCTGCACCGGAAACTCGGCGCGCTCGATCATGGCCGAAGGCCTGATGACAAGCCTCGGCCAGGGCCGCTTCAAGGCGTATTCGGCCGGCAGCCACCCGAGCGGCACGGTGCATCCGATGGCGCTGTCGACGCTCGCCAAGTTGCACGTTCCCAGCGAGGGATTCCGCAGCAAGAACTTGGACGAATTCGCTCAGCCCGGCGCGCCTGAGCTCGATTTCGTGTTCACCGTCTGCGACAACGCGGCGGGCGAAATCTGCCCGATCTGGCCGGGCCAGCCGATGACGGCCCACTGGGGCGTTGCCGACCCGGCCGCAGCACAGGGCAGCGACGAGCAAAAGGCGCGCGCCTTCATGGACGCGGCGGTGCTGCTCAAGCGCCGCATCGAGTTGATGCTGTCGCTGCCGATGAACTCGTTGACAGGCATGTCGCTGCAGGGCGAGATCGACCGCATCGGAAGAACCGCGGGCTGAGGGCGATCTTGACCAGGTCGCGCACGCCCCAAGGCGCTGCGCGTCGAGCGCGAGGGGCGGCTGCCGTTCGGGCGAACCGCCCCTTGAGTCAAGCCTTCTGCATCGGCCCCGTCCGGGCACGCCGACGCGAATCGCGGATACGCCCGTTGCCGCCGCCTAGCGCCTGCTCCAGTTGGGCCAACGTCTGCGGGTGCGCTGCAAGGAGGCCACGAAGCAGCGGCAAGCGCGTGCGCGCTGCGGCGCGCACCGCTGCGGGCAGCTCGTGGGCCGAGTGTCGGCGCGGTGGCTCGATAGTACTTTGGCGCGGACACCCAGCAGCGGCGAATGTCGTTGATGCGTCCGAAGCGTGCCTCGTCCCGGGCCATCAGCTTGATGGGGCCTTGACCGGGCCAGAGCGCGCGGACTTGGGCAAGTCGCTCGGGGAGTTTTTTTCCAATCCTGCTGAGCCATGGGGTCGCTTTGCGGGTGACGCTTGTCCGGGGCGAGCTTGCGCCAGCCGTGTCGGTGCAGCAGGTTATAGACCCGTCGTCCAGCAGCAGCACCGCCGCCTGGGCTTGTCTCAGTTGCTCAATCGTCTGAACCACAGCAAGCACTTCGCACGCCCACTCCAGGTTCTCCGCAGCCCTTGCAGTTCTCGCCATGCCCGCTTCCTTCTCAGGACTTCGACATGTCTATTTTTTCGGCTCATTGAACTGGAAAAGGAATCAGATACACCGCCCGCCGTCGACCTCCATCGCAACGCCGGTGATCATCGAGGCCTCGGACGAACACAGGAAGCACGCCGCGTTGCCGAGGTCTTCGGGCGTCGAGAAACGCCCGATCGGAATCGTCGACAGGAACTTCGCGCGTATCTCCGGCGTGTCCTCGCCCATGAAGGTCTTGAGCATTGGCGTCTCGCCCGCGACCGGGTTGAGCGCAACGACGCGGATGCCGAACGGCGCGAGCTCGACCGCCATCGAGCGCGTCGCGGTGATGACCCAGCCCTTGCTCGCGTTGTACCAGGCCAGCCGCGGGCGTGGGCTGACGCCGGCCGTCGACGCCATGTTGAGGATGACGCCGCTTCGGCGCGCCTTCATCAGCGGCACGACCTCGCGCGCGGCGAGGTAGATCGCCTTCATGTTGACGGCGAAGATGCGGTCGAACTCGTCCTCGGGCAGCGCTTCGAGCGGCTGCGGCACATGGCCGACGCCGGCGTTGTTGACGAGGATGTCCAGGCCGCTGAAGTGCGCTTGCGCGGCTTCGACCATCGCGCGCGCGCCCAACGCGTTCGAGACATCGACCGTCACCGCGCGCGCAGCCGCACCGAGCGCGTCGGCGACCCGCGCCGCCGCCGCGGCGTCGCGGTCGGCGACGATCACCTTCGCGCCTTCGGCGACGAACTTGCGCGCAATGCCTTCGCCGAAGCCGGAGCCGGCACCGGTGACGATCGCGATCTTGTCCTGCAGTCTCATGGTGTCTCTCCGTGCGTTCTTCAACTTAGCCGTGGTGAATGGCCACCGTCTTCAGCGCCCCGAAGCCGTACAGCGCCTCGAAGCCCTTCTCGCGCCCGTGGCCCGAGTGCTTCACGCCGCCGAAGGGCAGCTCGACGCCGCCGCCGGCGCCGTAGTTGTTGATGAACACCTGGCCACAACGCAGCGCGCGCGCCATGCGCATCTGGCGAGCGCCGTCGCGCGTCCATACGCCGGCGACGAGGCCGAACGGCGTTCCGTTCGCGATCGCGAGCGCCTCGGCCTCGCCGTCGAACGGGATCAGCACCTGCACCGGGCCGAAGATCTCCTGCTGCGCCAGCGCATGCTCGGGCGGCACATGGGCGAGCAGCGTCGGCCGCACGTAGTGGCCGCCGGTCGGCGCACCGACGACCAGCGCGCCCTGCGCGGCAACGGCAATACCGCTGCCCTCCACCAGGCCGAGAAAGTGCTCGATCAGGCCGCGCTGGCGGCGCGAGATCACCGGGCCCAGGTCGAGGTCGCTCATCGCCGGGCCAACACGCAGCGCCGCGTAGCGCTCGGCCATGCGCGCCATCACCTGGGCGTAAAGCGGCCGCTCGACGAGGATGCGCGACGCTGCCGAGCACGTCTGTCCGGCGTTCTGGATGCCGGCGTTGACGAGGAAGGGCAATGCGGCATCGACATCGGCATCCGCGAACACGATCTGCGGCGACTTGCCGCCGAGCTCCAGCGTCACCGGCACGACGTTCGCCGCTGCAGCGGCTTGCACGAGCGCGCCGGTCGCTACCGACCCGGTGAACGAGATGTGGTCGATGCCAGGGTGGGCCGACAGCGCTGCGCCGGCTTCCTCGCCGGTGCCCGTGACCACGTTCAGCGCCCCTGCGGGCAGCCCGGCCTGCTGCGCGATGCGCGCGAAAGCAAGGACCGTCAGACAGGCCTCTTCGGCCGGCTTCAGCACGCACGCATTGCCCATCGCGAGCGCGGCGCCGACGCTGCGGCCAACGATCTGCATCGGGTAGTTCCACGGCACGATGTGCGCCGTCACGCCGTGCGGCTCGCGCAGCGTCAGCACCGTGTAGCCGGGCTGGTAGGGCAGCGTCTCGCCGTGCACCTTGTCGCACGCGCCGCCGTAGAACTCGAGGTAGCGTGCCAGCGCCAGCGCATCGGCGCGGCCCTGCTTGAGCGGCTTGCCGACGTCCAGCGCCTCAAGCCGCGCCAACTCATCCGCCTGTGCCGCGACGGCGATGCCGATGCGCGAGAGCAGGCGCCCGCGCTCGGCAGCGGTGAGCCGCCCCCATTCGCCAGAGAGCGCATCGCGCGCAGCCTGCACCGCGGCGTCGATGTCGGCCGCGTCGCCGCGCGCGATGGGCGCGAGCTCGCTGCCGTCAGACGGGTTTTCGAGCCACAGCGTCTGCCCGCTCGCCGCGCCGCGCCACTGGCCCCCGATCAACAACTGGGCGCTTGGAAAGTCGATCGTGGAAGTCATGACCATGCCCCGCAAGAACGCTGCGCGCGGCTTGCGCGCCGATCGCCGCATGATAGCCAGTGCGCCGGTCGGAACCCCGCACGCGCTGGGTTATCGTTCGCACTCATGGCCCACCCGTCACGCACGCCAACGCGATGAGCGTCTTCCTGCTCAAGCGGCTCGCCACCTTCATCGCGACACTCGCCGTCGCGTCGCTCGCGATCTTCCTTGTGCTCGAGGTCCTGCCCGGCGACGCGGCGCAGATGATGATGGGGCCCGACGCCTCGCCCGAGGCGGTGCGCGCGCTGGCCGTCAAGTTCGGCCTCGACCGCCCGCCCGTCGAGCGCTACTTCACCTGGGTCCGCGGCATGCTCACCGGGCAACTGGGCCTGAGCCACGCCTACAGTTCGCCGGTCGCCGAGCTGATCGGCGAGCGTCTACTCGTCACCGTGCCGCTGGCGCTGATGGCGATGACGCTCAGCGCCGTGCTCGCGCTCAGCGTGGGCGTCTTCGCGGCCTCGCACCACAACCGAATCGGCGACGTCGGCTTGATGGGCTTGTCGCAGCTCGGCATCGCGATCCCGAACTTCTGGTTCGCGATTCTCCTGATCCTGCTCTTCTCGGTCACGCTGCACTGGTTCTCGGCCGGCGGCTTTCCGGGCTGGGGCGAAGGCGTGTGGCCGGCGTTCAAGTCGCTGCTGCTGCCGGCGTTGTCGCTCGCCGTCGTGCAGGCGGCGATCCTCTCGCGCATCACGCGCTCGGCAGTGCTCGAGGTGCTGCGCGAGGATTTCGTTCGCACCGCGCGCGCCAAGGGCCTGACGCGCCGCGCCGCGCTGTGGGGCCACGCGCTGCGCAACGCGATGATCCCGGTGCTGACGATCATGGGCCTGCAGTTCGCCGAGTTGCTGGCCGGCACCATCGTGGTCGAGAACGTGTTCTACCTGCCCGGCCTCGGGCGGCTGATTTTCCAGTCGATCTCGAACCGCGACCTGATCGTCGTGCGCAACTGCGTGATGTTCCTCGCCGGCATGGTGGTCGTCGTCAACTTCGTCGTCGATTTGCTGTACGCGGCGATCGACCCGCGCATCAAGGCCGCGGACATCTGACGGAGAGCGAGTGGAACGGCCAGGCAGAGCCCCCTCACCCCAACCCTCTCCCCCTTCGGGGGCGAGGGAGTTGCCCCCTCTCCCGCTGGCGGGAGAGGGACGGGGGCGAGGCAGGGCTTTCGAGGCGCATGCGCCGAGCCTGCCGAGCGGCATCGGCTCGCAAGCCGATGCGCGCACTGCAAGTGAGGGCTGGCGCTTCCTGCGCCGCGCGCTGCGCCACCGCAGCTTCGCGCTCGGCGGCGCGCTGACGCTGCTGCTGCTCGCCGCCGCCGCGCTGTCGCTGGTGTGGACGCCGTGGTCGCCGTACGAGATCGACATCCCGAACAAGCTGCAGCAGCCCTCGCTCGCGCACTGGCTGGGCACCGACATCCTGGGCCGCGATGTGTCCTCTCTGCTGCTCGTCGGGGCGCGCAACTCCATCCTCGTCGGCGTGATCGCGGTCGGCATCGGCCTTCTCGTGGGCACCGCGCTCGGCCTGCTGGCCTCGGCCCGGCGCGGCTGGGTCGAGGAGATGATCATGCGCGTGTCCGACTTCGGCTTTGCGTTCCCGGCCATCCTCTCGGCGATCATGATGACGGCCGTGTTCGGGCCCGGCATCGTCAACTCGATCATCGCCATCGGCCTGTACAACATCCCGACTTTCGCCCGCATCACGCGCGCGTCGGCCAACGTCGTGTGGTCGCGCGAATACGTTCTCGCGGCGCGCGCGTCGGGCAAGGGCAAGCTGCGCATCACGATCGAACACGTGCTGCCCAACATCGCCTCGGTGCTGATCGTGCAGGGGACGATTCGCTTTGCGATCGCCATCCTCGCCGAGGCCGCGCTGTCGTACCTGGGCCTCGGCACGCAGCCGCCGCAGCCGTCGTGGGGGCGCATGCTGAGCGAGGCGCAGACGCTGCTTTTTCAAGCGCCGCGGCTGGCGGTGTTCCCGGGCGTCGCGATCGTGCTCGCGGTGCTCGGCCTGAACCTGCTCGGCGACGGGCTGCGCGACCTGTTCGATCCGCGGTTGGCGCGGGAGCGGTAGGACTACGGCAAGAAGTCCTCCAGACGCTGGCCGCAGCGAAGGCCGTCGATCAGCGAGAAGTGGGCGTCACGGGTCAGCAGGACGGCACCGTGTTCGAGGGCGCTCGCCGCGATCCAAAGATCGTTCGTCGGGATCGGCTGACCCTTGCGGCGCAGGCCCACATAAACTAGCGCGTAGCTATCGGCGGTCCGGGCGGTGACTGGGAGGATCTCGACGCGCGGCGAGTTGAGAAAGCGAGCCAGTTCGGCCCGGTTCTTCGGTTCCCGTGTGCCGGCGGCGAACCCCCCGAGCAACTCGCCCAGTACGACGCTGGTGAAGAACAACTTCTCTGCATGGGCGACGACTTCGAGCACTTCCGCCGCGCCGAGCATGAATGCCGCGTACGCGTTGGTGTCGAGCAGGATGGGACGCACGCACTACTTCCAAAGTTCGCGATCGACCTCGCTGAATGGTGCCGTGGCGCGCTCGAACGCGGCGCCTTCGTTCTTGCGCCAAGTCCCCGCCAGGGCGTCAAGGTCATCATGTCGGCGAAGCAGCGGTTTGGCCCGCTGGTGGCCGAGGCCCTGCTCGATGAGGCGCACCACCAGCGTGTTGACACTCGCGTCTTCATGGGCCGCCCGCGCTTTCAGCTCGGCAAGCGCTTCCGCGCCAAGGCCGCGGATGCTGAGGTTGGTCATGATGTCATCTCCGCTTTCAAAGTGACGACACTGAATGCTATCACTGGTCGTGCCCGTGAAGAACCGGCATGAGCTGGCAACGAAGAAGCGGACGACCGCAGGCGACGTGCCAAACTCGTGTCCTTGGACGACGCGCGGGCTCATTGCGCGACGGACCACATTGGGTTGTTCGTGCCGACAGATCACTCCTCAGCAAGCTGCTGATGCGTTCATCCTAGAAACCGCAGTTGAACGCGCCCGAGCGGGCCGCGATGTGCCGTTCTGGCAAGGCGCGACGAGGCGCAGGCTCAATGCCTGCAACGAGGAGCAACGCGGCCAGGGCGGCGCAGCGCGGTTCGATCGGGTGCGT